>CAZMLG010000294.1:0-3113 GCA_964566985.1 uncultured Intrasporangiaceae bacterium
CGGTCGCCTCGCCCAGCCACGGCGCGAAGAAGTTGGACCACGCGTGCTTGGCCCAGCCCGGTGACGAGATGTTCAGGTGCACGTCGTCGGGCCGAATACCCAGCCAGTACATCGTCGACAGATGCCCGACCGGATACGACCGATGCGTGTGCTCGACCAGCTTCGGACGGCTCGTGGTGCCCGACGTGAAGTAGAGCAGCATCCGGTCCGTCGTCGCGTTGCCCGGGTGCGGGACCGGATCCCCCGGCAGGTCGTAGGCCGCGGCATGGTCCAGCCAGCCCTCGCCTCCGCCTACCGCGAACCGCACGTAGTCGCCCGGAACCTCGGTGAACTTCGCGGTGTCGGACCGGTTGCAGACGACGGCCTTGGCCTGACCGCGGGACATCCGGTCGATCAGTTCCTTCGGCCCGACCACGGTGGTCGTCGGCATGATGACGGCGCCGATCTTGATGACCGCCAGCATCGTCTCCCACAGTTCGACCTGGTTGCCGAGCATGACCACGACGCTGTCGCCCTTGCCGACGCCCTGCGCCGTCAGCGCCGCGGCGACCTGATCGGAGCGCGTCACGAGGTCATCGAACGTCCACGCCCCGCGGGACCCGTCCTCCTCCACGATGACCAGCCCCGGTCGGTCGTTGCCCCGTGCCCAGGTGTCGAACCAGTCGTGCGCGAAGTTGAAGGTGTCGCCGACGTCCGGCCACCGGAACTCCGAGACCGCCTGGCCGTAGGACGTGCGCAGGTCGAGCAATTGGTCACGTGCGGCACGGAGGGCGTCACTGGGTGAGGTCATGGAGATCTTCCTTCCAGGTGGCGGATGACTGATCTCACGGTATCCCCGAGATCCCCCGCTCGAGGGCGAACCAGGCAGAGTCTCCGCCTCCCGGCACCCGTGCCGGCCGGTCGGCGCCGGTATCGTGGGTGGTCCGCCCGACCATCCACGAAGGTTCCGCATGTCTGACGACGACCACCTGCCGCCCATCGATGCCGCCGACGCCGGCACCTGGACCCTCGGCGATCTCGAGGTCAATCGGATGGGGTTCGGCTCGATGCGCCTCACCGCGGGCACGGACCGTGAGGCGGCGGTCGGTCTGGTCCGGCGAGCCGTGGAACTCGGTGTCAACCACATCGACACGGCCGCGTTCTATGTGTCGCCAGGCGGTCCGATCGACGGCGAGGACGGACCGCGCCGCTGCGCCGCGGACATCGTGCGTGAGGCCCTCGCGCCGCTGGACACCTCGGTCGTCATCTCCACCACCGTCGGCCGTGACCTCGACCCGGAGACCGGCACGCTCGTCGCTGCCACCGGCTCCGGCGACCTGCGGCGACAGGTCGAGGAGGATCTGCGTCTGCTCGACCGGGACAGCCTCGACGTGGTGTGCCTGCGGATCCCCGACCCGGAGAGCCGCGACCGGCTCGACGAGCCGTTCGGCGTGCTCGCCGAATTGCAACAGGAGGGTCTGATCCGCCACCTGGGCCTATCCAATGCCCGACGTCGCCACCTGGACGAGGCGGAAGCGATCGCTCCGGTCGTGTGTGTCCAGAACGCGTATGCCCTCGACATACGGCGCCGATTCGACGAGCTGCTCCTCGAATGCGCCCGGCGCGGCATCGCCTTCGTGCCCTATTTTTCCTTGGCCGGGGAGAACCCGCTGGAGGACGTCGCCCAGGACCACTCGCCCACCGTCAAGATGCTCGCCCAGTTGCGTCGGGCCACCCCGCAACAGGTGCGCCTCGCCTGGACCCTGCACCAGGGCCATCATGTGCTGGCGATCCCCGGCACGAGCGACCCGCTCCACCTGGAGCAGAACATCGCCGCCGCCTCGATCCGACTCACCAATCACGAGTTGGCCACGCTGGACGCCGAGGACTGATCGGCCATCACGGTTTCGATCGGCGAGACGACGTCGAGACACGTCGGGATCCGGTGGGATGCGCCCGAGCTCGTGCATGCCACGTGGTCGCATGATCCGTCTCGGGCGGGGTGCTCACGCGGGGCTGCCGCCAATATGCCATGTGCTCATGTGCCTCGTGCCGTGAGCCGCGCGGACGGCCGGAGTCGCATGCGGTGTGCTTGCTTTCCGGTGTCGGTGGCGGAGGTTGCGACACGGGCGACCCACGCGAACAATGCGGTGTCCGTACGGGGGTTCGGCAAGGTTGCCTGGTGCGGGGTACAGACCTCACCCCGGCCGGTCGAGTAGGCGAGCCCCCAGGGGGCGAGCCGTATCGAGGCCCCCCATCGGCCGGCCGAGTAGGGCGGAGGAGCGAAGCGGGGGAGCCCGTATCGAGGCCCAACCCCGGCCGGTCGAGTAGGCCGAGCGCCCCGGCGCGAGGCCGTATCGAGGCCTGGTGAGGTGAGGCTGGAACTGAGCTGACTACGGAGTAGCTATCCGGTGTCTTGTCGTTCGGGTGGTGCGCCGGGTCCGCGGATGAGCGGGTCGTCGGGTTCGAGCGGCTGGGTGGGCATCCGTCCGGGGGTCAGGTCCCAGACCACGCGGGTGTCGGTGATCCAGGGGAGGTATCCCTTGGCGTGCACGATGTGGTGATGCCGAGAGCACAACAGGGTCCCGTTGAGCTTGTCCGACAGGCCCCCGACCCACCAGGGGATCGCGTGGTGCGCCTCGGTCCACGGCGCCGGCCGGTCGCACCCGGGGAAAGAGCACCCGGTATCGCGTCGGGTGATCGCGGCGCGGGTGGCGGAGGCGAACGGGCGGGTGGCCCGTCCCAGGTCCACCGGCTGCGAGTCGGTACCGAGCACCATCGGGGTGATCTGTGCGTTGCAGGCCATGGTGCGGGCGGTGCCGGCGTCGATGACCTGCCCGAAGCTCGTGGTCGCATATCCGGCATTGGACAAGGACCCGATCAACACGCTCAACGGCAGCGTGATGGTCGCCTTGACCGGCGAGCGGCCCGCATCACTACTACTGGCCCGCGCCGCGGCACCAATGAGTTCCATGAGGGCGTCGGCGCGGCGCTTGCCGACCGGGCGCCAATCAATCCCCTTCTGACCGCTACCACCGCTACTGCTGTCACTGTCGCTGCCGTTGTCGGCGCCGTCGCCGTTGTTTTCGCTGTCGGTGCCGTTGCTGCCGCTGTAGTCGCTGCTGCTGTCGTCG
>CAZMLG010000295.1:0-3084 GCA_964566985.1 uncultured Intrasporangiaceae bacterium
GGCTTCAACGCGCTGCTGAAGATCGTCGAGGAGCCACCGGAGCACGTGAAGTTCGTCTTCGCGACGACCGAGCCGGAAAAGGTCATCGGCACCATCCGCTCGCGCACCCACCACTACCCGTTCCGCCTCGTGCCGCCGCAGCGGCTGGCCGACTACATGACGCAGTTGTGCGAGGCCGAAGGGGTCGCGGTCGAGCCGGGCGTGCTGTCGTTCGTCACCCGGGCGGGTGGCGGGTCGGTGCGTGACTCGCTGTCGGTGCTCGACCAGCTGATTGCCGGGTCCGGCGACGACGGCCTGACGTATGCCGGGGCGGCGGCGCTGCTCGGCTTCACCGACGCCGAGTTGCTCGATGCGACCGTCGACGCGCTCGCGGCCGGCGACGGCGCCGCGACCTTCCGCCAGGTCGACAAGGTCATCGAGTCCGGCCTCGACCCGCGCCGGTTCGTCGAAGACGTGTTGGAGCGGTTGCGCGACCTGATCATCGTGCAGGCCGTGCCCGACGGGGCGGCGCAGGTGTTGCGCGGGGTGCCGGAGGACCAGCTCGAGCGGATGCGTCAGCAGGCGGCGTCGTTCGGCCAGGGCACGCTGTCCCGCGCGGCCGACCTGGTCAATGCGGGTCTGACGGAGATGACCGGCGCGACCAGCCCGCGGCTGCAGTTGGAGTTGATCTGCGCGCGGGTGCTGCTGCCCGCTGCGAGCGGTGAGCAGGGGTATGCCGCGCGGCTCGACCGGCTGGAGCGTCGCCTCGACATCGGCGGCGCCGAGCCTGCAGTAAGAACCGCCGAGTCTGCACCTAGCCCCGCCGAGTCTGCAGGTAGTGCACGCGAGTCTGCGCCCAGCCCCGCCGAGTCTGCAGGTAGTGCACGCGAGTCTGCACCTAGCCCCGCCGAGTCTGCGGGTAGTGCACGTGAGACGGCAGCCGGCCCCGTCCGATCCGCACCCCGCCCGGCGTCGGCCGGATCCGGCGGGCTCGACACCGACGCCATCCGACGAGCCTGGCCCGACGTGCTCGACCGGATCGCGCACGCCAAGCGCACCACGTGGGTGCTCCTGTCGCAGCATGCCCACGTCCTCGACTTCGACGGTGAACGCCTCCTGCTCGGCACCACGAGCAGCGGCCTCGCGCAGACGTTCGCGCGTGGGCAGCATCCGGATGTCGTGCGCCGTGCCCTCGACGAGACGTTGGGCCTCGACGTGCGGGTCGAGGCCCAACCCGATGCGGGAGGCCCCGGCCCGGGAGGAGGCGCACCCGAGTCCGGTCCCGGCGGCGGCGCAGGCACGGCATACCAAGGGCCGGGTCCGGCGGCCGATGCTCCCGCGCCACCACAGCCGTATGCCGATCCGGCAGGTGGCGAGGGACCGTCACGTCAGGGCGGGGGCACCTCGCCCGCGCCAACCGACCACTCGACGGTTCCGAGCGACCACTCGGCGGGGCACCGGGCCCGTGACGCGGCACGCGAGGCTGCGCGACGGCAGGCTCCGGCCGAGGACGCCGGCGGCTGGGGTGCGGTGAGCGCGCCGCCACCCGACTGGGCGAGCGGGCCGGCAGACGGTGGGGCCGGCGCCGCTCCGAGCGACCACTCGGCGGCTCCGAGCGACCACTCGGCGGCTCCGAGCGACCACTCGGCGGTTCCGAGTGACGACTCGGCGGGGCGGGCCGGGGTCGACTCGCTCGACGACGAGGACGTCGACGACGCCGGCCAGGTCGGCATACCGGTCATCACCAGCGTGCTGGGCGGCACGGTCATCGACGACCGGGTGGAGGAGTGATGCTCTATCTGATCTCCCACCGTGTCGTCGCCCCGATGCTGCGCGCCATCTGGCGGCCGACGGTCACCGGCAGGGAGCACGTGCCCGCCACCGGCGGCGTGATCATCGCCAGCAACCATCGCTCGTTCATCGACAGCGTCGTCATCCCGATGGTCGCGCCACGTCCGGTCGCCTTCCTCGGCAAGGCCGACTACTTCAACGGTCCCGGCCTCAAGGGCGCGATCTCCAAGGCGTGGTTCACCTCGATGAACATGATCCCCGTCGAGCGGGATGACCCGCGAGCCGCGGTCAACTCGCTCGACACGGCGCTGGAGGTGTTGCGCGGCGGCGGAGCCTTCGGCATCTATCCGGAGGGCACCCGGTCACGCGACGGGCGCCTCTATCGCGGGCGGGTCGGCGTCGCGCACCTGGCGATGACCGCCGACGTGCCGGTCGTGCCGGTCGGGCTGGTCGGCACCCAGGACGTGCAGCCGGTCGGCGAGAACCGTCCGCGCATCGCGCCGTTCGCGGTGCACTTCGGCGAGCCGATCAGCTTCACCGGCCGGTTCGACGGGGTGCCGTCGGGGAAGGCGCGCCGCGTGGCGACCGACGAGATCATGGCGGCCATCGCGGCGTTGTCCGGTCAGGAACGCGCCGACGGCTACAACGAGCACCCGTCCGCCGAGTGACGTGGGCGGCAGGGCATAGGCTCGTGCCGTGTATGAAGGTGTCGTCCAGGATCTGATCGACGAACTCGGCCGTCTGCCCGGGGTCGGTCCCAAGTCGGCGCAGCGCATCGCCTTCCACCTGCTGCAGGCCGACCCGGCCGACGTGCGCCGGCTCACCGAGGTGCTCACCGTGGTCCGCGAGAAGGTGCGCTTCTGCGAGACCTGCTTCAACATCGCCGAGGACCAGCAGTGCAAGATCTGCCGCGATCCGCGTCGTGACGCGTCGCTGCTGTGTGTCGTCGAGGAACCGAAGGACATCGTCGCGATGGAGCGCACCCGCGAGTTCCGCGGCCGCTATCACGTGCTCGGGGGCGCGATCAGCCCGATCGACGGGGTCGGTCCCGACGATCTGAAGATCACCGAACTCGTCCGTAGGCTGGGCGAGGAGTCCGTGGACGAGGTCATCATCGCGACCAACCCCAACCTCAACGGCGAGGCGACCGCGACCTACCTGACGAGGTTGTTGCGCTCGATGCAGATCACCGTGAGCCGGTTGGCCTCGGGGCTGCCTGTGGGTGGCGATCTGGAATACGCTGACGAGGTCACGCTCGGCCGAGCATTCGAAGGCAGGAGGGTCGTCGATGCCTGAATCGCAGACCGATGTCGC
>CAZMLG010000296.1:0-3080 GCA_964566985.1 uncultured Intrasporangiaceae bacterium
CGAACTCGCCGCGGTACTTCGCGCCGGCGACCATCGCCCCCCGGTCGTGGGCGACCAGGCGCTTGTCTCGCAACGACTCCGGCACGTCGCCGGCGACGATGCGCTGCGCCAGCCCTTCGACCACGGCGGTCTTGCCGACACCGGGATCACCGATGAGCACGGGGTTGTTCTTGGTGCGCCGGGAGAGCACCTGCACGACACGGCGGATCTCCGAGTCGCGGCCGATGACCGGGTCCAGCTTGCCCTCACGGGCGACCGCGGTCAGGTCGGTGCCGTACTTCTCCAACGCCTCGAAGGTCCCCTCCGGGTCGGCGCTGGTGACCTTGCCGCCCCCACGGGTCTGCGGGATGGCCTTCTCGATGGCGTCGGCCGGCAGCCCGAACTCGCCGGTGCGGGCGAGTGCGAGCAGGAGGTGATCGGTCGACACGAAGGTGTCGCCCATGGCCTCCATGGACTGCCGCGCCTGTTCCAGCACGTTGGAGGTGGCGCGCGACATCGTCGGCTGGGCCACCGAGGACCCACTCACCGCGGGGAGCGCCTTGTGCGCCTGCTCGGCCGCGGCGCGCACCTGGGCGAGCGGGGTGCCGGAGGCCTCCAGCAGCGGCGCGGTGGTGGTGTCGGTCTGGTCGACCAGCGCCGCGAGCAGGTGGGCCGGTTCGAGCTGTGGGTTGCCCGCGCCGGTGGCCCGCGCCATGGCGTCGGCCAGCGCCTCCTGGGCCTTGGTGGTCAGCTGTAGTGCCACGTGGTTCTCCTGTCGTCGAGGAATCGTTGTCCAGGTATGCCGTGACCACACGACCAGGGCGGGCCACGGCATACGCTCCATCGGAGTCAACGACCGCAAAGTTGAGTCTATTCCACTCAACCTCGGTCCGGAGTGCTCCCGGGGAGGATTTCTCGTGTCGTGGCAATCCGTCCAGATCACCCGGGACCTCGACGCCCTCCCGGCGGCGCCGTCTGCCTATCGTGGTCGTGTGAGCCGCGCCGAACACTACTCAGAACGCGACCGCCACCTGCTCGACGCAGCGGTGGCGGCGTTTGCCGTCGGGGGTTACTACGGCACGACGACGGGGGACGTCGCGCACCACGCAGGGCTGTCCCAGCCACGGATGATCCAGATCTTCGAGTCCAAGCTGGCGATGTTCCTGCGCACCCACGCGTATGCCGGGGACCTCATCCTCGACGCGATGGAGGCCGCCGCGTCGCCACCGTTCCGGCCCGAGGCGCTGGGCAAGGCCTACGTGGAGCTCGTGCGGACCCGGCCGGAGCTGCTGCTGGTCGTCTTCCACGCGTTCAGCGCGACGCGGGAGCCACGGATCGCGCAGGAGGCGCGCCGGGTGTTCTTCGCGATCCGGTCGCTCGTGCGCGAGCGGGCCGGCGCCGACGATCGCCAGACCCGCGACTTCATGGCCCGAGGCATGCTGATCAACGCCTCCCTGGCGATGCAGATGGGCGATTCGGACGACGCCGAGGAGCGCGACTATCTGGCCACCGTGCTGGGAGCGGCGCGCTGAGCGTCAGGCCGACTCCACGCACAGGCCGTCCCAGAGGCTGACCTTGGTGACCAGCACCGTGTTGTTGCCGGCATCGGTGTCGTTCGTGGTGATCGTGCACCTCCCGGTCTCGCCGTAGGTGTTGAAGCCGACCCCGCTGACATAGAGGTGCAGGTGGTCCTCCAGGGCCGAACCGATCGCGCGGGTCGTCGTGGCGGACCATGTGGTCCCGTCCGCCGAGACGGCGATCCCGGTGACGCCGGCGGTCCCACCGTTCGTGGCGGTGTAGACCGCAGTGGGGGTCAGTTGGCCGCCGTGCTCGGGGTCGTGCATCTCGATCGTGATCTGTTGCCCGGCCGGCACCGGGGTCGCACCGGTCGCGATGATCCGGAAGTAGAGCCAATAGCCACTCGTCCCGGTGCTCATGCAGCCACCGTCGACTTGGGCATCGAAGTCCGTGGGGTCCGACGCGGCGAAGGCCGGGGCCGCGGCCGCGGTGGCGATCACCGGCACGCTCCACGCCGCCGCTTTCGTCACTTGTCGCCTGCTCAACTGGCCCATTCGTCGCCTCCGGGTGTCGCGTGGTCGGTCGCGGAGCGCGCTGAAGACTCCCCCGCTGCTCCTTCCTCAGACTCACACGTCCGACAGCCCCCGTCAGCATTCCCGAACGTTCCCGAACGAGGCCGACCTTGCGCTATCACGCACCCAACCGTCCCTCCTCGTGACGGTGCCGACGCGGTGTTGACGCTGTGTCGCGCTATGGCGTGCTGGCGCGTCGAGGACGGACTGAGGATGATGGGAGCACGGTCCCTGGACGCCACGAACGGTAGGAGGCGAGGATGCCGATCCCGAAGGTCGTCGGCCGGCTCAACAAGCACGGCCTGAACAAGGTCACCGCCCCGCTGGCACCGCGCGTCCCCGGCTTCGGTGTCGTGGTGCATCACGGGCGACGCAGCGGGGCCGAATATCGCACTCCCGTCAACGTGTTCCGCACCGGCACCGGATACGTCATCGCACTCACGTATGGCCGTGACGCCGACTGGGTCAAGAACGTGGTGGCCGAAGGCGGATGCACGCTGCTCACCTGCGGTCGATCGGTGCGATGTGCCGAGCCCGAGGTGTATGTCGATCGCGAGCGCCATCACGTCTGGCCGGTCGCGCGCACGATCCTGAGCGGCATCGGCGTGGACGAGTTCCTCGCGCTGCAGACGGTGTGGTCGGAGGCTACGGGTGGGCAGCCTCGCCGCGAGGGATGAGCGACGGTCCGGTCAGCGGCGTCGGGGACGCCAGACGACCAGCGACGTGCCGACGTGGCGATGGGGGCGCTCGCCGGGGCGGAGGGTGACGATCTGCCCGTCCGGCGAGGCGGCGAAGATGCGGCTGCCGGACTCCTTGCGGGCCTCCTCGAGCTCGGCGCTGAGCCGGGCGACCTTGCGGCGCAACGTGCCGACCTCGTGTTCGAGCTCGAGGATGCGCTGGATCCCGGCGAGGCTGACGCCCTCCTCCTGGGAGAGCTGCTGGACATAACGCAGCAGGCGGATGTCCTCCATGGAGTAGCGGCGGCCGCCGCCCCGGGTCCGTGACGGGGTC
>CAZMLG010000297.1:0-3014 GCA_964566985.1 uncultured Intrasporangiaceae bacterium
CACCTGAAGACGATCGACGCCACGTGCCCGCTCGTCACGAAGGTGCACCGCGAGGCGAAGCGTTTCGCCTCCGACGACTACGACATCCTGCTGATCGGCCACGAGGGCCATGAGGAGGTCGTCGGCACCTCGGGGGAGGCCCCCGAGCGGATCGTCCTGGTCCAGGGCCCGGAATACGTCGACGACATCGAGGTGCGCGACCCCGACAAGGTCGTCTGGCTCTCCCAGACCACCCTGTCGGTCGACGAGACGATGGAGACCGTGCGCCGATTGCGCGAGCGCTTCCCCAAGCTGCAGGATCCGCCGTCGGACGACATCTGTTATGCCACCCAGAACCGCCAGCTCGCGGTCAAGCAGATGGCTCCGCAGACCGATCTGATGCTGGTCGTCGGCAGCCGCAACTCGTCCAACTCGGTCCGCCTCGTCGAGGTCGCTGTGGAGCACGGCGCACGCGCCGGGCACCTGGTCGACTACGCCGACGAGATCGACGACGCCTGGCTCGAGGGAGTCTCGACGATCGGCGTGACGTCAGGGGCCTCGGTGCCCGAGATCCTCGTGCGCGACGTGCTGGACCACCTTGCCGGCAAGGGCTATGCGGACGTCGAGGCGGTCACCGCGGCCGAGGAGAGCCTGCTGTTCGCGCTCCCGAAGGAGCTGCGCCACGACCTCAAGGCTCGCGACGGGGCCGACGCGACCCAGGTGCGTCACGACGCCGGTTCGCTGCGCTGACCTTCTGCCCGGTCCGGCTCTCGCGGCACCTCGAGTTCTGGCCGGGCGACCTGCTCGTCCAGCGCCTCGAGGAGTTCGGCCGCCGTCAGGGGCCGCGGCGCGGCGTCGACGGCCGCCACGGTCGGAGGCTCGTCGTCGGCCATCCCCAGGTCGTGCATACGCCGGGCGGTGACCAGCACCCGCGACTCGAGCGCTCCCACGAGCCCGTTGTAGGCCTCGACCGAACGACGCAGGCTGCCGCCGAGCTTCGTGGCGTGCTGCCCGAGGGTCGTCAGTCGTTCGTAGAGGGTGCTGCCGAGCTCCAGGAGCTCCTGGGCATTGGTCGTGAGCTGGTCCTGCTGCCAGGCGAAGGCGGTCGCCCGCAGCATCGCCAACAGGGTGCTGGGCGAGGCCAGGACGACGTTGCGGGACATCGCGTGATCCAACAGCGCGGGCCGCCCGCGCAGGGCGGCGCCGAGCATCGCGTCGCTGGGCACGAAGCAGATCACCAGCTGTGGGCTGTGGGCGAACGCGCTCCAGTAGTCCTTGCCGCCGAGGGCGTCGACGTGCCGGGTGAGCGCCCGCACATGGTCGTCGAGAAGCCGATCGCGGCTCTGCTCGTCCAGGTCGTCCTGCTGCGCCTCCAGGTAGGCCGTGGCCGGCGCCTTCGCGTCGATGACGAGCACCCGGTCGCCGGGCAGCCGCACGACCACGTCGGGACGCACCGTGCGCTCGTGCCGGCTGGTCGCGGTCACCTGCTCCTCGAAGTCGCAGTGATCGAGCATGCCGGAATGCTCCAGGATGCGACGCAACTGCACCTCGCCCCAGGTGCCGCGGGCACTGGACGAGCGCAGCGCGCCGGCCAACTGTCCCGTCTCCTGCTGCAGGGCCGCGGTCGAGCGGCCCACCTGCTCCAGTTGGGCCCCGAGCGCGCCGAACTGCTCGGCGCGCGAGCGCTCCAGGGCGGTCACATGGTGTTCGACCCGCTGCAGCGTGGTGCCCAGCGGCGCCAGCACGGCGGCCGTCTGCCGGTCGTCGCCGACCGACACCTCGAGGTCGGCGACCCGCTCACGCAACAGGTCGCGCTCGGTCGCGAGGCCGGCCCGGCGGGCCGCGTGCATCGAGCGCATGACGGCATACGTGATCGCCGCCGCGAGCACGGCGCCGACGATCAGGCCGAGAATCAGGTCCATGGCTCCACCATGACAGCGGCCACCGACACCGGCTCAGCGCCGCGCGAGCAGCGGCTTCATCAACCGCGAGATGCGCCGCATCGCCAGTCGCTGGACGAGCAGGGTGGCGCTGCCGGCCAGCAGCATGCCCGCGAAGTTCAGGCCGAGCTGTTGCGCGGATCCGACGACCTCCGGCCAGACCCCGAGGGCCGTCGCGAGGGCGAGATTGCCGGCCGCCGGGACCGTCGTGACGGAGATGAACACCCCGACCATCGCCTGGGCCTTGTCGGTCGTCATGGCAAGCACTCCGGCGGCTCCGGCGAGCAGGGCGACGACGAACGACCAGGTGTCCGGATTCCAGATGAATGCGGTCTGCGGGTGGTCGCGGGTCACCATGTCCGGGGTGATCAGCCCGCCGAGTCTTGCCAGCAACGCCACGACGATGATCACCGAGACGGCCAGCGCAAAACTGAGCAGCAACAGCCGGACGGCGTGCCAGGCCAGGCGGGCTTCGGCGAAGACGATCCCGGTGCAGAGGGACGCGATGGTCGCGAACTCGGGCCCGACGACCATCGCCCCGACGACCAGCACCGCCGAGTCGGTGATGACGGCGATGGAGGCGAGGGCGACGGCGACGATCAAGAACACGTGGAAGGTGATGGTCGCCCGTGCCCCGTCGCGCGCCTCTTCCCTGATGACATCCCAGATCACCGTGTCGTCGGGGTCGCCGGCGGCGGCCTTCTCTGCCTCGTCGGCGGCGCGGAACGGCGTGGCCGTCGGTCTGCTGATGACGATGCCGCCACGGGTGCCCAGATCCAGGTCGTGCAGGTCGTCGATCGTGGCCGATGCGGCCTCCCGCGCGACGTCGACCTCGACGAGGTCGCCCTCCGGGCGCAGACACGCGCCGCGCCGCAGGATCAGGTTGGTCGCGACCGGGTTGTCCCGGAACAGGTCGAGCGTCGCGTCGGTCAGGTCGGGCGGTGTCGTCAGCCGCAGATGCACCAGCATGCGGTGAGCGTATGCCGCGCGGGCCCGGCCGTGGCCCCACGCGGGTAGCGCGGCACCGGGTCCGCCCCGCTGAGCCACGGCATACCACGTAGACTCCTTGTCCCGTGGCACTCACCATCGGAATCG
>CAZMLG010000298.1:0-3011 GCA_964566985.1 uncultured Intrasporangiaceae bacterium
TGTGCGGCGACCCCTGGGTGGTGAGCCCACAGATGTACATGCTCACCTTGCCCGGTCGCAACGGGACGAAGTCGCGCAATGCGCGGCTGGCGGTGTCATAGATCTGCAGGGTCACCGGGGCAGTTTATCGGCGGTATGCCGTGTGGCGAAAACGCGCGCCGTGCGGGTCGTGGCGGGGCTCGTGGGGCCCGTTTGACCACCGTGACCTGGGACACGCCAGGGTCACGGACCGGTCACAACGTTTGGTCCTTAACACATTGGTGTGAAAAGTTGGGGCAAAGTGGCCGATCGGACAGTGCAGGTCGACGGCCGCCCTGACCGTCGAGCACGAAGGGACCCAGATGCCTGCCATCGAAGCCAAGAACGTCTACAAGGTGTTCGGTCGCCGCGCCAAGGAAGGCGTCGATCGGCTGGAAGCCGGCGAAGACCGGAGCGCCTTGATGAAGGACGGCCTCAACGCGGCCGTCATCGACGCCTCGTTCTCCGTGGAGGAGGGCGAGATGTTCGTCGTCATGGGCCTGTCCGGCTCGGGCAAGTCCACCTTGATCCGCGCCGTCAACGGCCTGCTGGAGCCGACCAGCGGCTCCGTCCAGGTCTACGACGTGGACGTGACCAACGCCTCGGCCAAGCAGCTGCGCCAGATCCGCCGCGAGCGCATCAGCATGGTCTTCCAGCACTTCGCGCTGTTCCCGCACCGCTCGGTCCGGGAGAACGCCGCCTACGGGCTGGAGACCAAGGGTGTCGGCAAGACCGAGCGGCTGGAGAAGGCCACCGAGGCCCTCGAGCTGACCGGCTTGAAGGGCTGGGAGGACAAGCTGCCCGGCCAGCTCTCCGGCGGTATGCAGCAGCGTGTCGGCCTGGCGCGCGCGCTCGCCGCCGACACCGACATCCTGCTGATGGACGAGGCGTTCAGCGCGCTGGACCCGTTGATCCGCCGGGACATGCAGGACCAGTTGATCGAGCTGCAGCATCGGCTGCACAAGACGATCCTGTTCATCTCCCACGACCTGAACGAGGCCATGCGCCTGGGTGACCGCATCGCGATGATGCGTGACGGGCGGATCGTGCAGATCGGCACGGCCGAGCAGATCCTCACCGACCCGGCCAATGACTACGTCGCGAAGTTCACCCACGACGTCGACCGCAGCCGGGTGCTGACGGCCTCGACGGTGATGGAGCCGCCGGTCGCGGTGCTCGGCAGCGAGCAGGGTCCGCGTTCGGCGCACCGCATCATGCGCGAGCATCAGCTCACGTCGCTGTTCGTGGTCGACCGCGACCGGCATCTGCGCGGTGTGGTGCACGAGCCGCACGTCTCCAAGGCGGTCGACGAGCAGATGGACTCGATCACCCCCATTCTCGACAGCACGACACCCTCCGTGACCGAGGAGACCACGGTCGCCAACCTGCTGACCGGCTCGGCGAGCACCGAGGTGCCGCTCGCCGTGGTCGACGACGACAACCGGCTCAAGGGGGTCATCCCCCGGGTGACGCTACTCAACGCGCTCAGCCACGACGAGGAGGAGAGCGAGGACACCACTCCCGCCGAGCCCGAGCTCGCCGGCACCTCCACCGTCGGGCTCGACAAACCCGACGCACCTGCTGACCAGGAGGCCCCCCAGTGATCCCCGCGGACGTCACCGTTCCCCGCCTGCACATCGGCGACTGGTTCCAGGACATCGTCGAGTGGATCCAGAACAACCTGGGCCCGATCGTTGACGCGATAGTGCACATTTTCGACTGGTTGAACGGTGGACTGACTGACGCCTTTACAAGCGTTCCCCCACTGGTGATGGCGATCATCCTGGCGCTGATCGGGTGGGCAGCCGGCAGCTGGAAGCTCGGCATCGGCACCCTGATCGGCATGCTGATCATTCAGAGCATGCGAATGTGGGAACCTTCGATGCAATCGTTCTCCATGGTGATCATCGCCACGGTCATCGCCTTGGCGCTGTCCATCCCGCTCGGGATCCTTTCTGCACGCAGCGAGCTTGTTGCCCGGGCTCTGCGACCAATTCTCGACTTCATGCAGACGCTGCCCGTCTTCGTCTATCTTGTCCCGGTCGTCGTCATCTTCGGCACCGGTGTCGTACCCGGCCTCGTGGCAACGGTCATTTTCGCGATGCCGCCCGGCGTGCGCCTGACTCAGTTGGGTATTCGTCAGGTCGACAAGGAGATGGTCGAGGCGGGCAAGGCATTCGGCGCGCCAGGCGGCAAGATCCTGCGGGGCATTCAGATGCCGCTCGCGATGCCGACGATCATGGCCGGTGTCAACCAGGTCATCATGCTGGCACTGTCCATGGTTGTCGTCGTGGGCATGGTCGGGGCCGAGGGCCTAGGCGGAAAGGTCTACGCAGGACTGACCGGTTTCCAGGTACCCCTCGCTTTCGAGAGTGGATTGGCCGTGGTCGTGCTTGCCATGTTCCTCGACCGTGCCACCGCCGGAGTCGGGGCGCGCTCCGCCGTTGCCCGCGCCCAGAAGTCGGCATCCCGCTGAACCAGATCGACAACGAAACCACAGGAAAGAGAGAATGAGATGAGGAAGGGTTCCATGCGCAACGCAAACATCCGCAGGGCCGTGGCGGCCGGCTCGATCGCCGCGCTCGCCGCCGGTGTCATGGCCGGTTGTGGCTCCAGCGAGACCACCGGCTCCGGGGCCACCGGAGGCAGCGGCGGGGGCGGCGGCAACGACGGCGGTTCGTCCTCCAAGACGCTGACCATCCCGATCGCCTCCGGGTGGGACGAGGACACCGTCGTGACCAAGCTGTGGGCCCACGTCCTGGAGAAGCACGGCTACACCGTGAAGACCCCCACCATGGACATCGGCATCGTCTTCGCCGGCATCTCGAAGGGCTCCGGCAGCAACGTCGACGCGTTCTTCGACACCTGGCTGCCCAACACCCACAAGAAGTACTGGAAGAAGATCCACAACAAGGTCGAGGACATCGACGTCTGGTACGACCAGGCCACGCTCAACATCGCGGTGCCGAAGTACATGAAGGACATCAACTCGA
>CAZMLG010000299.1:0-3009 GCA_964566985.1 uncultured Intrasporangiaceae bacterium
CGGTCGAGAGCATCTCGATTGCGATCCTCGTCGAACGTCTCGGGCGGGTGGCCCAGGCTCGCATGCGTGAAGTCTGCGCCGCCCTCGCCGTCGCGGTGGACTGCGACTGAGTTTCGCTCCGCCCCGCAGGGGTGGACCATCGGCCGCCGACTGGTCATCGCATGGTGGCGCTATGGTCCGCGTATGCCGTTTGGCAGCGAGAGTCGGTCAGCCACGGTGCTTCTCGCATCGTACGAACACGTTGCCCTCGACGGGTTCCTCGACGATCACCGTCCGTGGAGTACGTGCCATGATGAGGTCATGACTTTGCCTGCTTCTGCCCGCGAGCTCACCAGGGACGAGTGGCAGCTCGTGGAGCTGGCCCGATCTACGATCGACGCGAACACCGACGCGGGGCCGGACGAAGATGGCGTGCACACGATGGGTGCGGCTGTTCGCGCCTCGGACGGACGAATGTTTGCCGGCGTGAACGTCTACCACTTCACCGGCGGCCCCTGCGCAGAACTGGTGGCCCTCGGCGTCGCGCGTGCTCGTGGCGCTAGGGAGCTCACCACCATCGTGGCCGTCGGCAACCACGGACGTGGACCAGTTGGACCATGCGGACGGGACCGCCAGGTGCTGTTCGACTACCACCCCGGGATCCGCGTCCTGCTGCCGACTGAGTTCGGCGTGCGCAGCGTGCTGATCGCCGATCTGATGCCTCTCGCAGCCCTATGGGCTGTCGACGGAGGTACGCAGCCCTACGACCCGGCAGTGTTCAGCGAGCCCTGAGATTGTGTCGCTGATCGATCGCCGACCGACGCTCGGCCAGTTTGATTCCTGCGTCACTGGTTCAGGTCGATCCGGATCGTCAAAGGAGTGGTTGCTGTCTTCGCGAAGACCCACCCGTCGACTCGCCCGGAACGACCATTCGACCTGTCGATCTCGCGGCGTCGCGCTAGGCCGTCGTCGTCTGGCAGCAGGTGCGCCCTCCCCGCGTGCCACAGTCCTCCGGCCTTGATCCGCACCAGGGGGCTCGCGATGATGTTGCGGACGTAGTCGCACCGGTATCCGTGTTCGGCAACCAGCCAGAACGTGTCCCCGTCGAGGCCGTTGCCAACCGGAGTCTGTCGCAGCTTGCCACTGCGGCGGCCAGTCGTTTCCAGCAGCGCAAAGTTCCGCGGCGCCATCCCAAGGCGCAACGCCAGCCGTACCTGCGGGTTGAAGAGGTACCTCTCGAGGTATCGGCTCTTGTTCGCCGTCGCCATCTCTGCTCCTCTCAGGCGCGTGCGGTCACCGACCCTTCTCGGCCATGCCGCCATCCCAGCGGCGACACGTGATTGATACCCCGGCGCGCAGACGCCATACTCCTCACGCCGTAGGTCTTGCCGGAACAGTTCGTTCCGACGACGATGCCCCAAACTCACCGCCCGGCGCAATGCTGCCTTATACCCGTTCCGCAGGACGATCGTCCGACGGGCTCGTGTGCACTGACCTCGAATGCTTGAGGGTCACGCTTCGAGTGAAGTTTCGCGGGGTGATGTTGGCCGGCATTGAGCCCAGGTCCGATCATCATCGAGGTAGCAGTCCAGGCGCAGGCCCGTCGACAGTAGCTCATCCTCGAACTGCTGGCGGCTCATCGGCCGGTAGGTGAAGGTTTGCGTCCATGTGGCATCGGGGAACACGTGCTCCACCCGGCCCCGCCATACACCGTCTTCGACGAGGTCCGACGAGACTCGGGCGATCCCGTCGGTGCCGATCGTCGCCTCGCGGGAGACTTCGTCGGGCGTCTCCAGTGGTCTTCGCTGGATCAGCACACAGCCAGTTTCACCTACGTGCGCTCGGCACGTGTCCAGGAACCGTCGCGCCAAGTCCCGATCTCCGGCATGAACCAGGTAGGACGCCAGTAGCACGACATCGTAGGTGCGGCCCTGCCGCAAGTCCTCGATCGTGCTGTGCACCGTCTCTGCCCCACGGATGTAGGTCAGCATCTCCTCGGACTCGTCGACGGCGGTGACACAGAACCCTCGGTCCAACAGTGGATGGGTAACTCGGCCCACTCCGGCACCCAGTTCCAGGATCGTGGCGCGTGGCGGCGCCGCGCGGGCGATAGTGTCGGGCTCGGTGCCTACCGGCAGCCGGCGCCACAAATCCACGGCACAGCCATCTGGGGTGATCGAGCCCGGCCCAGTGCCCGCATACCCGTACCGCATCCTCGATGGCTCCACCCGACCATCGTGCCACGCGACGTCTTGCTGACGAATCGACTACTGGTGCTGGAGCTCTTCGCGCGCAACTCGCCGGGCGATCGCTTCGATGTCGGCTTGCGACGGGCTTATGACTCGTTGCTGTGCCGCTGCGCGAAGGATCTGCCGGACGAGTGCGGATACCGGGATGCCGTCGTGGGCGGCGCGGTCGCGAAGGTAGTTGTCGAGGTCTTTGTCAATGCGTAGGTGCATGGGCACGTCCAGCGTTGCCCGGCTCTCCGCTGCTTCGGCTTCCGCGGCCTCGGATTCCTGGTCGGCAACCTCGGCCCGTATCGCCTCCTGGCGGCGGCGCCTGGCCTCGCGCTAAGTTTCCGGAGTATCAGTCATGGCGTTGTTCCTTTCGTGCGAGGTATTCACCCAGATCGGCACCCCGGGTCTTCCAGGCGGTCACACCGGAGGAGTCCTCGGGATCGACGATCACGGTGAGCACGAATTCGGCCGTCGCGGAGTATCCGATGAGGCGGGTGTATCCGACGCGGCGCTTCGGGTCGGATCACGGACGACGCGAAATTGGTCGGCAGCCGCCTCCGCGGTCCACTCCGGTTCGACATCTGCGGCGCCCGGGTAACGGGCCGAGCGACCGCGGATGTGCACAGCGTCTTCGTCGTCCCACCAAGGGTCGCTCACCACAGCTCAAGTGTAGCGCCATGCGCTACGACTTGCGGTTTAAGGATCGACTTGCGGAGATGCCGTGGAGCGAAGGTCAGGCCACGTCGCCCTTGGCAGCGAGTCGGCGGAGCCGGTCCGCATCGCCGGCGAGACG
>CAZMLG010000300.1:0-2975 GCA_964566985.1 uncultured Intrasporangiaceae bacterium
ATTGTCGAGGGTTGCCGTCGCATCCATGCTTGCACTGTCGGGGATCGCGTTCACCGCCAGTCAGGCCCCAGCCAGTGCCGCACCGAACAGATGTGGGCTGCCCGAGACGGGGCCGCTGACACCGCAAGATGTTCTCGCGGGGATGTCTGTCATCGATTGCAGCTTGGTGGGTCGGGTCATTCTCTTCGGTGATGGCGGGATCACTGTTCCACCACCGGGGATGGCAGTCGGGTCCGAGGCCTTGCGAGCAGACGGCCAGGATGGCGGCTTCCAGGTCTCGGTCGCCAAGGATGGGACCATCTCCTACCCAACGGGGACGACCGTCGAGCCTTCGGTGACGCCGATGGCGGATACCCGTCCATGTTACGACGGCGCCTACAACACGAACGATCTGAAGGAGTATGGCACCTACAACTGGTGGATCGGTGACGGCGGGATGCCCGGCGGCCTCTCGCGATCGGCGGCCAAGAAGGCGTTCGCGGACGCAATCAACAACATCACCGGCAGCTACAACAATTGCGGTTACAGCGACCAAGTGGATGCCCATTCGCACTACTCGGGTCGCACCTCGTATGAGGCCGACATCAACAGCCATAACGTCTGCACCAAGCGCGATGGAAAGAGCACCTGGGACGCAGGCAACCTGAAGAATGGCACGGTGGCACGGACATGCTGGTGGTCATGGCCCGAGTGGGGTATCAAGAACGACCTGCGTGAGGCCGACACGAGGTTCAACACCCACGACTACGATTTCACGAACCATCCACACAATGGCCACTGTCACAACAGCAAGTACGATATCCGGTCGGTCGGGACTCACGAGGCAGGACACGTGTTCGGTATGGGTCACGTCAGCACGAGCCACCCCAGGCTGACGATGACTACCAATTCTCACCTCTGTGAGAGCGGAGCGAGGACTTTGGGCAAGGGCGATGTTCGTGGGCTGAGGAGCATCTACTGACGAGTGCACCGATCCATCGCCCTCACCATGCTGCGAGCCTTATGAGGCCGTAGCTAATTTGAACTCGGTCGCTACGAAGTTGTGGTCGGCGCATTTGAGCGAGGCCACGACACGGTGGCCCTCTGACAAAGCGGCGCGGAGCAGGCCGGGATCGCGGCCGTCAACGGTGGCCCCGGTGACCCGCACTTTCAGGGTGACGTTGCGGTAGTCCGTGAGCGCGAGGCCGGGCCCTTTGTCCACAACCAGGGTGGCCGTGTATGGGGTACGGGGCTGGAAGTCCGACTCTACTTGTGCATTCATGCCGATGATTTGGCCGGATACGGCGAACGTCCCGCTGTTCGAACAGGTCACCGGTTTGAACAGCGGCCTCATCTGAGCCGGCCTCTTCGTGACGTTGAGATTCATCCAGATATCGCCGTTGGCAAAGACTGCGATATCTGGGTTGACTCCGGGGATCTTGTGGATGCGGAGGTGCTCATCTGGGCTCTTGCCCGGACTGCCCGGGCCACCGGTGTCTTCACAGCCTGGCATGACACCGGTCCCCAGGCTCGGGCCGAGTTTAGGGGTGCGCATCACTCGCGGGCCGGCGCCATATGTATGCCCTCTGAAATGGAGGTCCGTGGCGCACGAGGCGCCCGACACGCCGTTGCTTGAATCGGTGTCATTCAGAGTCCACCAGGACACGCCGGTGCCTGCGACCGCGACCGCAACCGCGACCGCGACCAGCCGTGGGGCGGTCAAGGCGAAGCGCTTCCTGCGGGAGGTCGCGGTGTCCCGGTCGAGGGGCCCACTGCCCTCCTGCTCGGGCTGCTTGAGGCCGTGGAACTCGGGCGCTTGGTCGGCTGCGTCGCGAAGCTGCGTCCGTAGCTGCTCTTCAAACTTCGTCATCGTGGCGGCCTCTTTCATGAGATGTGTGCGTGGACGTTTCAGCCCCGTCGTAGGCATCGCCGAGCCTTCGGCGCAGCTTGGGAATCGCCCGGTGGATCAGCGATCGCACAGTCGGGCGACGACAACCCAGGGCCGCCGCGATCTGGTCGTCGGGAAGGTCCTGGTAGTAGCGCAGCAGGATGGCGGCACGCTCCCGATCGGTCAAGGCCTCCAGCGCACTCAAGATCGCGACCCGGTCATCCTGCGGCGTCGAGTCCTGCAGTGCCTCGTCGGTGACCAGCCGTGGACGGATCTTCCGTTCCACGGCTGCGTGACGCCCGGCGCTGCGATGCTCGTTGATGATGCCCCGTCGGGCGTAGGCCACCGGGTCGCTCAGGTCGCCCAGTCCCCGCGCGGCCAGCCGCGCCAGGACGGACTGCACCAGGTCCTCCGCATCAGCCGCGTGTCCGCTGGTGAGCAGGAACGCGAAGCGAAGCAGCGCCTGGCCGTGCTCGGCGACAAGCTCCCCGAGCGCGTCGTCAGACGACTCTGTCTTCATTTGCTTCATACCCCCTAGACGCGCCAGCCACCACACCTGTTGCAACCGATCATTCCAGTCGCCCGCGCATGACGGCTGAACCCCGCGTCCGAAACGGAACAGGTCTTCATCAGGTTGTGCGACACGATGGCAAGTCCGAGCCAGCCAGAATGAGCCGCTCGAAACTTTTGGCCAGCACCCACGCGTCCAACGACTCTTCAATCCTTGTCCGACCTGCTACGCCAAGACGCTCTCGACGTACTCACTGACGGCACCTATTACGAGCACGGAACAGCCAATCTCAAGTTGATCGAGATGCCAAGCTGATCCCATTCGCCCAACTTTACGGGCGGCTGATCGGAGCGTCGGTGCGGATATTCAGGCGCGAGGTCATGTCGAGCGTGACCTCGCCGTAGGGCAGGATGTGCTGCCAGAACAGCGGTGACAGACCACGCCGATCGTGCTCGGTGAGCAGGTCGGCCCACGGGTCCTCGGCGAGGACGTCTTGCAGGAGCAGGGTGTTCAGGTAGACCAGGGCGGCTTGCAAGATCCGCAGGCAGGCCACGCTCATCTCCTGCTCGTCGGCGCGGTTGGAGGCGATCTCGGCGC
>CAZMLG010000301.1:0-2944 GCA_964566985.1 uncultured Intrasporangiaceae bacterium
CGACCTTCGAAAACGTCCAGGCGGGTCTGCGCACCGACTACCTCTTCCGGATCGCCAACCACGAGACGGGGATCGTGCTCGGCACGGGCGATCTGTCCGAACTCGCGCTCGGCTGGTGCACCTATGGCGTCGGTGACCAGATGTCGCACTACGGCATCAACACCGGCATCCCGAAGACGATGATCCAGCACCTGATCCGCTGGGTGATCGACTCCGAGCAGTTCCCGCGCGATGTGCTCGACACGCTGGAGTCCATCATCGACGCCGAGATCAGCCCCGAGCTGGTGCCCGCCGACGGCGGTCAGGTGCAGTCGACCGAGGCGATGATCGGGCCCTACACACTGCAGGACTTCACGCTCTTCCATGTGCTGCGCTACGGCTTCCGCCCCGGCAGGATCGCGTTCATGGCCCTGCACTCCTGGGGCGACGCCGAGGCGGGTGACTGGCCGGCGGGCTACCCGCAGGGCCGGCGCACGGCATACGACCTGGGGCAGATCCGGCACTGGCTGACGGTGTTCGGCGGTCGGTTCTTCGGCTTCAGTCAGTTCAAGCGCACGGCGATGCCGAGCGGGCCGAAGGTCGTCGCCGGCGGCTCACTGTCGCCTCGCGGCGACTGGCGAGCGCCCTCGGACGGCAACGCCCGAGCGTGGCTCGCCGCGCTCGAGCGCGACGTCCCGAACTCCTGAGGTGGGCGAGGCGTCCGGGGCCGGGAGGCTGTCGGACGGGGTCGTTAGGCTCGCAGCCGTGACCACATCGCCCGACCTGCAGGTGCGTGGCGCCCAGTGGGTGATCCGTGTGACGGATGAGGCGATCGCCGAGCAGGTCGGCCCCGGCGCGTTCCGGCGCGGACTCACCTACGCGCGGTCGGGCATGGTCACCACGATCAACACCGGCGACCGCGGCCGTATGCTGCTCGCCACCGTTGCGGGCAGCCGCTCACGGCCGTACTCCACGATGGTCACCCTCGCCACGCAGGACGGACCGGCACCGCAGTGGCTGTCGCGATGCTCCTGCCCGGTGGGCGCCGACTGCAAACACGTCGTCGCGCTGCTGCTCGCGGCCCGGGACGAGGCGATCGCCACGGGTGACGAGCCGCGGCCGACGCAGGGGTGGCGCGAGGTGATCGGCGGTCTGCTCGACGACGCCGACGGCACCGGCGGTCAGGACCGGTCCGGCGTGCCGACGGCGCTGCGGTTCTCGCTCGGCGACGTCACCCGCCGGCCCTGGTCCGGCGGGCCGGAGCCCGCCCTCGAGGTGCGTGCGTGCAAGCTCAACCGCACCGGCCGCTGGGGCACCAGCCAGATCTGGGAGCAACTGCGGTCCGCGCGGTTCGGCTACACCGAGCTCGACCGGTCCCAGTCTCACGCGCTGGCGTCGGTGCTGTCCGGGCTCGACCCCGATGCGCGCTTCTACGGCTATGGCCGACCGCCCGTGCTGCAGGACGCGGGACCGGGCATCTGGGACGCCCTGCGGTCGGCTCGCGCGGCCGGCGTGGAGCTGCTGCCGGGCCCCAAGCAGGACCACACGGTGCGGCTGCTCGACCGTCGGCTGCGTCCCCGAGCGGAATTCGTCACCCGGCCGGACGGCAGCCTGCGCGGCGGAGCCCACCTCGACCTGGACGCCGACGGCGACGTGATCTACCTCGGCGACCCGATCCACGGGGTCGCGGTCGCCGGCGACGACACGCTCGTGCTGGCCGGGTTCGACCAGCCGGCCTCCGCGATGACGGCGGCGCTGCTGCGCCAGGGCGACCTGACGGTCCCGGCGGAGGACGCCGACGAGTTCTTCGACCTCTACTACCCGCGCATCGCCCGCCTGATGCCGGACGCCGACCCGGTCGGTGCCGAGGCCGACCGCTCCGTCCAACTGCAGATCACCCTGAGCGCCGCCGGGGCGCAAGCGATTCGAGCGCGCCTGCACATGCTGTATGCCGGGCGCCACGAGCAGCCGGTCACCCTCGACCGGCCCGATCCCACCCGAGATCGCGCGGCCGAGCGCGACCTCGTCCAGCGGCTCGAGCCCGACCTGCGCGACGCCGGGTTGCTGGACATGATCGGCGGGCTGGGCTGGTGGCCGGCGAGCGAGGTCGTGGCCGAGGGGCGGCGCGCCGTCCGCCTGCAGGAAGCCGCGCTCGAGCTCGACCGCGGTGACGACGTGCGGCTCGTGACCGACGGCGACCTGCCGGCCTTCGAGCACAGCGAGGCGCCGCCGCTGATCGAGGTCGGCACCTCCGACGGGGAGGATCCCGACTGGCTCGACCTGCACGTCAGCGTGTCGATCGACGGGGAAGAGGTGCCGTTCGAGCCGCTGTTCGCCGCCCTCGTGCGCGGCGACGACGTGATGCTGCTCGCCTCGGGCACGTGGTTCCGGCTGGATCACCCCGACCTGCTGCGGATGCGCGACCTCATCCAGGAGGCCCGCGACATGGCCGATCACCCCATGGAGGGAGGGACCCGCATCGGCCGCTTCCACCTCGGCTTCTGGGAGGAGCTGGTCGACCTCGGCGTCGTCGGGCAGCAGAGTGCGGCGTGGCAGGAGGTCGTCTCCCGGGTCGCCCACCTGGACGAACTCTCGGCCCCGCCGGTCCCTGACGGGCTGCACGCGACGCTGCGTCCCTACCAGCGGGAGGGATACGCCTGGCTGGCGGCGCTGTGGGACGCGGGCCTGGGCGGCATCCTCGCCGACGACATGGGCCTGGGCAAGACGGTGCAGGCGCTCGCGGCGATCACCCGCGCCCACGAGGCCGGCGAGCTCGACCGCCCGGTGCTGGTCGTCGCCCCGTCCTCGGTCGTCGGCACGTGGGTGGGGGAGGCGGCGCGGTTCGCGCCCGACCTGCCGGTCGCCGCCGTCACGCAGACCAGCCGCAAGCGCGGCACCGGCGTCGCCGAGGCCATCGGCGACGCGCGCCTGGTCGTCACCTCGTATGCCGTGCTGCGTCTCGACG
>CAZMLG010000302.1:0-1187 GCA_964566985.1 uncultured Intrasporangiaceae bacterium
TTCTATTCGTCCGCCTGTAAGTGGACAATAGAAGCTTGATCGAATCTCACCCAGTCTGAAGGTCAAAAGTCTCCGGCGGACGAAAGGTCGTCCGCCGAAACAATCGCTTCGGGCTGGGCTACTCTCAACACCATGACCGGCCCAATCCAGGTTCGCAACGCACAGATCAACGACGCTCAAGGGCTTGCACAAGTGCACGTGGCGACGTGGCGTGAAACCTACACGGGACTAATGCCAGAGCGGTTCTTCGACGCTTCTGCTCTAGAAGCTCGGCAACACATGTGGAGCAGTATTCTCGAGCTTGATCCCGTACCGGGAACTGTCGTAGTGGCGGACAAGGCCGGCGAGATCGTCGGCTTTGCGTTCGCGGCCTCGTCGAAGCATCCCGACGCTCTCAAGGGTATTGAGGCAGCGCGCGATGTACACCTCTTCTCGCTCTACCTCATGGCCTCGGAGCATGGCCGCGTCGTTGGACATGCACTACTCACTGCCGCGATCGGCGATCAACCAGCACAGCTGTGGGTCGCCAGCACGAACGACCGAGCGCGCAGGTTCTACGAACGCCACGGATTCCAAGAAGACGGTCACTCAGTTCAAGACCCCGACATCGCTGGACTGATAGAGCTCCGGATGGTCCGCTGACGCCCCGAAACGCCGCCCCTCAGCACAACGATGGTCACCGCCTGATGATCGGAGCGCTCTGGTGAAACCGTATGCGCGGGATAACGCGCACGGTGTCCCAGATGGATGATTGCCGGCTACCAGCCCTGGTGCTGGCAAATGCGTTCTCGGCGGGGATTTCGGTAACGGGCGAGCTGTCTGGCGGTTAGTACCCAGGAAGCGCTGCCGCCGGGGTGATTTCTCCGCTGATCGCCCAACGGCTCAGCCATTCGATGAGCAGCTTCTTCTCGGCTAGCTGGACGCGCGTGCGCAACGATGACACGTCGTCGCTTGCGAGAACATCGACCGGGGCCTGCGTCAGGATCGGTCCTTCGTCATACTCTTCGGTGAC
Organism: uncultured Intrasporangiaceae bacterium; assembly: GCA_964566985.1. Lineage (GTDB taxonomy): Bacteria > Actinomycetota > Actinomycetes > Actinomycetales > Dermatophilaceae > Leekyejoonella. The sequence continues at coordinate 1,013 of CAZMLG010000302.1, forward strand.
GAGGTGGACGGTCGCACCCGTGACAGACACCTTGTCACGCAGAACTGCCTCGTGCACACGATCCCCGTACATCCCGGTGGAACCGTATGCCGGGAGCAGTGCCGGATGCGTATTGATGATCCGATGCTCGAACGCCTCACGAACACGGGGGCCGATCTTCTTCATGTACCCAGCC
>CAZMLG010000302.1:1197-2918 GCA_964566985.1 uncultured Intrasporangiaceae bacterium
CCAGCCAGCACGATCAGATCGATCCTTGCTTCGTTCAACTCGTCGAGCATGGACGCATCCAGGAGGTCGGCGTCGGGATGGGTGACGCCGCTCAGATGGACGCTTCGGATACCGTGCCTGGCCGCGACGTCGAAGATGCCCGACTTGCTGTTGTTGCCGATGATGAGCGCTACTTCAGCGTTGATCGATGGTGCAGTTGCAACAGCTTCAGCAGTCGTACCGGAACCGGAGCCGATCAAAGCGAGTCGTCGAGGGGAGTGCATCAGTCCAGTCTAGATTCACGCGCTTACCAGTGATGCGCGGTGAATGGGTGCCGCGCGCTGTCGATCAAGATCGATCGCGGCGACGCCTCATTGACGGGAGTAGCAGGACCTAGCGCTTGGTGCGTCGCCACACCCACGGCACGGTTTCCGTCACCTTCACCAGGCCGGCCCGCTCGAAAATGGGGCGTGAGTCTGCCGTCGAGTCTGAGTGGATCCATCGCACCCCACGCGCCATCGCGGAACGGACTCGAGCCGCTGTCAACGCGCGATAGATGCCTCTGCCACGGTACTCGGGAAGCGTCGCTCCGCCCCAGATTCCTGCGAACGTCGTTCCCGGAATCGGGTCGATTCTGCCCGAGCAGATTATTCGACCGTCGACGTAGGTGTTCTTCCCAAGGAGGTTGTGGGCAGCGTGGCCTGGTGGAATGAGGTGAGGACCTCCGGTATCGATATGGGTTACCACACTCATTCGATCGACAGAGGTCCTCATGTCTTACGTTACTCACGCGCGTGCGTCGCTGACACCGCAGGGGCGGTTCAAACTCGTCCAGCTCGTCGTCGAGGAGGGATGGGCGCAGGCGCGTGTCGCGGAAAGGTTTCAAGTAGCCCGCGGCACAGTGTCCAAATGGGTTGCGCGGTTCCGTGCTGAAGGATCTGCCGGTCTCGCGGATCGTTCATCGAGGCCGTACCGGTCACCAAATCAGACTCCGCAGCGCACGGAACGACGCATCGTCGCTTTACGCGTCACGCGCCGGTGGGGGCCGCACCGGATCGCCTATCACTTGGGGTTGCCGCAGTCTACGGTCTCAAAGGTCCTGACGCGGTATCGGGTTCCGCTGCTGGGTCACATCGATCTGAACACCGGAATGCGGGTGCGCAAGCCGAAACCGGTCCGCTACGAGCACGAGCGCCCTGGAGGCCTGGTCCATGTCGATGTGAAGAAGCTCGGCCGCATCCCTGACGGCGGCGGGCACCGCACCCTTGGCCAGCAGAAGGGCAAGAAGAACAAGACCGGTGTCGGGTACTCGTTCATCCACTCCGCGATCGACGACAACTCACGCATGGTCTACTCCGAAATCCTCGGCGACGAACGCCAAGAAACCGCAGCCGGATTCTGGAAGCGCGCGAACTCGTTCTTCGCCAGCCAGGGAATCACCGTCCTGCGCGTGCTCACCGACAATGGAAACTGCTATCGCTCACGCATGTTCAACGAGGTGCTCGGCGAGGCAGTGAAGCACAAGTTCACCCGCCCCTACCGGCCGCAGACGAACGGGAAGATCGAGCGTTTCCACCGCACCCTCGCCGTCGAATGGGCCTACGCCAAACACTACGACTCAGAGACCGAACGAGCAGGCACCTATCCAGCCTGGCTGCATGAGTACAATCACCACAGACCCCATACCGGCATCGGCGGCAAATCACCCATCGACCGCGTACACAACGTCAATGGGAAGAACA
>CAZMLG010000303.1:0-2903 GCA_964566985.1 uncultured Intrasporangiaceae bacterium
GTGCTTACTGTAGAAGATTCAGCAGCAAAGAGACAGCCAGGACCAGCACGAGGAAGCCCACGTCGATCCCGACGTTGCCGATACGCAGCGGAGGGATGACCCGTCGCAGCGCCTTCAGAGGCGGATCCGTGATCGTGTAGACGGTCTCCGCGACCACCAGGACCGGACCGTGTGGGCGCCAGTCGCGGGCGAAGACCTGCACCCAGTCGAAGACCAGCCGAGCGATCAGGACGATGAGGAACAGATAGAGCAGCAGCGAGACGATCGCCAGCACACCGTTCATGCCCTCATTGTGAGGGATGCAACGCTACGAACCAAAAACGACGCAGGTGACCGGAGGACGTCGCGGAGTGATCCGTCTCAGCTCTGGTTGAACAGGCCGCGGCCTGCGCGCTTGGCCTCGGGGCCGCTGGTGGCGACCTCGACCCCGGCCGGGGAGAGCAGGAAGACCTTGCTGGTGACCCGCTCGATCGTCCCGTGCAGGCCGAACACCAGGCCTGCGGCGAAGTCGACGAGCCGCTTGGCGTCGTTGTCGTCCATGTCGGACAGGTTCATGATGACCGGCACGCCGTCGCGGAAGCTCTCGCCGATCGCCTTGGCCTCGTTGTAGGTCCGCGGATGAATGGTGTTGATGCGGCTCATGGCCCCCGCCTCGTGAGTTGGCACGGCATGTGCGACGGGGCCTTGCCCCCTGTGCAGTTGGGTCACCGGGGCGGGCTCGCGCTCGATCTCGTCCTCGGCATACCCCGAGGGCTGGTCGTCGTAGCCGGCGTCGGGGCCGTCGTACGCGTCGTCGTAGGTGTCGTCGTACGGATGGTCCACCTCGGCCAGGCCGAGGTATTCCATCGTCTTGCGCAGCGTGCCAGCCATCTGTCGAGCTCCTTGGTTCCGGCCGTGGTCGGCCGTGCACGTCTTTGGTCGGTGGTCGTCGTCGACGCTACCGCCGCAGCGGCCTGGATCCCAGGATTGCGCTGCCGACACGCAGGTGTGTCGCGCCGCAGGCGATGGCATCCTCCAGGTCGGCGCTCATTCCCGCGGAGATCCACGTGGCTCGGGGGTGATCGGCGCGCACCCGGGAGGCGACCTCGTACAGCCGCTCGAACGCCGGGCGCGGGTCCGCTCCGAGCGGCGCGACCGCCATCACGCCCCGCAGTCGTAGGCTCTCCGCCTCGGCGAGGCGGTCCGCGAGCGCACGGACGGTGTCCGGCATCGCTCCCCCACGCCCGGCCTCGCCCCCGCCGAGATCGACCTGGACGAGCACGTCGAGCGAGCGGCCCGCGTCCGTTGCCGAGCGATCGAGGGCCGTCACGAGTTTGGGGCGGTCGACCGACTGCACCACATCGGCATACCGGGCGACGTGCCGGGCCTTGTTGGACTGCAACTGTCCGATGAAATGTACGGTGAGGTCGTCACGGACGGCCTCGGCCAGCTCATCGACCTTGGCGCAGGCTTCCTGGTCGCGGTTCTCCCCGACGTCGCGGACGCCGAGCCCGTGCAGCCTGGCCACGTCGGCCGCCGGGAAGAATTTCGTGACGGCGACCAGGTGGAGATCGCCGGGCGCGCGGCCCGCGGCCCGGCCCGCGGACGCCATCCGGTCGGTCACCGCGTGCAGCCGCTCTCGAAGCTGTGACGTGCGTTCGTCCTCGTCGGTCATCGACCCGTCCCTCTTCGTGCCACGATGACGCCGCCCTGCCGGCCGGTGGCGTGGTCGCGCCGGTAGGAGTAGAGGCGTGGTGACTCCCGGGTGCACCCGTCGACCCAGGTGACGTCGACCTCGCGCCGCGCGAGCTGTTCGACCACCCCTGCGGCGACGTCGATCGCCGGGGTGCCGTGTCGGGTCATGGCTCGTGACGCGGCGCTGGCGACGGCCGCCTCCTCGCGCATCGCCTCGGGGACCTCGTAGCAGCGCCCGCACACGGAGGGCCCCACGGCAGCAGCCAGATGTCGTGCCCCGAGGCCTCGCATGACGTCGACGGCACGCCCGACGACGCCGGAGATCATCCCGGGGCGCCCGGCGTGGACCGCGGCCACCATGCCGGTGTCGGGGTCCGCGAGCAGCACAGGGGTGCAATCGGCGACCAGGACGACGAGCGCGAGGCCGGGCGCCGACGTCACGACGCCGTCACAGGGCGGGATCGGTTGACCGGCCCGCTCGACCACGACGACGTCGGTGCCGTGCACCTGCTGCATGAGCACGAGGTGGTCCCGCGGCACCGCGAGCGCGTCGGCGAGGCGCCGTCGGTTCGTCTCGACATCCTCGGGGCGGTCGCCCACCCCGCCGCCGAGGTTCAGCCCGGCGGCCGCACCGGCACTGACTCCGTCTCGGGTGTCGGTGAAGGCACGGTCGATGCGGCGGCCACCGGCCTCCAGGTGGTCCTGCCACCAGAACATCGGCGCGGACTACTTCAGGAAGTCGGGCACATCCAGGTCGTCGTCGCCCTCGTCGACGGGGATCTCCCGCGGCGGGCGTACGGTGCCCGACTGCTGCACGCGGCCGGGCGCCTCCCGCCGCTCCGTGTCGCCCCCGGGGCCGCCCTGCGGCGGCTGCCCACCCTGAGGTGCCTGCCCCTGCCCGCCGGCGTGTCCCTGCGCGGGTCGCGGGGTCGCCGTCGCCCCGCCGGTGGGAGCCTCGGATTGTCGGGCCGCGTCCGGGCGCGCGCCGGGCGCCGGGGTCGAGGCGCCGGCCGGGCGCGCCGGCGTCGTGGCCGATTCCTGCTGCGACGACGCGCGGTCCCGGACGGCCGGACCACCCTGGATCTGACCCAGGGCGCGATCGTCCGAGCGCTTCTGCGGAGCGCCGCCGTCGAAACCGGCGGCGATCACCGTCACGCGCACCTCGTCGCCGAGAGCGTCGTCGATGACGGCACCGAAGATGATGTTGGCCTCGGGGTGGGCGGCCTCCT
>CAZMLG010000304.1:0-2874 GCA_964566985.1 uncultured Intrasporangiaceae bacterium
GGCCGCCGTCGGGAACCGGTCGATCGCCGCGGCGATGTCGGCGTCGGCCGGCGGCACGATCTGACTGCCGTCGCCGAGATAGACCTTGTAGCCGTTGTCCTGCGGCGGGTTGTGACTGGCCGTGACCATCACCCCGGCATCCGCGCCGAGGTGGCGAATGGCATACGCCAACACCGGTGTCGGCAGCGGCCGCGGCATGACCAGGGCACGCCCGCCGGCCGCCTCGACGACTCCCGCGGTGTCGGCCGCGAACACGTCGGAGTCGGTGCGAGCGTCGAAGCCGATCACGACCGTCACGTCACGCCGACCCAGCATTTCCTGCAGGTATGCCGTGAGCCCGGCCGCCGTGCGCAGCACGACGACCCGGTTCATCCGGTTCGGTCCGGCGCCGAGCGCGCCGCGCAGCCCGGCCGTGCCGAACTCCAGCATCCCGGCGAATCGGTCCTCCAGGTCGTCTCGGGCGGTAGAGCTTCCCTCCTCGGCGGCGGAGAGCACGGCACGCAACTCGGCGCGGGTCGCCTCGTCGGGGTCGTCGGCCAGCCAGGCGCGGGCTTGTGCGGTGAGGTTCGACATCGCCGATCAGATCCTCGTCACCACGGCGGCCAGCAGCTCACCGCACCGCTGTGCCGCGGCCTGCCCGGCCTCGATCACCTCGGCGTGGGAGAGCGGCTGGTCGGTGACTCCGGCCGCGAGATTGGTCACCAGCGAGACCCCGAGCACCTCCAGGCCGCTCTGCCGGGCGGCGATCGCCTCGAGGGTCGTGGACATCCCGACCAGGTCGCCGCCGAGCCTGCCCACCATCGCCACCTCGGCCGGCGTCTCGTAGTGCGGGCCGCGCATTTGTGCATAGACCCCCTCGGGCAGTTGCGGATCCACGCTGTGGGCGATCTCCCGCAGGCGTGGGGTGTAGAGGTCGGTCAGGTCGACGAAATGCGCGCCCTCGATCGGGGAGGTCGCGGTGAGGTTGAGGTGGTCCTTGATCAGCACCGGCGTGCCGGCACCCCAGTCCGGGTTGAGCCCGCCGCACCCGTTGGTGAGCACGATGGCCCGGGCGCCCGCGGCCGCCGCGGTGCGCACACCGTGGACCACGCTGCGCACTCCCTTGCCTTCGTAGAAGTGGGTGCGCGTGCCGAAGACCAGCGCCCGCCGGTCGGAGTCGCCGATGCGCACCGAGCGCATCGCGCTGCCGTGCCCGGCCACCGCCGCCTTGGCGAAGCCCGGCACGTCCTCGTGGGGCACGGTCGCCAGGGTCTCGCCGATCCTGTCGGCCGTCTGCCCCCAGCCGGAGCCCAGCACGAGAGCGATGTCGTGGGTGGGGGAGCCGGTCGCGTCCGCGATGACGGCGGCGGCTTTCGAGGCGAGGTCGAACGGGTCGACGTCGGGGTCACGCAGGTCCACGGATTCAGTCACGCACGACAGGCTAGACGAGGCCGCTGCCCGACGCTGTGTGCGTGGTCGGCCTGTGGTCGGTAGGTCGGGCCGGGCGCACCGCGCTGTGTGGTCGGCAGGTCGGGCCGGGGGCCTGCTGCGGTCGCGGGGTCGGCAGGTCGAGACGGGGGCACACTGCGGTCGAGTGGTCGGCAGGTCGGGCCGGGGGCCTGCTGCGGTCGCATCCAGTCTGCCTCCGCAGGCTCCGGCAGACGGCCAGTCCCATCCACGCTCCCTCCGCAGGCCCCCGGCCCTCCCGCATGTGCGCTCGGTTCGGTTCGGTTCGATCTTCCTACGCTCCCTCCGCAGGCCCCCGGCCCTCCCGCATGTGCGCTCGGTTCGGTTCGGTTCGATCTTCCTACGCTCCCTTCGCAGGGCCCCGGTCTTCCCGCATGTGGGCTCGGTGCCGGGGCCGCGACATGGTTTCATGGTGTCCCGTGAGCGCTCAGAAGAAGTCGGTCGTCATCATCGGCGGCGGCCCCGGCGGATACGAGTCCGCGCTGGTCGCCGCGCAGCTCGGGGCGCAGGTGACCGTCATCGAGAAGGACGGCCTCGGGGGTGCGGCCGTGCTCACCGACTGTGTGCCGAGCAAGACGCTGATCGCCACGTCCGACTTCCTGTCCCGGTTCGAGGCGGCGGGTCGGCTCGGCGTGGGCTTCCGGGACACCGAGGACGACCAGCACGCCCACGCCAACCTCGGCCAGGTCAACGCGCGCATCCTGGACCTGGCCCGTGCCCAGAGCCGGGACATCCGCGCTCAGGTCGAGAGTGCCGGCGGGCGGATCCTCATCGGGTCCGGTCGCGTGGTGCGGCCCGGCCTGGTCGTCTGTGAGCAGCTCGACGGCACGAGCGTCGAGCTGTCGGCCGACGTCGTGCTGGTCGCGGTCGGCACGACGCCCCGGGTGCTGCCCACGGCGCAGCCGGACGGCGAGCGGATCCTCACCTGGCAACACATCTATGACCTGAAGGCACTGCCGGAGAAGCTGATCGTGGTCGGGTCCGGTGTCACCGGCGCCGAGCTCGCCCACGCCTACCTCGGCCTCGGGTCCGAGGTGACCCTGGTGTCGTCACGCGATCGCGTGCTGCCGGGGGAGGACGCCGACGCGGCGACCGTGATCGAAAACGTCTTCCGACGCAGGGGTATGCAGGTCCTCAACCGTTCGCGAGCCGCCTCGGCCGTGCGCGAGGGCGACGAGGTCGTGGTGACCCTCGACGACGGGCGCACCGTGACCGGCAGCCACGTGCTGCTGGCCGTCGGGTCGATCCCGCGGACCCGGGGGATCGGCCTGGAGGAGGTCGGCGTCGACCTGCGCGAGTCCGGCCACATCGAGGTCGACCGGGTCTCACGCACCTCCGTGCAGGGCATCTACGCCGCAGGGGACTGCACCGGCGTGCTGCCGCTCGCGTCGGTCGCCGCGATGCAGGGGCGGATCGCGATGGCCCACG
>CAZMLG010000305.1:0-2873 GCA_964566985.1 uncultured Intrasporangiaceae bacterium
CACGAACGGTCCGCCAAAGAATGTGGATGTCGAGCATCATCGACCAGTTGTCGACGTATCGAAGGTCAAGCCGCAGCGATTCGTCCCAGCTGAGGTCGCTGCGCCCACTGACCTGCCAGAGGCCGGTGAGCCCCGGCCGCACCTTGAGCCGGCGGATCGCGTCGGGTTCGTAGCGGTCAACCTCGCTCTGCAGCGGAGGTCGCGGCCCGACGAGTGACATGTCCCCGCGGGCGACGTTGATCAGCTGCGGCAACTCATCCAACGAGAAGCGGCGGAGCACGCGCCCGACGCGTGTCACCCGCGGATCATCTTTCCGCTTGTAGAGCATCCCGTTGCCGTCGTCGGCCTCGGCACGCGCCTCGGCGAGGCGAGCTTCCGCGTCGGTGACCATGGAGCGGAACTTGATCATCGAGAATGACTTGCCGTCCAGGCCCACGCGGGCCTGGCGGAAGAACACCGGCCCGCTGCTGTCCATCTTGATCCACAGCGCGACCGCGGCGAAGATCGGCGCCAGCAGGACGCACCAGACGCTGGCGATGACACGGTCGAAGAACGCCTTCGACAATGCGTTGATGCCCCGCAGGGCGGGGCGCTCGATGTGCAGCAGCGCAAGGTTGGCCGCGGGCCTGATGGACAGCCTCGGGCCGGTCACCTCGACGATGCCGGGCGCGACGATCATCTCCATGCCCAGATCGTCCAGATCCCAAGAGAGGCGGCGCAGCTCGTGCGGATCCAACTCTGACGGGTTGGCCACGATCACCACGTCGACACCATGTTGCACGGCGGCCGGCAGCACATTGCGGACTGCTCCGGCGTGTGCGATGGCGTCGCTCACTGTCACGTCACCGTCGGTGCAAACCGCAACCGGACGCAGGCCCTGGGTGGGCTCACGCAACAAGTTCGTGAGCACTCCCTGGACGGCATCGGCGCGGCCCACGACGATGGCGCGACTCAGGCAGCGCCCCTTCCACCTGGCACGGTGCAGATGTTGGCGGACCGCATAGCGCGTCACTCCAGCCAGCACGAGCACCACAGGGAAGAAGACCAGGACGAAATACCGCGAGAGATAGGGGCGGTCCACATAAAAGGCATAGGACCCGAGAGCCGACACCGCGAGCAGCCGGATCGCCGCCGTCCCCAAGGCACGGAATTCCTCGGTCCCGGTGCCGAGCAGACGACGCTCATACCCCCGGCTGACGGTGATCGCCAGGACCCAGGCGACCGGCGCGAAGAGCAGGATACCGACATAGGGCAGCGGGATGCGCCAGTCGAGAGGCGCCGCTCCCGAGATCCACAAGGCAAGGAAGCCGGCCAACGCTGCCGAGCAGGCGTCCCCGACAACCGCGTGGCGAAGATATCGTGTGAGCCAGCGCTGTGCTCCGTAGGAACGAATGGACGGACCATCGGCCACCGCAGCTCCCCCGGTGCCCGTGCCCCAGCGGGTCGTGGGGGCCTGTGTCAGCCCCACGCCCATGTTGTCAGTCATGACCCTCCCGACCTGACTGTGTTCCGTGTGTTGTGGCGACCTCGCCAATCTTCAAGATTTGGTCAAGTTCGTAATGACTATCCCATGAGAGCGCTCGGGGTGTCGGATCTCTGCTACTATGCTCGCCGCGCACATAAAATAGCGGTTTAGGTTGCGGGCCGACGCGAGACTGTGCTATAGGCGGAAGGCCCCCGGCTTCCCGCATTCGGACCGCACGATCTAACGGCTGTGCACCTGGTTCTGTGTCGGCTCCAAACCCTGCTCCACCAGCATCCGTGTGGCGTCCGCAAGCTCAGGAATGACGAAACCCAGTTCACGCCGCTGCTCGGCGTTGAAGTCGCGCAGCACATACCGCGCCGCATCCATCCGGCCGGGCGGACGCCCGATGCCGGCCCGCACGCGCAGATAGTCCTTGGTGCCGACCGACGTGGTGATCGACCGCAGCCCGTTGTGCCCGCCTTCTCCCCCGCCGCGCTTGAGGCGGATCCGGCCGAAGTCCAGGTCCAGATCGTCGTGGATCACGATCAGACGGTCGACCGGCACCTTGAAAAATTTCATCAGGCCGGCGACCGGGCCACCCGACTCGTTCATATAACTGGACGGCACGGCCACGATGACGCTCCCCTGGCCGAGCCGCAGTTGCGCAGCCCGGGCCCGCGCCTTGTGCACGCGCAGCGAGGTGTTTGCCTCACCGGCCAGGTGCTCGACGACCATGGCGCCGATGTTGTGCCGGTTACCGGCATACCTCTCCCCCGGGTTGCCCAGTCCGACGATCAGCCACGTGCCCACGGTCGGTCAGTATGCCAAGCGGCCCGGCACGCCGCGCACGTGGCGGGCGAGCCGGGCCGCTCGGGGAAGGGTCTGCTCAGTCTTCGGAGTCCTCGGAATTCTCCTCACCCTCGGCTTCGGCGGTCTCGCCCTCGCCCTCTTCGCCCTCTTCGGCCTCGTCCTCCGGGATGTCGGCGACGGTCTCCTGGGTGACGTGCACGACGAGCTCCTCCTCGTCCATCGCCAACTCGACGCCGCTCGGCAGGTCGACGTCCTTGGCCAGGATCTGGGTGCCGACCTCCAGACCCTCCACCGAGATGACGAAGGAGTCCGGGATCTTCAGCGCGTCGGCCTCGATGGTCAGCTCGTTCAGCTCCAGGAAGACGCTGGTGCCCGGAGCGGCCTCGCCCTCGACGTGGACCGGCACGTCGACGGTGACCTTCTCACCGCGACGCACGATGACCAGGTCGACGTGCTGGACGAAGGGGCGCAGGATCTCGCGCTGCACGTCCTTGGCCAGCGCCAACTGGTCCTCGCCCTCGATCTCGAGCGTGAGGATGGCGTTGCTGTGCTTGAGCGCCATCATCGTGGCGTGACCCGGCAGGGTCAGGTGGACCGG
>CAZMLG010000306.1:0-2873 GCA_964566985.1 uncultured Intrasporangiaceae bacterium
CCGCCGCGCCCGGCCTGGACTGGCCCGCTGACCTGCATCGTCACCGTTTGGGGTTGCCCTTGCGGCGATGCTGCCAGTCGATGTCGTGTCTCAGAGAGACAATAGATCTGCCAACGTGCTAGCTACTCGTTTCGATGAATGGATCCACCGATGACTGAGCCGTGTAATTCGGATGAAGTTGATCCTGAGTTCGACTCAGTCAATCGCGGTTCTCCGTACCAGCCCCCGGCCTTGCCCGGGGGCTGGCGTCCGCGATAGGCACGTCCTCGTTCAAGTCGATGGCGGGGCTGGATCGACACCCGAGCCTGACGGCGCTCGGGGCCGCCGGCATCAAAGGGCAGCTGGCGTCCGCGATAGGAGCGTTCGCGATCCAGCGCCGCTCTTTTGACGCGCTAATGGTTGGCGCCAGCAGCCGACACGGTCTGTTCGCTGCGCAAATCGGACAGATTACGTCCTCTCAGGACGCGATTTCCCGTGTCGTACTCGGGGCAAGCGTCGTCGAGCCTGATTCTCTGTTCAGCAGCCTTAGCCGCTACGCCGAGGTACAAGCCTCTCTGGGTTCGTTTATCGCCGCCGACCACACGACCTTGCTGCGCGGGCTGACCCGGGTTTCCAGCAGGCGGTACGACTCCTACCTCAACGGATTGCCCGCCACGCCCAACGCCACGCGCTCCGCTGTGGCCAGGTTCGGCGGCGATGTCCAGTCCGGCATGATTATCGCCGAGAGTCTCACCGCGGCCGATCTAAGCAGCACAGACCGTAATGAACTCGCTGAGCAATACACGGTCGAGGTGCTGGAACCATGGCAGACGGGACCGACCCGTGCGCGAGAGGATTTGTTCGCGCAACTGGCGATGCTGGCACCAGATCTACCCGACTGGCTCAAGGCAGCGTGGGACGACATCGAACGCGATGGACCCAAGGCCGCGTCGAAGATCGCAAATTGCACAGTCGAATGCATTGATCGCACGCTACGGGTCGTTGCCGACGTTGATTCCGTAATGGCATGGGTGGCATCTGTCGGCGCGAAGCCTGGCTGGATTGACAAAGGGCGACCTACTCGTCGCGCGAAGATCATGTTTGCGATGCGCGACCGGTCCAAGCGCGACGCCAGTCTCGCTGACGCGCAGGTCGAGGCACTGATCACGCTGGTGCAAAACGTCGTAAGCGACCTGCAGTCGGTCAAGCACAACGAGGCACCTGGCGTTGCCGCAATGCGTGCCATGGTGCAGGCTGCGGAAGCAGCATTGTCGCAACTGTTGATGGCTTGACGGACTCGGATTCCGAGACGGAGCGCGGATGCGGACGCGCGTCCTGGCACGGTGGCTAGCCGCTCAGCGATCGTTGATCGGGGTGGTTTCGATGTGTCGGTGCCCTGTGCTCCAATGCACGCATGAAGGACGCTGCTGTGGCCGATGTTGTGTTGGGCGCGCTAGTTGATGAAGGTGGAGTTCTCCTGGTGCACCGAAGCCCCAACAAGCAAGCCCACCCAAACGTGTGGGACCTGCCCGGTGGTTGCGTTGAGGAGGGCGAGTCGGAGCTCGGCGCGCTGGCGCGCGAATTGCACGAGGAGCTGGGCGTACACATCGCGACGGATGCGGTGTCCCACCTGTATCGGCTGATTGCGGGGTCCGCTGAGGAGCCCGCACTGGTGAGTGCCTGGGTGGTCCGGAGCTGGCAGGGAACTCCGCTGAACAATGCGCCGGACGAGCACGTAGGCATCGGCTGGTTTGGACTAGACGCCCTGCCGTCTCCCGCCCACCCCGTCATGCGCACCGCGATGGTCGACGCGCTTCGGGATGCCGCCGGCTGACGTCCAACTCCGCGTCATCGCTAGAGGTCGCGCGGCCATCGAACACTTTTGTGAGTCGGCGTCCCCCTCGTCCGAGTACCGCAAGAGAACCTCAACGGTGATGGTGCAGCAGCTCGAAACCATGAACACAAACGTCAGTGAGTCGTGCCGAGCCCGGCTTCCGAGTCGGGCACCGAGCCAACACCTGCGCATTGCGTGTCCGGCTCGCACCCATGAGCGGGCGCGGTCAGGCGTCCTGCCTGTGTCCGTAACGCTGACGGGCGGCTTCGCCGGACGTACCGATCAGCGACCCGATGAATGCCCAGGAGTAGCCGTGCTCGCGGGCATGATCAACCGCGTCCTTGATGTCCCGCTCGGCATGCGACCGGGCCAGGATGGCGCGCCGAAGTTCGGCGAACGTCTCCGGGTCCCGCTCATCGGACTCCGACGGCTCGTAGTCCTCGAAGCGCTTCGCCAGCTCGTCGGCATGGTCGAGGATCTCCTTCACGGTTCGCGGCATGGTCATCACCTCAAGAATTTCTCACGTGCCCTCATGGCGTGGACGATGACCGCCGCGGTGGAGCCTTCAACTGCACCGACCTCGTAGACAATGGCCGCTCGGTTTGCGCCGATGATCATGGTGAAACCGTCGTCGAGATCGAAGACCCGGATCGGGTGCGAATACGCGTGCAGGATGTCTTCATCGCTCACTCCATGCTTCCGGGCGCTCGGTGCGATAATCGGGTCGCCGTCCACGTATCCAAAGTATCTTGCACATTCCACGATAAGCAAGTTAACTTGTGGCGGTCGCCGCAAGCGGATCCCTTTCCGGACGCGGTGCCGACGCGCGGCGTGGGCGCAGGGATGGGGCGCCCTGTGCCTGCTGATCGTGCGCGCACTGATCCTCCGGTGCAGATCCGCACGCTATAACGCGACGAACCATCGACAGCCATCAGTAGTCATCAACGCTGCCGGCCGGTTTCGCGGGAGCCGTGCAGGACGCGGACAACGAGGATGGCAGGATCCTGATCGGGCGTGTCGCGGTAGAACACCCCGTACGGGAATCGCCGCATTCGAGCCC
>CAZMLG010000307.1:0-2841 GCA_964566985.1 uncultured Intrasporangiaceae bacterium
TGTCGAGCATCAGCCGCGCGTGGCCGTTGGCGACGTCCGGCACCAGCACGTCGACACCGGCCTCGACCAGCCGGGCCGCCCGGTCCCACGCGTCGCCGAAGTAGCCGATCGCCGCTCCCACCAGCAGCCGCCCGTCGGCGTCCTTGGACGCCATCGGGAACTGCTCGGACTTGACGAAGTCCTTCACGGTGATGAGCCCGGCAAGCCTGCCCTCGTCGTCGACCAGCGGCAGCCTCTCTCGCTTGTGCTTACGCAGCAGCGAGGTCGCGTCCTCGCGGCTGATCCCTTCCGGTCCGGTCACCAGCGGCATCGGCGTCATCATCTCGCGCACCTTGGTGCTCGCCCATTCGGCGACCGGGGTGAAGCGCAGGTCACGGTTGGTGATGATGCCGATCAGCCGGTCGTCGGTCTCCACGACCGGCAGGCCGGAGACGCGATAGCGGCCGCAGATCTCGTCGAGTTCTTCCAGCGTGGCGTCGGGGCCGATGGTCACCGGGTTGGGGATGATGCCGGTCTGGGTGCGCTTGACCATGTCGACCTGCTCGGCCTGGTCGTCGATCGACAGGTTGCGGTGCAACACCCCGATCCCGCCCTGTCGCGCCATGGCGATGGCCATCCGCGACTCGGTCACGGTGTCCATCGCGGCCGACACCAGCGGGACCCGCAGCGAGATCTCGCGCGTCAGGCGGGAGGTGGTGTCGACCTCCGAGGGGATCACGTCCGTCTCACCCGGCAGCAGCAGGACGTCGTCGTAGGTGAGGCCGAGTTGTCCGAAGAGTTCAGGGGTTGACGTGGGCACGGAAGGCTGCGCAGCGGTCATTGCCAAAGTATACGAAGCACCTGGATGCGCTCCGATCGCAGGCGGGTCAGGGCGCCTGAGTCTCCACCGGTGCGGTGTGGGAACCGGTCGGCAGATGGCGCGTGCCGGTCGGAGGGTCGATCAGCGTCTCACTGTAGGTCGGCTGTGGCGTGGTCGCGGTGGGCGACGGCAGCGGCGGCCGGGTCGGCGTCGGACCGGTCGTCGACGTGGGACCGCTGGACGGCGCGGGCCCGCCGGTGGTCGGGCTGCTCGAACCGGTCGGCGACGAGGTGGAGGTCGGGTCGGTCGGCGACGAGGTGGAGGTCGGGCTGCTCGGCGACGATGTGCTGGAGGTCGGGCTGCTCGTCGAGGTCGACGTGCTCGAGGAGGTCGTGGTGCTCGAGGTCCGCGACGTGCTCGAGGAGGTGGGTGGCACGCCGATCACCGGTGGGGGCAGTCGGACCGAGGAGGTGCTGGACGGCCGAGTCGTGTGCCTCGTCGTGGACGTCGCCGACGCCGAGGAGGTGCTCGTCGTCGCGGAGGCCGACGTCACGGCCGTGGTGTCGGCCGCGTCCGTCGTGTCCGTCGTCGACCAGGACTGGCCCCCCTCGAGGGCTTCGCCCGGCGACGCGGTCTGGACCCCGTGCGAGCCCCAGAGGCTGTGTGTGAGGCTGCCGAGCTGGCTGAAGACCGGCAGCTCGGTGCCCGTGACCGCGGCGGCGACACTGCTGGCGGACAACGCCCCGACCGCGACGACGGACGCGACGAGCACACGGGTGCCGCCGCGGCGCATGCGGGCGTAGCGACCGGTCTTCTTGACCGGGGGGCTGTCGATCTCGTCGACCCACGCCGAGAGCATGCCGGCCAACGGATCGTCACCGGAGGGCTTGCGGCGGGCGGCCAACGCGTCGATCAGGTCGTTGTCGTCGCGGATGTCGCGTAGCGAGGGAGGGGTCATGCGTCCCCCACCCCCTTGGCGTGCCACGCGCGCAATTTGCGCAGTGCACGGTGTTGGGCCACCCGGACCGCCCCGGGCGTCATGTCGAGTGCGCTGGCGGTCTCCTCGGCCGACATGCCGACGGCGATGCGCAACGTGAGGACCTCGCGGTGTCGGTCGGACAGCCGGTCCATCATCGTCCAGACCTCGTGCGCGCGATCGCCTGCGAGGGCGACGTCCTCGGGGGTGGGCGCGTCGTCGGCGTCGTCGGGCAGGTCGTCGGTGGGCACCGGGCGGCGCATCACGCCGCGCTGCACATCGGCCACCTTGCGGGAGGCGATGCCATAGACGAAGGCCTCGAAGGGTGCGCCACGGTCGGAGTAGCGCGGGAGTGCTGTCAGCACGGCCACACACACCTCCTGTGCCGCGTCGTGCGCGGCGTCCGCGGCGGCGGGGTAGCGCCCCAGCCGAGCGCGCGTATAGCGCACAGCGAGCTGATGCACGGCCGCCATGAGTCGATCGGTTGCCCCGGTGTCGCCGGCGCGGGCCGACACCGCCAGGTCACGCAGGGATTCCTGCGCGTCTGTCTCGTTCATCGCGGTGGAAGGGGAAAACGTTACGTCCCGCCCATCAGACGGACGGTCCGGCTCGTCGGGGTCGCTCGAGGCGCGCCACGTGCCTGTGCTCACCCGATCCTCCAGACTCAGACGACGTATGCGGTGTGCCGGGCGTCCCGGCCCCGTCGTGCCTGCTCGAACGGCCGACCCGTGTCACCGTCCTCGCCCCACAGTAAGCGGCACCACCCGGTCATGGTCAAACCCTGAACGCCGCCCAGGTGCCCACTGTGACGCACCTCGCCCCGGGCGCCTGGGGCACCCGGGGCGAGGTGAGGGGACGCAGATCAGCGCGCGTGGGCGCCTACTCCTCTTCGTCATCCTCCGGCTTGTCCACGACGAGGGTCTCGGTGGTGAGCACTAGTGCTGCGATCGAGGCTGCGTTGCGCAGCGCCGAACGGGTCACCTTGACCGGGTCGATGATGCCCTGAGCGATGAGATCGCCGTACTCGCCGGTGGCGGCGTTGAAGCCCTGGCCGGCGTCGAGCTCT
>CAZMLG010000308.1:0-2836 GCA_964566985.1 uncultured Intrasporangiaceae bacterium
CCGACGCCAAGATGGGCATGCGCGCCGAGGTCAGCGCGATGACCCTGGCCGGACCCGCGGACACCGTCACGCTGGTGCAGCTCGCCGAGGCCGACCTGCGGGCCGCGGGCAAGGTGACCGGAATGGCCTACGCCGACGGCGACGAGCTCGCGGTCACCGACGTCGATCTCATCGCGCCTCCGCCGCGCCGCAAGGAGCAGTGAGCCGACTGCCGGATCAGCCCAGACACAGCTCGATGCACCCCCACGGTGTGCACACGGTCCGGCAGGTCGGAGACGACTCCGGCGGGCTCGGCGGTGCCGGTGATGTGGTGGTCGGCTGACTCGGCGGGGGCGTCGTCGTCGGCCCGCTCGGTGATGAGGTCGTCGACCGACTCGGCGGTGGGGTATTGGTCGGCCGGCTCGATGGCGGCGAGGTCGTCGACCGACTCGGCGGCGGTGTGCTGGTCGGCCGGCTCGATGACGAGGTCGTCGGTCCGGGGGCTGCGGGCGCCGTCGTGGAGGTGCTCGTGGGCACGGGTGATGACCGCGAGGTATGGGTCGACGTCGCCCACCGTGGACCGGTTGCCGACGAGGTCGTGGATGACCCCGTCGTCGTGCGGATGAGTGACGACGTGGTGGTGGTCGGGGATGTGCGCTCCGAGGCGTGGGTTCGCGCGGGCACAGGTGCCGCGCGTGTCGTTGTGGCGCCCGTCGGGACCGCGCCGGCCGTCGACCCCGGTGTCGCACCCGTGGGCGCCGGCTCGCCGGCGCGCTGAGCGGCGGAGTGAGTCGACGCAGACGGCGAGGGCGCCTGGTCCCCCTGCGTCACGGCATACGCGGAGAGAGAACCGGCAGCCACCACCGCCGCAGTGGCCCCGGCTCCCGCAAGATGGCGGACCTTCTTGGGGCCGTGGGCCATCTTGAACCACAGTGCGCCGACGGCGTGGCCCGTGGGTCCGCCGGTCACCCAGGAGATGCCCGGTCCCAGGCCGAGTAGCGCCGGTAGCAAGATGGCGCGCAGATCCTTGTCCACGCTCTCGAAGGCGACCAGCCGCCGGGCGCACTCCTCGCACCGATCCACGTGCGCGCGCACGTCCGCCGAGGCGCCACGCCTGGTGCGCGAGCTCGGCAACAGCTCGACGAGCCGGGGAACAAAGGGTTCGCACTCTGCAGGGATGTCGTGTGTGGAGGCGTGGACCTGGATGTATGCGGTGCGAAACCCCATGCGAGCCCGCCGCACGAGCGCCGCGACCGCATTGGGCGACATGTCCAGATCGGCGGCGATCACCTTGTTGCCGTCGTGGTCGACGGCCGTGCGCCAGAGCACCGTCTGCCAGCGGCGAGGCAGCGACGCGAAGGCCTGGCGCACCAGACCGAGCTCGGCATGGTGCGCCACGGGGTCGTACGCATCGCGACCGGCATCCTCGTACTCGGCGATCTCATCGGTGAGCACGTCACCGGCACTGGAGCGCCGTGCCCGGCTGGTCGCCTGGTTCCGCACGGCGGTCATCAGGTAGGCCCGCACGGAGGTCGTCGGTCCGGCGTCGTGGCTGAGGGCCTGCAGCATGGCGGAGAAGGCGTCGGACGCCAGCTCCTCGGCATCCCGAGGCTGACGGCTGATGCGACGCGCGGCCGCCAGCGTCGCCGGATAGTGCCGGGACCAGAGCTCGGCCATGGCGCCGGAGTCACCCTCACGCACGCGGGTGAGCAGACCCCCGTCATCCGTATCGGCCAGGACGCTCATCGGCACCTCTCGGTCGAGATCGCGTATCGCACGGTGGATCGACCGCATCCCCGCTCGAGGGACGTCGGCTGCGACCGCCACCGAAGTGTAGTGTCTCGCGGCCGCGCCGTGGCCGGTCGAGGGCGTCGCGCGGAGGCGGGACGAAGGGGCGATCCGTTCGCCGACGTCCTACAACGCGCCGGCACGACGCACCACCAGCACCGAGGCCTCACCCACATCCGACAACGCCGACAGCAGGTCCGCCGGATCGATGCTCACCGGTTCACGTCGCGCCTGCCGGACCAGACCGTCATAGGCGCGGACCGCTGCGGCCAGGGCCAGGAACTCGTCGGAGACGGGGCTCGGCTCACTGACCCCTGACATGCCACTCACGGCGCCACCTCCCTCCTGTGCGTGCTCGTGTTCGGGCCTCATCAGGTGCAGACGCTCGAAGGCCGCAGAAGTGACGCGGGGTCCCGCCGTCCATCCGGCCCGCAAAAAAAGTCGCCCCGTCGCGTCATCATGTCCGCACCGGTGCGTCTCGTACTGGTGAAGGGCGCAGTCGGCCGCTCACCACCACAGACGAGAGGAGATCGCATGCCCGAACGACAGGCAGGCCATAGCCTCCTCGAACCGTTCCGTCAGGATCCAGCCTGGCAGTACGTTCGGCGCACCGCGCCGAAGATCTCGGCATCGACCCGTCAGACACTCGACAAGATCATCACCGTCGTCGTCCTGCTGGTCGGGCTGCCGCTCCTCATCGCAGCAGCACTGGTCGTTCGACACCGGGCGACGGGGCCGATCCTTCACACCCAGGAGCGCATCGGGGCCGGCGGATGCGTCTTCCAGATGTTCTGCTTCGGCTCTCCGGAAGACGACATGGCCGATGGCCGGCCGCCGGCGTACAGATGGGCCAGGACCCTCCCGCAGCTGCTCAACGTCCTGCGCGGTGACATGTCCCTGGTCGGCCCACCTCCACCGCGTCCGGAGGAGCCGGCGCGGGCCCTGCGGGTACGGCCCGGCGTCATCCAGCTGCCCAGCGGCCGACGGCGAGACGATCCCGCCGGCACCAGAAAGTCCCGAGGGATGATTCCTCGGACCTGAGACCGGCAGTGCCCCGGGGAAGGCGTGG
>CAZMLG010000309.1:0-2823 GCA_964566985.1 uncultured Intrasporangiaceae bacterium
TCAAGCAGGCCGAGTTCGACATCCTCTACGGCCAGGGCATCTCCCGCGAGGGCGGGCTGATCGACATGGGCGTGGAGCAGGGCTTCGTGCGCAAGTCGGGCGCCTGGTACACCTACGAGGGCGACCAGCTCGGCCAGGGCAAGGAGAACGTCCGCAATTTCCTCAAGGACAACCCCGACCTCGCCGACGAGTTGGAGCGCAAGATCAAGGAGAAGCTCGGTGTCGGACCCGGCACCGGTGATGACGAGGAGGACGCGTCGGTGACGGCCCTGCCCGGCGGTGAGGTGGAGGCGCCGGTCAACTTCTGACCGCGCGGAGCCCATGGCCAACTCGTCGAACCCGTTCGACCGCGCAGGCGGACCGCCTCCGGACTTCGTCGGTCCGGAGGCCGGCCCGCTGGCCGACGTGATCCCACTGCGCCATCGAGGCGGCAGGTCGGCGACCGGCGGCCCTGCGGAGAGCGAGTCCGCGCGACGGATCTACGGAGCGCACCCGGCGGGCCGCAAGCGGCCGCCACGAGCCGACCCGGCGGGGGCGCCGGAGCAGTCCGAGCCCGAGGCGGATCGAGAGCCCGACGCCTACGAGGTCGCGCGGGCGATCGCCTTGAAGAAGCTGACCGGCGCCCCACGCAGCCGCAAGGAGTTGGCCGACACCCTCGTGCAGCGAGGGTGCGACCCCGACGTGGCGGGCGACGTCCTCGACCGGCTGGAGGAGGTCGGACTGATCGACGACCGCGAGTTCGCCGAGACCTACGTGCGCTCCCGCCGGACCACCCGCGGTCTCGGCCGACGTGGCCTGGCGGCCGAGCTGCGCCGCAAGGGCGTCGCCGACGAGGCCGTGCGCGACGCGATCGAGACCATCGACCCCGAGGACGAGCGCGAGCGAGCCGCCGCGCTCGTCGCCAAGAAGATGCGCGCCATGCACGGTCTCGAGGCGACGGTGCAGACGCGCCGACTGGCCGGGATGCTCGCCCGCAAGGGCTATCCGGCCGACATGGCGTGGTCGGTCATCCGGGAGGCCGTCGCCGACGCCCCGGAGCATCAGCCGGACTGACACGCACCTGTCGAATATTTCCAGTTAGTATTGGAAATATGAGCGAGCCGTCCACCGACCTGGAGACCCGGGACGACGTGCTCACGCTGCTCGACACCTTCTACCACCGATGCTTCGCCGACGAACTGCTCGGCCCGGTGTTCGTCGACATCGCCCAGATGGACCTGAGCGTCCACCTGCCGATCATCGCCGACTTCTGGTGCAAGGTCGCCCTGCGCGAGGGCAACTACCGCCGCAACGCCTTGGTGCCGCATCAACAGCTGCACGAAAAGGCTCACCTGCAGCCACGCCACTTCGAGCAGTGGCTGCACATCTGGCACACCACCATCGCCGACCTGTATGCCGGGCCACATGCCGACCTGGCCGCTCTGCAGGGCCTGCGTATCGCCTACTCGATGTGCCGGAGTGTCACCGGCGAGCCGTCCGCCGCGATCGGTGAACTCCTCGAGGCCACCGGGCACCGGCGGCGGTGACTCCTCAACCCGCGCGCGAGCGGGCGACGGGCTCATCGGTGGCGGGGCATAGCGTGGGAGGCACCCAGCGGCGAGAGGACTTCGATGATCGACACCCTGCGAGAACTGCTCGGGGACAAGACCGTGGTCACCGACCCGGACGTGATGTCCGGCTATGCGCACGACGAGGCGGAATGGGCCGCCTACGGCACGCCGCTCGCGGTGGTGCGCGCGACGAGTGTGGACGACGTGCAGCAGACCGTCCGGTGGGCGATCGACCACGGTGTGCCGGTCGTGCCCCGCGGTGCCGGGACCGGACTGTCGGGTGGGGCCAACGCCCTGGAAGGGTGCCTGGTCGTCAGCCTGGAGCGGATGGATCAGGTGCTGGAGATCAACCCGCTCGAGCGGCTCGCCGTCGTCCAACCGGGGGTCGTCAACAACGACCTGCGTGACGCGGTCGCGCAGGAAGGGCTCTGGTATCCGCCGGATCCGGCGAGTTCCCCGTGGTCGACCCTCGGCGGCAACGTCGGCACCAACGCCGGCGGCGTCTGCTGTGTGAAATATGGCGTGACGCGCGACTACGTCCTCGCGCTGCAGGTGGTGACCGGCACCGGCGAGGTGGTCCGCGTCGGGCGGCGCACCGCGAAGGGGGTCGCCGGCCTGGATCTGGTGTCGTTGCTCGTCGGCTCGGAGGGCATGCTCGGCATCATCACCGAGATCACGGTGCGCCTGCGCCCGCTGCCGGACACGAAGCACACGGTCATCGGCTACTTCGACTCGGTGGTCGACGCCGGCGTGGCCGTGCGCGAGGTCGCCGCGCGGGGGCTGACCCCGTCGGCGCTGGAACTCGTCGACAAGTTCTGTCTGGAGGCGGTCGACCGCTACGCCAACATGGGCCTGTCGGCCGAGGCCGATGTGATCCTGATCGGTGAGGTCGACGCGCCGGGGGAGGCCGGAATCCGCGAATCCGGTGTCCTGCAGGAGGCGTTCGAGGCGGGCAACGCCACCTTCGTCGGGGAGACGACCGATCCGAAGGAGGCCGAGGTGATGATGGCCGCCCGCCGGCTGGCCTACCCCGCGGTCGAGGGCTTGGGCGATGTGCTCACCGAGGACGTGTGCGTGCCCAAGGAGCAGGTGCCCGAGATGCTGCGTCGGATCGAGGCGGCCGGGGCGCGGTTCAACACCCATGTGGTCAACATCGCCCACGCGGGCGACGGCAACCTGCATCCGCTGATGATCACCCAACCCGGCGACGACGTCGCTCGGGAGAAGGCCCAGCGGGTGTTCGCGCAGATCATCGACGACGCGATCGACCTCG
>CAZMLG010000310.1:0-2821 GCA_964566985.1 uncultured Intrasporangiaceae bacterium
AGGTTCCGCGGGCGTCGTTGTCCTCGCGGTCGCCACCGATAGCCCAGGCGATGAGGCTCATGCCGCACGCCCCTGCAGCTGTCCGCAGCCCACGCACCGGCGGGTGTCGTCGTCGGTCTCGAAGACGTGATGGTGGACGGAGACGTGCCTGATCTTGACCCCGTCGAGACGGGCGGTGAGGGTGAGGAAGTTCTTCCCGTCCTGCTCCGTCTCCGTGCGGCCAGTGATGTGCGGGGCCAGCATGCGGGCCGACTCGACCATGTCGTCCTCGTCGCCCTGCAGGGTGATGTCGTTCGGGTGGACCGTGACGGCGTGGGCGCCGACGGCGATCTCCGGGTGCTGGGCGAGGTAGGCCAGGTGGCGGGCCATGCCCTCGGGCTCGTTCGGGTACATCACAGGCCCTGCCCGTCTGCCTGCACGAACGCCAGCACCTGCTGGGCATCGTTGGGGTCGATCTGCTTGACCGCCTGCATGCCGACGCGGAAGTCCTTGTCGTCCGCGTCGAATGCACCAGCAAACGAGGCGACCTGGTTGACGAACGAGTCTCGGCACTGGTGGACGGTCAGCGCCATCGCGGCCTGAGACGTCTGCTCGGATGCGTTGCCGAGCTGGAAGGCACCGGCGAGGATGCCCTGGTCACAGATGGCGTCCGACACCTGTCCGGCCTTGGTCATGTTCGCCTTCGGCAGGGCCAGCTCGATCTCGGACTCGAAGTCCATGTGGCCGATGCCGAGGACGCTGCCCCCGTTGGCGATGTGCGCACCGGCGGCGAGCCCTCCGATGAGGACGGCTGCGGCGCCGAGTCCGGCGAGGTTCTTGCGGTTGAAGTTGTTCATGACTGTGCCTCCTGGGAAGTTGTGCCGACAGCGGCGTTGATTCGATGGGCGTCGTTCACTGCTTGGCCGCTGTCGGTGGTTTCGTGGATGCGCTTGGCCTCGATCCAGAGGCCGCGCAGGAATTCCTTGCCGGTGATGCGCAGGGCGTCGGCGTGGCGGTGTGCGTCGGACCAGGGCGAGCCGGGTTGTGCTGGCTTGCCTGAGGGTCCGCAACGCTTGCATTCAGTGGCGTGCAAACGGCCTTCGGTGGCGCGCTTGCGGGCGTAATAGGCGGAGGCGAGAGAAGGCGTTAGTAGACTGGATTCCGCCACCGCAATGGCTTTCTCTTCGCCGCCGCCAGCCTTGAGGATCGCCGTAGCGATGAGCCAAGTCCTTTTCTTTGCAGTGGGATTCCCGAGCGCAAACAGGTCCGCCTGGGTCATGCCCTTCCGCAGTTTGCGTGCCGGGTCTCCGTGTCCCGCATAGGCCCACAGTTGGGAGACGGTGCGGACCTCTCCGGTCTGCATGTTCACGTAGGGGTCACCGATGATCGCGAGCAGTCGGGCTGCGGTCTTCTCGCCTACGCCCTTCTGTGCCTTGACCCATGGCCCGAGCGGGTGGCGGCGCATGACCCGGTTCAGGTTCAGCGTTGCCTGGTGTTCGGCGTCGGCCAGCATCTTGACGAGGGCTTCGAGCTTCGCCACGTCGGGGTGTGTTGCGTCGAGCCCGAATCCGCGTTCCTCGCCGTCCGAGTCGGTCTCGTCGCGGGTGAGTTGACGGAGGCGGTTCTCGTTGGCGATGCGGACGGCTTCGAGGTCGTCGAGCACATCGGCGGCGAGGGCAAGGGTCGGGTCGGCCAGCGAGACGACTATGGGCTCCGAGAGACCTCTGGCTGGCTGACCCGTGTCTGTCCCGGCAGCGACGTCGCCACTTTGGGCGTCGTAAGGCTGCTGGTCGCTGCCGGAAGTTGTGCCGCCGACGTCCGACGTCTGGGTGTCGTCGCGACTATGGTCGGCGGCTGGCTTGGTCCCCTCAGGCGGCGCTCCCGTGGGCGTCGTTGGCACCATGGCCCGAGGGGAAAAGGTGTCCCGCGACGTTTCCAGTCTGGGTGTCGGGCGCTCGATGGTCGCGGGGAGTTCGATGGTGGTCATGCCGCACCCCCGAGCGCGTCGCGCAGGGCGTCGGCATCGACATCAGCGAGGCGATCCACGCCGGACTCGCGGGTGAGCGTGGCCAGGGCCTCGTAGCGGTGGACCTTGATCGCGTTCGCCTTGGCGAGGTCCTGACACTGAGCGGCCAGGGCGTCGAGCTCGTCGGCATTGAAGTCACCGAGGCGCTTGTATCCGTCGGCAGTGGCGTAGACGGCGGCGAGTTCCTTGCGCCAGGTCTCGCGGATCGCCTGCCGCTTCCATGACCGGGCGGCCTTCGCGGTCGGCTTGGCGACGTTCTCGCGGGCCGGCGTGGCGGTGCGGCGGGTGGAGACGATCAGGTCGCGCACCAGGTGCGGCAGGGCCACGTCCAGTGCTTCGGCCTTCTGCTTGGCGGTCAGCCTGTCGATGATGGTCTTGGCGACCTCGTCGGGTTCGAGGCTGGGTCCGGTGTCGAGCTCGTCGCGGATGTATTTGCGGATGTTCATTGGGTATCCTTTGACTTGTTGGGTTGGCCCGGTTGCGCTGTGGTGGTGTGGCCGGGCCGCTTTACTGCTGGCCCCTCAGGCGGACCGACTCTGGGCGTCGTCTCGCGTATGGCCTGAGGGAAGATGTGCCGCCGACGTGGAATCTCTGGGTGTCGTGACGGCGATGGTCGGCGGCTGGTTGTGACCCCGCGACGAGGGCAGCTTGGGCTTCGTAACTTCGCTGGTCGCGGGGAAGTGTGACCCGCCCGACGTGAGGTCTATGGGAGTCGTCCCGTCGTTGGTCGGGCGGGAAGTCATGACGCCGCCTTGTGGGGTGCGCCGTACCAGGTGCGGAGCGTTTCGTAGGAGACGGCCTGCCCCGACTTCGCGG
>CAZMLG010000311.1:0-2807 GCA_964566985.1 uncultured Intrasporangiaceae bacterium
GGTCGAGTAGCGAGCGCCCTGGCGCGCAGGACGGACGGTCGAGTAGCGAGCGCCCCGGCGCGAGCGTATCGAGACCCCGGCAAGGATCCGAGCGGGCCTCGCGTGGGCTTTCGCACGGCATACCCTGGGGGCGTGAGAGATCTTCCGGTGACCGTGGACGACATCGAGGCGGCGCGAGGGGTGCTGGGCGACCTCGTGCGCCCGACACCGATGGAGCGGTCTCGTGCCGTGGCCGACCGAGTCGGGTGCGACGTCCTGCTCAAGTGCGAAAACCTCCAGCGGGCAGGCTCGTTCAAGATCCGCGGGGCCTACACGCGCATGTCCGGGCTCTCCGACGAGGAGAAGGCACGCGGCGTCGTCGCGGCCAGCGCCGGCAACCACGCCCAGGGCGTGGCCCTGGCGGCCCAGCTGCTCGGGATCACCGCGAAGGTCTACATGCCGGTCGGCGCGCCGATGCCGAAGCTGCAGGCGACCCGCAGCTACGGCGCCGAGGTGGAGCAGGTCGGCGACACGCTCGACGAGTCGATGGTCCACGCGCAGCGCTGGGCGCAGGAGACCGGCGCCGTGTGGATCCCGCCGTTCGATCACCCCGACATCGTCGCGGGACAGGGCACGTGCGGGCTGGAGATCCTCGAGCAGTGCCCCGACGTGCGCACGGTGCTGGTGAGCACCGGCGGCGGCGGGCTGCTCGCCGGGATCGCCTGCGCCGTCAAGTCCCGCAGGCCGGACGTGCGCGTCGTCGGGGTCCAGGCGCAGGAGGCCGCCGCGTGGCCGGGATCGCTCGCGGCCGGCCACCCGGTCCCCGTGGAGCGGATGGCGACCATGGCCGACGGCATCGCCGTCGGCCGGCCGGGCGAGGTGACCTATCCGATGGTCGAGCAACTCGTCGACGACATGGTCACGGTGAGCGAATCGGCGCTGTCCCGTGCGCTGCTCTTCCTGCTCGAGCGCGCCAAGCAGGTCGTGGAGCCCGCGGGGGCGGCCGCGGTTGCCGGGCTGCTGGAGGGAGCGGCCGGGCCGATCGAGGGCCCCGCGGTGGCCGTGCTCTCCGGCGGCAACATCGACCCGCTGTTGATGCTGCGCATCATCCGCCACGGCATGGCCTCCGCCGGCCGCTATCTGCGCGTCACGGTCCGCGTCCCCGACCGCCCGGGGTCGCTCGCCGGGCTCCTGGCCGACCTCGCGGCCCAGGACGCCAACGTCGTCGAGGTGCGGCACGCCCGCAGCGAGGCGACGCTGTCGGTCGACCAGGTCGAGATCGCCGTCGAGGTGGAGACCAAGGGGCCCGAACATCGAGGGCAGGTCCTCGCGGCACTGCAGGCCGATGGCTACCGGCCGGTGCCCGACTGACCTGCGCGCCTCAGCGCGGCTTGCGCAGCAGCAGGTAGGCGCGCTCGGTCGGCACCTCGGCCCCGTGCGGCAACCGCGTGGTCACCGAGATCAGGTCGAAGCCGGCCGTGTCGACCTCGGCGATGACCTGCTCGGGTTCGAGGAAGTAGCGGTCGAGGTCGATGTCCTGCTCGAACCACTGGTCGAAGTGGGCGAGGTCGCCGGGATCGTGCTCCTCGCTGCGGATGTGGAAGGACACCAGCGCCACCCCGCCCGGCCGCAGGACCCGGCGCAGCTCGCTGAACGCCTCCATGCGGCGCGTCTCGCGCAGGTGGATGATCGAGAAGAGCAGCGCCGCACCGCAGAACGACGCATCGTCGTGCGGCAGGTCGAGCATCGACGCCGTCTCGAACCGCAGGTCGGGCGCCTCCCGCCGCGCGAGGTCGATCATCCGCGGTGAGATGTCGATGCCGACGACGTCTCGGTGGATCCCCGCGAGGTGACGGGTGACGTGACCCGGGCCGCAGCCCAGGTCCACGATCGTGCCGTCCCCGCTCATCTCCACCAGCGCACCGAGCAACGCGCGGTCGATCGGTTTGTCGTCGAGCTCGTCGCGCAGGACGGCGCCGTATTCGGTGGCGATCGCGTCGTAGGACACGCGCACCTTGGCCTCGGGCGACAGCGCTCGCGGGGTCGCGGACTCATCGATGCTCATGGCATCCAGTGTGACCCGCACCGTGGCAGGCCGGGACGCCAGGGCCGGGGGACGTCAGCGTTTTTCGCGCCACCGGCGCTCGAACGGCAATCGCCAGGCGTGCGGCGCGATCATCTGGTGGATCTGGTTCGGGCCCCAGCTGCCCGGTGTGTAGGGCCGCACGGGCGGGGCGTTGTCCAGCAGCGGCTGGGAGATCTCCCAGACCCGTTCGATGCCCTCGGCGGCGGTGAAGAGCGTGTGGTCGTCCTGCACCGCATCGTAGATGAGGCGCTCATAGGCCTCGAGCGCCGATCCGGCCCAGTCGTATTCCTGCATCGCGAACTGCATCGACAGTTTGTCGAGTCGGAAGCCGGTGCCGGGACGCTTGCCGTAGAACGACAGGGACATCTTCGATTTGTCCGCCAGGTCGAAGGTGAGGTGGTCCGGGCCGTGCTGGCCGACGCCCGAGCCGCTGGGAAACATGGACTTCGGCGGCTCCTTGAACGCGATCGAGATGATGCGTTGCCCTTCGGCCATGCGTTTGCCGGTGCGCAGATAGAAGGGGACTCCCGCCCAGCGCCAGTTGTCGATGTGGCACTTCAGGGCGATGAACGTCTCGGTCTCGGACTCGGGCGAGACGCCGGGCTCGTCGCGGTAGCCCTGGTACTGCCCGCGGACCACCTCGGACGGGTCGAGCGGCTCCATCGACCGGAAGACCTTGTTCTTCTCGTCGGTGATCGCCCGCGACTCGAGTGCGGTCGGCGGCTCCATCGCGGTGAACGCG
>CAZMLG010000312.1:0-2796 GCA_964566985.1 uncultured Intrasporangiaceae bacterium
CGCTCGGACTCAAGCTCGCCGCGTTCACCCTGCTGCGGCACGACCTGGACACCGATCCGGTGCTGATCCTCGACGACGTGTTCGCCGAGCTCGACGCGGGCCGGCGCGGCCGGTTGGCCGACCTGATCGCCGACGCGCAGCAGGTGCTGATCACCGCCGCGGTGGGAGCCGACGTGCCGAGTGAGCTGGCAGGTGCCCGCTTCGACGTCGTCACGGGGAAGGTGCGCCCCGCATCGTGAACGACGACGAGCGGACGGTGGGCTCCGACGGCCCCGATGATCTCGACGGCACCGCCCCCGGAGACGACGACCTCGCCGCCGCACGCGAGGCGCTGTCCCGGGCCCGCAAGGCGGCCCGGGACAAGGGGCTTCGCCCGGGGGCGCCGGCGCGACGTCGCCGCACGGCCTCCGACATCGGCACCGGGCGGTCGCGCGGAGGCCGAGACGGCCGCGACCCCGCCCTGCTCGGCGATCAACTCGACCACATGCTGCTCGACCGCGGCTGGCAGGTCGACGTGGCCGCGGGCTCGGTGATGGGTCAGTGGGATCAGATCGTCGGCCCGGACGTATCCGCCCACAGTGAGCCGGTGACCTTCGAGGACGGGGTCCTCACCATCCGTGCCGACTCCACCGCGTGGGCCACCCAACTGCGGATGCTCGCCTCGACGCTGCTCGCCCGGATCGAGGAGAAGGCCGGCGCCGACGTCGTCACCGAATTGCGCATCACCGGACCCAGTGCGCCGTCCTGGTCGCGCGGATTCCGCAAGGCCCCGGGAGGACGCGGACCGCGCGACACCTACGGCTGAAAACTCGGTGGCCGGCGGCGCCCCACGGGCCGTAGCCTGGCTCGGCCACACGCTTCGAGGGGACACCGTGCAACCACTGACCGAATCCGACCTTCGTGCTGCCCTCGTCAACGCTTCGCGGGGCGAGGCCAAGCGCGCCGCCATCCCTGACCTGGACGTGCCCGAATGGGAGCACCTCGACTACTTCGGCTGGGTCGACGGCAAGCGACCGTTGCTCGCCTACGTCGCGATGGAGCTCGACGAACGCCTCGTCTGCATCCAGCTGCGTCGCACCGAGGCGCGCAACCGGCGGGCCCTGGTGTGTTCCTGGTGCCAGGACGTCGTCGCCGGCGACGCCGCGGTCTTGTATGCCGCGCGGCGCGCCGGTGCCGCCGGCCGGGCCGGAAACACCATCGGCACCGCGATCTGCGACGACTTCCGGTGCAGCGCCAACGCCCGGCGGGAGCCGAGCGTCACCGAGATGAGCAGCACGGACGAGGCCGAGCGCCAGTTCTGGATCGACCTGCGGATCGATCGGCTGCGCGAGCGGTCGGCACGCTTCGTGCGCCAGGTGATGGGCACGCAGGACTGATCGCCCCGCCGGGGGTCTGAGCGAGCGGTGGCTTGGTGATCGACAGCGCCAGCACGTACCGTGATCTGGTCCAGTAGGCGGCGAGAGTGGATCGACGTGAACGACCAGCGTGACCCCGGGAGCGACGAGCCCGGGGAAGACGACACCTTCGACCATTTCTTCAGCAACCGGCCGCCGGCCGACCCGGACGCGACGCGGCCGGTCCCCCAGACCCCGCCACCCGGCGGGCCGGACGACGCCACCGCGGCCTGGACGGGCCAGGCCCCGCAGCAGCCGGCAGGGGGATCCCCGGACGGCCCGACCCAGGGCTGGCCGGCCGGCCCTCCCCCGCAGCAGCCGTATGCCGCCGGCCCGGCCGAGCCGCCGCCCCCGGATCATCGACGCAGCGGCATGGCCCTGCCGCTGGTGGTGATCGCCGTCTCGCTCGTCGTGATCGCGATCGTGCTCTTCCTCACGCTCGGCAACTGGGGCACGTCCACGCAGGCGACGCCGTCGGGCAGCCTGCCGCCCGCGACCATGTCGTCGGGCCCCTCGACCCCGACGGACTCCGCATCCAGCGGGCCCACTACGCCGTCCGAGACGCCCAGCGACAGCAGTAGTTCACCGACGCACGAAGCCCTGCCCGACGGGGCCACCGACTGCCACAGCACGGCCTTCACCGTCGGCCCGAAGACCTCCTGCTCCTTCGGCAAACAGGTCGCGAACGCCGCGGAAGGGGCCGACTACAGCGACGGGTCGGCGAAACTGAAGGGGATCTACAGCCCGACGACGCACAAGAAGTACACGCTCACGTGCACCCAGGGCGGGTATCTGACCTGTGTGAGCACCACCGGCGCGGTCGTCTACGTCAAAAATCCGTGACGGCGGCGTGGGCGGCTCGACGCCCTCATCGTCATGTGGGGAGTTGCCGACCGGCTCTTTCGGCGCTCAAATGTGGCTTAGGTGCCCGTCAAAGGCATGGTGAGGCGTCCGACGCGGTAGAATGAACGCACGGTCTGACGGCATGCCTGTTCAGGCGGCCGATCAGTCCGCATTCTTCTGCCTCGTCCCCGTCAAGGAGCACTGTGCCTGACACCCCCGACAACTCCATGGGTCCGTCCACCAACCCCGACGAGGTCGTCTACGACGCCGGCGCCATCCAGGTCCTCGAGGGCCTCGAAGCCGTTCGCAAGCGTCCCGGGATGTACATCGGCTCGACCGGCGAGCGCGGCCTGCACCACCTCGTCACCGAGATCGTCGACAACTCCGTCGACGAGGCTCTGGCCGGGTATGCCGACCACGTCGAGGTCACATTGCTGGCCGACGGCGGCGTGCGGGTCGTCGACAACGGCCGCGGTATCCCCACCGACATCGGCCCCGGCCAGGAGGTCTCCGCGGTCGAGCTCGTGCTGACCCAGTTGCACGCCGGCGGCAAGTTCGG
>CAZMLG010000313.1:0-2793 GCA_964566985.1 uncultured Intrasporangiaceae bacterium
GCGGCCGCGGATGCGCTGGTCGCCGCCGGAGCAGAACGCCCAGCCGCCGTCCTTGGGTGACGGGCCGTTGCCGGTCAGCAGCACGCAGCCGACGTCCGGGGTCATCCGGGCGTGGTCGAGCGCGCGATAGAGCTCATCGACCGTGTGGGGCCGGAACGCGTTGCGCACCTGCGGCCGGTCGAACGCGATCCGCACCGTGCCCTTCTCGCGCCCCTGCCGCACGCACCGGTGATAGGTGATGTCGGTGAAGTCGAATCCCGGCACCTCCCGCCACGCGGAGGGGTCGAACGGCTGCGCGGTCGGGGTCGTATCGCTCACGCGCCCACTGTAGGCCGGGGCCTGCCCACCGCTGCTGCACGCCCTGCCGCGCGGGGGTACGGTCGGGGCCATGTCCGCTTCGGCCCGGTCGGCGAGGGAGGATCCCTCGCCCGTGAACCGGCACTTCCTGCCGCCGCTGGTCGACGTGCTGGACGGGCTGGCGGTGGTGAGCATCCCGTTGCACACGCGCTTCCGCGGGATCACCCGGCGCGAGATCGCCTTGCTGCAAGGGCCCGCCGGGTGGGGCGAGTTCTCCCCGTTCCTCGAATACGGTCCGGCCGAGGCGTCCCGCTGGCTGGCCAGTGCGATCTCGTGCGCCTGGTATCCCTGGCCGGAGCAGGTCCGTGACGAGGTGCCGGTCAACGCGACGGTGCCCGCCGTGGACGCGCGGGAGGTGGCCGACGTCCTCGCGCACTACGACGGGTGCGCCACCGTGAAGGTCAAGGTCGCGCAACAGGGTCAGGACCTGGCCCAGGATCTCGACCGGGTCGCGGCGGTGCGCGACGCCGTCGGGCCGGACGTGCGCGTGCGCGTGGACGCCAACGGCGCCTGGAGCGTCGCCGACGCACGGGACGCCCTGGCTCGCCTGTCGGCCTACGACCTGGAGTATGCCGAGCAGCCCTGCGCGAGCGTCGAAGACCTGCGGTCCCTGCGTCTCGCCCTGGCCGCGGCCGGGGTGGACGTGCCGATCGCCGCCGACGAGTCGATCCGCAAGGCGGAGGATCCGTTGCGGGTGGCCCGCCTGGAGGCTGCCGATGTCGCGGTGGTCAAGGTCGCACCGCTGGGCGGCGTGGAGCGGGCGCTGGAGGTGGCCGCCGAATGTGGGCTGCCGATCGTGGTCGCCAGCGCGCTGGACAGCAGTGTCGGCATGGCCGCGGGGGTCGCCCTGGCCGCGGCGCTGCCCGAGCTGCCCTACGCGTGCGGCCTCGGCACGATCGAGCTCTTCGACGGCGATGTCACGCGCGACCGGCTGGTGCCACGCGGCGGGACGATCGCGGTGCGCCGCGCACAGGTCGATCCGGACGCGCTGGACCGGTGGGCCGCGCCGAGCGGGCGCGTCGACTGGTGGAAGGACCGCGTCCACGCCTGCCACGATGTGCTCCGCGCTCGGTGACGCGCACGTGCCGCATCGCGACCCCGCCGGCTCGTCTCCTCACAGGTCGAGGATGCGCCGCAGAATCGTCTCGATCCTCGCGAGATGGACGACGTCCACCGAACCGACAGCGCGAATCAACCGCTCGACGGAGATGACGCGGATCAACTCGCACTGCACATAGCTGACGACCGGAAGCACGCCGTCCAACTCCACGTGCGTGGGATAGCCACGGCGCGTCCTGGTCACCGGGAGGACCACCGGCACCCCGTGACGGCTCAACTCGTCATGAGAAACGACCACGGCCGGCCTGCGAAAGCCGGGCTCGTGGCCGATCGGGCTGCCGAAGTCGCAGAGAAAGATCTCGCCCCGCTTCACCACACGTCGTCCCAGGTCTCGTCCGGGTCGAGGCCGTCGCTGAGACTTCGGCCGAACTGTTCGGCATGACCGCCCGCGTCTGCCCGGCCCATCGTCCTCGCGACATCGGCCCAGAACTCGGCGCTCTCGGCGGCGTCGAGTGATTGGGCGATCGCCCCCGCGAGCGTGGTGTGTTCTCGCCCGGCGAGCGCGGCGAGCCGATCTCGCAACTCGACGGGAACCTTGATCGTGGTCGTGGACGACATACCCAGAAGTATACCGGCCCCTCCACCGATGGGGGTCACGTCAGGTGATCGACGACCGCACCGTGTCGTAGGTCTCCCGGCTCGCCGCGGCGATGAGCGGGCGACGCCGCGTCGCCGGGTCGTAGGCCGTCCCGTCCGGGTAGCCGACGACACCGCCGGTCTCGGCCAGGATCAGCGACCCGGGCACGTGATCCCACGGCATCGCGGACTCGTAGACCAGGTAGTCCGCGTCGCCGCCGGCGACGTGCGGGTAGTCCACTCCGCAGCAGGCCCACGTCAGATGCATCGGCGCCAGCCCGGGCAGAGCCGTGCCGACCTTCGCGCGCCGGGACGTGTGCCCCCGCAGGGCGCCCCCGTCGGGGGACGGCGACGGCATACGCACGCCGTTGCGGTGGGCTCCGGCGCCCCGTTCGGCCACGAACGCGTCACGGTGTTGCGGCTGCCAGATCCAGCCGCGCACCGGCACCCCGTCGCGCACCTCGCCGATCATCACCGCATGGTCCGGGCTGCCGTGCACGAAGTTGCGGGTGCCGTCCACCGGGTCGACGGTGAACCAATGCTGCGCCCCGGCCGCCCGGTCGAGGATCGCCGGGTCCGCCGCGACGGCCTCCTCCCCCACGATCAGCGCGTCCGGGTAGGCCGCCCGCAGCCGGTCGGTCAGGATCATCTCCGCCTCGCGGTCGGCGACCGTCACCAGGTCGCCGGGGTTCTTCTCCATCACCTCGCCGTCCGCGAGCGCGCGGAACCGCGGTTCGATCA
>CAZMLG010000314.1:0-2778 GCA_964566985.1 uncultured Intrasporangiaceae bacterium
GCCGTCCATCCACTGACGACACCGCTGGACCAATCCTGACCCACGCTCCTAGGGCCTCGCGGCACTCGACCAGCCGGTGCGGGGGCGTGCCTGTTCGACCAGCCGGTGCGGGGGTTCTCGAGGTCTTGACGGGTGCTCGTCAGGCCAGCAGCCGGCCGAGCACCCCGCCCAGGGCGAGGTCGTCGATCTGCCCGAAGTGCGACATCGCGAGGCCGCCCTCCTGGTCGATGACCAGGGTCGTCGGGGTGCCCTCCATCCCATAGCGTTGCATCGTCACCGGCATCGTCCCGCCATCGCTGCGATCGATGGCGACCGGGAAGGTGATCCGAAACTCCGACAGGAAGACCTTCAGGGCATCGGCGCCCATGACCTCGTGGTGCTCGAACACCGTGTGCAGCCCGAGCACCGTCACCTTCGGGAACAGCCGGTGCACCCGCTGCGCCTGCGGCAGGCCGTATCGGATGCAGCCGGGGCAGAGCATCTGGAACGCCTCGACGAGGACGACTCGGCCGCGCAGGGACTCGAGCGTCGACGGGGTGCCGATCCACCCGTCGACGTCGAGTTCCGGCGCCGGGTAGTGGGACGACAACGATCAGCCCTCGCTGTCGAGCAGCTGCCGCAGCACGTAGAGCAGCACGCCACCATGACGGTAGTAGGCCGCCTCGGTCGGGGTGTCCAGTCGGACCACGGCGTCGAACGAGGTGCTCTTGCCATCGTGCTCGGCGGTGACCGTGACCGAGTCGAAGGCGTCGCCGGAGCCCTCGAGTCCGCAGATCGAGTAGGTCTCCTCGCCCGTGAGGCCGAGCGATTCGGCGTTCTGGCCCTCGGGGAACTGCAGTGGGAGCACGCCCATGCCGATCAGGTTCGACCGGTGGATCCGCTCGTACGACTCCGCGATGACGGCCTGCACGCCCAGCAGGATCGTGCCCTTCGCCGCCCAGTCGCGCGACGAACCGGAGCCGTACTCCTTGCCCGCGATGACCACGAGCGGGGTGTCGGCCTTCTCGTAGTTGACGGACGCGTCGAAGATCGTGGTCACCGGCCCGTCGTCCTGGGTGAAGTCGCGGGTGTAGCCGCCCTCGGTGCCCGGCGCGAGCTGATTGCGCAACCGGATGTTGGCGAAGGTGCCCCGGATCATCACCTCGTGGTTGCCCCGCCGGGAGCCGTAGGAGTTGAACTCCTTGCGGGTCAGGCCGCGCTCGGTGAGGTACTGGCCGGCCGGCGAATCGGTCTTGAACGCGCCGGCAGGGCTGATGTGGTCGGTCGTGACCGAGTCGCCCAGCAACGCCAGCACCCGGGCGCCCGTGATGTCCTTCAACGGCTCCGGCTCGCGCCCCATACCGTCGAAGTACGGGGGCCGACGGACGTAGGTGGACTCCTCGTCCCAGCGGAACATCTCGCCCGAGGGCACGTCGAGGCCGCGCCAGTTGTCGTCGCCGGCATACAGGTCGCCGTAGCCGCTGGTGAACATGTCCGACTCGACCGTCGCGGCGATCACCTCGTCGATCTCGCGCTCGGTCGGCCAGATGTCGCGCAGGTAGACCGGATTGCCGTCGCTTCCGGTGCCGAGGGGCCCGTTCATGACGTCGACGTGCAGCGACCCCGCGAGGGCGTAGGCGATGACCAGCGGCGGCGAGGTCAAGAAGTTCATCTTGCACTCGGGATGGATGCGCCCCTCGAAGTTGCGGTTGCCGGAGAGCACGGAGCAGGCGGTCAGGTCGTTTTCCGTGACGGCCGCGCTGACCTCGGGGATGAGCGGGCCCGAGTTGCCGATGCAGGTGGTGCAGCCGTATCCGACGAGGTTGAAGCCCAGTTTGTCGAGATAGGGCGTCAGGCCTGCCTTCTCGTAGTAGTCGGTGACCACACGCGAGCCCGGCGCCAGCGAGGTCTTCACCCACGGCTTGGTGTGCAGCCCGCGCTCCACCGCGTTCTTGGCCAGCAGCGCGGCGCCGATCATCACCGAGGGGTTGGAGGTGTTGGTGCAGGACGTGATGGCCGCGATCACGACGTGCCCGTTGTCGATCTCGACCTCGGTGCCGTCCTCGAGTGTGGTCGGCGTCGGCTTCGAGGGCCAGTCGTGCTCCTTGCCGCACGCACAGGCGGCGTTGGGCTTGTCGGCAGGGTATTCGTGATCGACGGCGATCGGGTCGCTGGCCGGGAACGACTCCCCGGAGGCCTCGTCGAGGCCGGCCTGCACGGCCTCCTGGGTGCTGCTGCCGGTCAGCAGGTCTTTGATGGCGTGAGGCACCAGTTTGAGCGGGATCCGGTCCTGGGGGCGCTTCGGCCCGGCGATGGACGGTTCGATCGTGCCGAGGTCCAACTCGACCACCTGCGAGAAGTCGGGCTCGTGGTCGGGGTCGTGCCAGAGGCCCTGCTCCTTGGCGTAGGCCTCCACGAGGCGCACCTGTGAATCGGGGCGGCCGGTGAGGCGCAGGTAGTCCAGCGTCACGTCGTCGATCGGGAACATGGTCGCGGTGGAGCCGTATTCGGGGCTCATGTTGCCGATCGTCGCGCGGTTGGCCAGGGGCACGTTGGCGACGCCCGGACCGAAGAACTGCACGAACTTGCCGACGACGCCGGTTTTGCGCAGCAGCTCGGCGACAGTCAACACCAGGTCGGTCGCGGTCGTGCCGGCCGGCAGCTCACCGGTCAACTTGAGGCCGACGACCTGCGGGATGAGCATGCTGACGGGCTGGCCGAGCATGGCCGCCTCGGCCTCGATGCCGCCGACACCCCAGCCGAGCACGCCGAGCCCGTTGATCATCGGGGTGTGCGAGT
>CAZMLG010000315.1:0-2756 GCA_964566985.1 uncultured Intrasporangiaceae bacterium
ATCCCGTTCGCGCAGGGATTCGTCAAGAACGCCTACGTCGGGCGCACCTTCATCCAGCCGAGCCAGACGCTGCGCCAACTCGGCATACGGCTCAAGCTCAATCCGCTCGAGCACGCGATCAAGGGCAAACGGATCGTGGTCATCGACGATTCGATCGTGCGCGGCAACACGCAGCGGGCCCAGGTGCGCATGCTGCGCGAGGCCGGAGCGGCCGAGATCCACGTGCGCATCTCCAGCCCACCGATCAAGTGGCCGTGCTTCTACGGGATCGACTTCGCTACGAGGGCCGAACTGATCGCCACGGGTCTGGAGGTCGAGGACATCTGCGCCTCGATCGGGGCGGACTCGCTCGGCTACATCTCCACCGAGGGCATGATCTCCGCCACGGGGCAGCCGCCGTCGCGGTTGTGCGCGGCGTGCTTCACCGGGGACTACCCGATCGACCTGCCGGAGGACGGCTCGGTGGGCAAGCACGTGCTCGAGACCCTCCCGTTCGAGGTGCGCACCGGCCACGACACGTCGATCGAGCACACTCCCGCCGACCGGGTCGACGCGGAGGGCGTGACGATCGGCGTGACCGCGGGTGGCGCAGGCTCGCTGCGCCACCCCTGACGACCGACGACGAGTTGGAGCGACCCGACCATGAGTGACACCCCGATCACCTATGCCGCCGCCGGCGTCGACGTGGAGGCCGGCGACCGGGCGGTCGAGTTGATGAAACATGCGGTGGGCCGGGCCCGGCGTCCGGAGGTCCTCGGCGGTCTGGGCGGATTCGCCGGCCTCTTCGACGCGTCGGTGCTCGGGCGGATGGCTCACCCCGTGCTCGCGACGTCGACCGACGGGGTCGGCACCAAGGTCGCCATCGCGCAGGCGATGGACCGGCACGAC
This sequence comes from uncultured Intrasporangiaceae bacterium, assembly GCA_964566985.1. Classification (GTDB taxonomy): domain Bacteria; phylum Actinomycetota; class Actinomycetes; order Actinomycetales; family Dermatophilaceae; genus Leekyejoonella. The sequence continues at coordinate 889 of CAZMLG010000315.1, forward strand.
ACGGTCGGATTCGACCTGGTGGGCATGGTGGTCGACGACATCGTCGTCTGCGGTGCCGAGCCGCTGTTCATGACCGACTACATCGCCACCGGCCGGGTCGTCCCGGAGCGGATCGCCGCGATCGTCACCGGCATCGCGGCGGCCTGCGAACAGGCCGGCGTGGCCCTTGTCGGCGGCGAGACGGCCGAGCATCCGGGGCTTCTGGACCCGGATGAATACGACGTCGCGGGGGCGGCGACCGGGGTGGTCGAGCAGGACGACGTGCTGCGCCCCGAACGGGTGCGGCCGGGCGATGTCGTGCTGGGCCTGGCCTCCTCCGGTCTGCACGCGAACGGCTTCTCGTTGGTGCGGGCGATCGCGGCGGCCTCGGGCTGGGCCTGGGACCGGCACGTGCCGGAACTGGGCACCACGTTCGGCGAGGCGCTGCTGGAGCCGACCCGGGTGTATGCCGCGCCCCTGCTGCAGCTCATCCGCACCGAGGGTGTCACCGTGCATGCCCTGTCGCACGTCACCGGCGGAGGGCTGGCGGCCAACGTCGCGCGCGTCCTTCCGGCGGGGACGACCGCGGTCCTCGAGCGGTCCTCGTGGGCCCCGCCGCCGCTGTTCGGTCTGTTGCAGGACCTCGGCGCGGTGCCGCAGGCCGACCTGGAGGGCACCGTCAACATGGGGGTCGGATTCGCCGCCGTGCTGCCGCCAGAGCAGGCGGACACCGCTGTGGAAGTGCTCGCCGAGGCCGGTATCGCCGGCTGGGTGATGGGTCGGATCCGTGCCGACGAAGAGGTCGACGACACCATGGCGCCCGTCGTGCGAGGGGCCAAGGGGGTCAGCGCGGGAGGGGCCGCGCTGGTCGGTTCCTACCGGCGCTGACGAGGCCCGGAGGGAGACGGCCTTGTGCCGGCCGGGGCACCCGGCCGGCATGCCGTGATGAGATGTGATCACCCCTCGGCGTCACCGCCGAGCGGCGAGGCGGTCAACGGTCGCCCGACGCCCAACTGGCGTAGTCGCCGTAGTCGTCGTCCTGATCGTCGACGGGAGTGTCGTCTGCTTCCCGGGATGGCGACTTCGAGCGCAGCTCACGCTCGAGCGCGCCCAAGTCGGGGTCGGGAGAGTAGTACTTCAACTCCCGGGCAACCTTGGTCTGCTTTGCTTTGGCCCGGCCGCGCCCCATGGCGAGACCCCCTTGTGTGTGTTGCCGGGATGCCGGACAGCGCCGATGCTCAGGACGCCGCGAAGGACGACCTGCTCAGTCGATCACCGTCGGGGATCCCGGGATCCTTGGTTTCTGTCGTGCTACCAACGGTACCTCAGACCTCGCCTCGACGATGCATCGGCCGGGGGCCGAGTCGAAATCTCGTGAGCACCGGGTGCGGCCTACCGCGACGCCCGGAGAAGGTGAGATCGGTCACTCGTCGTCGGTGAGCCGGCTCCGGGCGACGACCACCCCTGCGGCAATGAGCAGGAGGGCGACGACGACGAGGACGACGATCAGCAACGGCTCGTTGTTCGTCGCATTCGTCGGGGTCTGCGAGGTCGGGATCGGTGACCGCGTCGGGGCTCCGGTGAGGGCAGCGCTGCCCGATTCACGCTCGAGGAACTCGCCGGCGCCGCCGGGGGAGTTCGTCGCGGCATACGCCCGAAGTGTGGCGCAGCAGGCGAGTGCGGCCGCCACCAGCGCCCAGCCGAGAGTCCGGATTCGTGGTCGCCGCTGGGAGATCATGCCGCCCATTCTGCACGGCGAGGGGTGACGGATCTGCGGGCGTCGGCCTGAGACATGAAGAGGAGGAGGGCCCGTCCGGGCCTTCCTCCTCTGTGCGTGGCCAGAGACGGGGTCGAACCGCCGACCTAACGATTTTCAGTCGTTCGCTCTA
>CAZMLG010000316.1:0-2720 GCA_964566985.1 uncultured Intrasporangiaceae bacterium
CTGGTCATCCAGTAGGACGTGTCGACGCCGATCTGGGTGAAGGAGATGAAGCCGATCAGGATCAGCACGATGCCCGGCAGCACGACGGGCTTGGCGCCGACCTTGTCGACCATCTTGCCCGCGAACGGCATGGAGATCATCGCCGCGATGCCTTGCGGTGCGACCAGGACGCCTGCCATCAGCGTGGATTCGCCCCGGACCTGCATGAAGTAGCTGGGCAGCAGCATCATCGCGCCCATGAACGCGGTCATGAAGAGCAGCAGCGTGATGACGGAGACCGTCAGGTTGCGGTCCTTGAACAGGGACAGATCGATCAGCGCCTCGGTCTTGCCCAGGGCGTGCAGCACGAACAGCACCATGAGCGCCGCCCCGATCACTCCGGGCACGAGCACCCGAGCGGACTCGATGGTGCCCTCGTCGGAGATCGACGACACGCCGTAGAGGAAGGCGGCGAGGCCGGGGGAGAGCAGCAGCATGCCGATGAAGTCGAACTTCTCCCCGGGCCGCGTCCGGTCCTTCGGCAGCACCATGGCGGTCGCCGTGATGGCAACGGCGCCGATCGGCACGTTGATCAGGAAGATCCAGTGCCAGGACACGGAGTCGATGAGCCAGCCACCGAGGATGGGGCCGGCGATCGGGCCGATCAGCAGCGGCACGCCGAGCATGGCCATCATCCGGCCGATGCGCTGCGGGCCCGCGGCGCGGGTGAGGATCGTCATGCTCAGCGGCATCAACATGCCGCCGCCGATGCCCTGCAGGACACGGAATCCGATGAGCATGCCGAGCGACTGGGAGGTCGCGCAGGCGACCGAGCCGAGCACGAAGAGCACCATCGCGGTGATGTAGAGCCGTTTGGTGCCGAAGCGGTCGGCGGCCCAGCCGGTGAGCGGGATGACGGTGGCAAGGGCGAGCGTGTATCCGGTGACCGCCCACGCGACATTCGCATAGCTCGCGCCGAACGCGTCCTGGAAGGTCGGGATCGCGACGTTGACGATCGTCATGTCGAGCGCCGCCATGATGGCGCCGAGCACGACGACGAGGGCGATCTTGATCAGTGGCCCGTCGATCTTGGTCGGGTCACCGACCGGCCCTGCCGGTGGTGCGGTGGTGTCTGTGGTCACTTCAGTTCCTCTCGAGGTCGGAGGTACAGGCGGGGTCGGCCCGCAGATGGTCTGGTGTGCAATCGAGGGCGTCACGGAGCGCGTCGTGCAGCCGGGTGGCCACGTCGGTGGGCAGCGCCTCGCTGACGTCGCGTATGCGGTCCCACATGGCCTCCCGCTGCGTGTCGGCCAGGTGCCGGCCGGTCGGGGTCAGCGAGACGCGCCTGCTGCGGCGATCGTCGGGGTCCTCCCCGCGATCGACGATGCCGAGCGTGGTCAGGCGGTCGACGGTGCGCCCGGCCGTGGCGGCCGAGAGGTTCAGTCGCTCGGCCACGTCGCTGATCAGCAGGTCGTGATCGCTGGCGGCCAGCAGGAAGATCGTGCGGATCTGGGTGATCGTCAGGTCGAGGTCGACGAAGGTGTCGATCGCCTTCAGATCGGTGGCCGACTTGATCATGTGCAGGAACTCCGCGACGGCCTTCGCGAGGTCTTCCGATGGGTGCTGCGTCACCGGATAAAACTATCACTGATGCAAATATTACGCACATGCAACTAATGTGATCTGCGTCACCGGGTCGGGGCGCTATCCTTCGATCGGGCCGAGCAGGGGGGCTCGACAGCCGGACGATGGCAACCCGATGCGGGTGCCGTGCGTCACAAGATCACGGCCGTTCACGGAGCAAGCTTGGGGGAGTCATGGAATCGATCAGGATCAGGATCGTCACAGCCGTCGCCGCGGGAACGCTCACCGTCGCGGGGCTGGCCGCATGCGGGCCGGTCAAAACCTGTGGCGGCAGCGATGGTGGCTCGTGCAGCCCGACCTCGCCCGGCGCGAACGCGGCCGGTGGCACCTCGCCTTCCCAGGGCCTGGCGTCCCGGGATACGTCGCCGCCGTCGCCGGTCGCCTCGTCGTCGACATCCGATCCGAAGAGTGCTCCCACCACCACGGCACCTGCACCGGATCCCACATCGACCGCGACGCAGGCTGCGACCCCCACGGTACCGACCACGACCCGTGCCCAGCCCGTCCTCGGCCTCGCCGGCATGGGCGGTCTGTATCCGAACGCCCGCGGCTTCGGCGCCGTGATGCCGTCGGTCATCGACAACGGTGGTGACCCGACGGGACTGGTCACCGGTGTCGCCTGGCAGTCCTGGGGAGGCAAGACGGCCGACGGAACCGGCGAGAGCACTTATGTCCCGGACGGCGGGCCCGTCGCCGCCGGGACGACCAAGGCCGTCGAGATCCGCGCCTACGACCTCACCACGTGCGACGGCCGCCCGGCCTACGAACACGTCACCTGGTGGTTCCCGTCCGAGGGACAGACCTATCAGTGGGCCCGTAAGCACCACATCGAGAACTACGACCTCTGCGGTGAGTCCTGAGCCGCACGGCGGCGTGGGCGCACCGGTCCTGGCGCGCCCACGTGAGTTTCCTTGGTGCTGTGCGTGACGCGGTGCCGGCGGGAACGTCCCGGCGTCTCCCGGCCGGCGCATGCAAGCGAGCCCCCAGGGAGAGCCAATGGGGGGTCCCCGCATAGAGCGGAGCGCGCGGGGGAGCGAGGCAAGGCGAGCGGGGGCTTGCCGGGCCGGTTGGCAGCGCTCGTTGCGCGGATTCGACAC
>CAZMLG010000317.1:0-2678 GCA_964566985.1 uncultured Intrasporangiaceae bacterium
GCGACGCATTCTCATCCTTCGGCGCCGCGGCGAGTCCTTCTAGATCGGCAGCTCGTCGCGGAGATCCCGCGTTGCCGCTGATCGGACTCAACACTCACATCGCACGAACGACGCCGACTCGTGTCGGCAGACGAAGGATCTGATTCTCATGACCGAAGAGCAGATGGATGCACGCCGCGCGCTGCAGGAGTCCATGGACCTGCGCGACTGACGCAGTCCCCACCACGTGACGAGGGCCCCGGCCGATCGGCCGGGGCCCTCGTGTCGCGCTTCGGCGCATTGACTCGGATGGTGAGATTCAGATGTCACATAGCAAGACAGCTTCTAGGCTGACCGCATGACTTCCGGCACCCGCTCCGACCACATCGATCTCGCCGTCATCGGCGGTGACGGCATCGGCCCCGAGGTCGTCGCGGAGGGCCTCAAGGTCCTCCAGGCCGCCTCCGGCGCCAAGGTCGACACCACGGCCTACGACCTGGGTGCGGCGCGGTGGCACCGCACCGGTGAGACCCTGCCGGACTCGGTGCTCGACGAGCTGCGCGGCCACGACGCGATCCTGCTGGGCGCCATCGGCGACCCGAGCGTGCCGAGCGGCGTGTTGGAGCGCGAGTTGCTGCTGCGCATCCGCTTCACGCTCGACCACTACATCAATCTGCGGCCGTCGCGGCTGTTCCCGGGGGTCTCGACGCCGCTGGACGTGGCGAAGGTCGCCCCGAACGGCATCGACTTCGTCGTCGTGCGTGAGGGCACCGAGGGGCCCTACACCGGCAACGGCGGGGCGCTGCGGGTCGGCACGCCCGCGGAGCTGGCCACCGAGGTCAGTGTCAACACCCGCTTCGGTGCCGAGCGGGCCGTCCGCGACGCCTTCGCCCGTGCACAGGCGCGCGAGCGAAGGCACCTCACCCTCATCCACAAGCACAACGTCCTGTCGTATGCCGGGCATCTGTGGCGCCGGACCGTCGAGGAGGTGGGCCGCGAGTTCCCGGACGTGACGACCGACTACGCGCACGTGGACGCCGCGACGATCTATCTGGTCACCGACCCGGGCCGGTTCGACGTCATCGTCACGGACAACCTCTTCGGCGACATCGTCACCGACCTCGCCGCCGCCGTGACCGGTGGGATCGGACTGGCCGCCTCGGGCAACATCAACCCGGACCGCACCGCCCCGAGCATGTTCGAGCCGGTCCACGGCTCGGCACCGGACATCGCCGGGCAGGGCAAGGCCGACCCGACCGCGACGATCCTGTCCGTCGCGATGCTGCTGGCCCACCTCGGCCGCGACGACGAGGCGGCACGGATCGAGGCCGCGGTCTGCGCGGATCTGGCATCTCGAGGCGAGGCGCCGCGCTCGACCGGTCAGGTGGGGGATGCCATCGCCGCTGGCGTAATCTGACGGGTGACCAGAGTCACAATCCCCACACCGCGCGGATTGGACCGACCGATGCCGGCCTCAGGAGGAACCATGGCGAACCCACTGACCTTCCAGGTGACGCAGCGCCCCGACCCGACCAGTGACGCGGACCGCGACAGCATCCTCGCCGACCCGGGCTTCGGCAAGCACTTCACCGACCACATGGTCCAGATCACCTGGACGCAAGGGGAGGGCTGGCACGACGCGAAGGTGGTGCCCTACGGCCCGCTCCAGCTCGAGCCCAGCGCCGCCGTCCTCCATTACGCCCAGGAGATCTTCGAGGGGATGAAGGCCTACCGGCACGCCGACGGCTCGGTGTGGACGTTCCGCCCGGAGGTCAATGCGGCCCGGTTCGCGCGCAGCGCGGCACGCCTGGCCCTGCCGGCGCTGCCGGAGGGCGACTTCGTCGAGTCCCTCAAGCAGCTGGTCGCCCTCGACAAGGCGTGGGTCCCGGACGCCGGCGGTGCCGGTGAGGAGAGCCTCTACCTGCGGCCCTTCATGTTCGCCTCGGAGGCGTTCCTCGGGGTGCGACCGGCCGCCGAGGTGACGTATGGCGTGATCGCCTCTCCCGCCGGCGCCTACTTCTCCGGCGGGCTCAAGCCGGTGGCGCTGTGGATCTCCCAGCACTTCTCGCGGGCCGGCGTCGGCGGCACCGGATCGGCGAAGTGCGGCGGCAACTACGCAGCCAGCCTCGCCGCGCAGACCGAGGCCTCCGAGCACGGCTGCGACCAGGTCGTCTTCCTCGACTCGACGTCGCAGAAGTGGATCGAGGAGCTCGGCGGGATGAACATCTTCCTGGTGACAAAGGACGGGCGGCTGATCACGCCGGCGCTGTCCGGCTCGATCCTCGAAGGAGTCACCCGCAAGTCGATCCTGGAGATGGCCAAGGACCTCGACCTGCAGCCCGAAGAGCGGCGGATCGCGATCGACGAGTGGCGTGACGGCGCCGCGTCCGGTGAGATCACCGAGGCGTTTGCCTGTGGCACGGCCGCCGTGGTCACCCCGGTGCACCGCCTCGCGTGGGACGGCGGCGAGGTCACGTTCGGGCCTGCCGACGGCGCCGGCCCGGTGGCGGCACGGATCCGCCAGACCCTGCTGGACATCCAGCTCGGCAAGACCGAGGACATGCGGGGCTGGCTCACCCGCCTGGCCTGAGTCGGTTCGGGAAAGGCTCGCATGGTGAGACGGGGTGTCACCATGCGGCGGGCGTGCGGCATACTCACTGCCGTGATGCACCTCGGGTCCGCGGTTACCCCCGCTGCGG
>CAZMLG010000318.1:0-2654 GCA_964566985.1 uncultured Intrasporangiaceae bacterium
GTGGGATGTAGGCGTCCGACGTGCCGAAGTGGTGCAGGCTCGGCGCCGTGACGTCCTTCGCGTGCTCCAGCAGCCCGGGGATCGCCGAGCCGTAGTAGCTCACCAGCACGTCGGGGTCGCCGTCGGCCGCGACGTGGAACGCCAGCCCGCCACCGAAGCAGAAGCCCATGACGCCCACCCCGCCGTGCACGTGCTCGTCCGCGCGCAGCGACGCGAGTGCGGCCCGTCCGTCCGAGACCGCGAGCGCCCAGTCGACCCGGCCGGCGACGCCCATCGCCTGCTCCAGGAAGTCCGACCGTGTCTCGTCGATCTCGGTGTCATCGAGGCGCCAGTAGACCTCCGGTGCGAGCACGACATACCCCAGTGATGCCAGGTCCGCCGCCCGCTGCCTGATGTAGTCGCTGACCCCGAAGATCTCCTGGAACAGCACGATCCCCGGCCCGGAACCGGAGGCGGGGAGGAATCGTGATGCGGGCATCGGTCCGTCGTCGGTGGGCACGCTGATCGGTTCACTCATGTGCGCAGTCTGCCGGATGCGCAGGGTGTGCGACGGCGAAATCGAGCAGACCGCGGCCGACACAACTGCGCAAGATCGATCAAGCACGCCGGCGCCTCGGACGGGCAGGCTGGAGGGCATGAACCACGAGGACCGGCTGGAGACACTCCTGCAGTTCGCCCAGCACGCGCTGGACGACCCGAGTCTGCGCGCCGACGACCTCGCGGCACGGGCGCACCTGTCGCGGTTCCACTTCGACCGCATCGTCTCCGCGACCGGAGGCGAGCCACCCGGGGCGCTGCGCCGGCGTCTCCTGCTGGAGCGTGCCGCATACCGTCTCGTCCACGATCCGCGACGCACCGTGCTCGACATCGCGGTCGAGACCGGATACGGATCGCACGAGGCGTTCACCCGGGCGTTCAGCCGGGCCTACGGGCGCAGCCCGCTGGAGATTCGGCATACGCCACCCGCGACGTTTCGCGGGCTCGAGATCGACGCACCCAGTGGCGTCCACTTCCAACCGCCCGGCGGGCTGCGCCTGCCGGCCCCACGAAAGGAATCCGGTATGAACCTCATACAACAGCTGGTCGACCATCACATCGACTCGATCACCGCCATCATCGAGTCGTCGCGTGGTCTGAGCGACCGCGACCTGGACCGGCCGATCACCCAGTCCGTCGAGGGTGTCGACGACGACCCGACGCTGCGGGGGCTGATCAATGGCATGGTTGCGCAGGAGGAGCACTGGTTGTCGGCGCTGAACGGTGGTGAGTGGCCGGACGAGTCCGACCAGACCGTCGACGGGCTGGCCCGCCGTCACCAGGTCGCCGGAGAGGACTTCCGCACCTTCGTGGCCTCGGCGATCGAGGACTCCACGATGGCGGACACCTTCATCGACACGACGGTCCCCGACATGGCGACGCACTCGATCGGTGGCACGATCGCGCACGTCATCACCTTCGGCGCCGTGCGGCGCACGATGGCCGTGGGTGCTCTGTGGACCGCCGGAGTCCGTGACTTCGACAAGGCCGACCCCCGGCCGTGGCTCGACTCCCTGGCCGGGGTGTGAGCGCTACTCGGCCATGCCGGCCCAGACGCCGAACCGGTGCAGCCAGCGGCCCACTCGGGTCCGCGGCACCCGACCTCGGGAGGTCGACGTAGGCCGTGAGGCAGCCTGCTCCCGCTGGGTCGCCCGTCGCTGAGCGGCCTTCAGCTGACGCCACCGGTCCACCAGGTCGTCGACATCCACGGTCCGGGCGATCGGTGCCGGGAGACGGCCCATCGCCGGCCGCAGCCGATCGAGCTTGACCCGCCGGTTGAAGTCCTCGAGCACGGCCCGGACGCTCTCCTCGGACCCGAGCTCCAGCAACGACTGCGGGAATCCTTCGGCCTCCTTGCGCAGGGCCAGGGTGGGCGGCAGGACGCTGCCCATGTCGAGCTGCTCACGCTGGACGAATCCCTTGATCCACCAGTCCGGGTCGCTGGTGTTGCCGAGGTTGCGCAGGGGTTTGCCGGCGCCGGGCAGGTTGTCGAACTCCCCTCGCTCCTGCGCCTCACGGATCGCTCGTTCGACCGGTGACTCGAACCGCACCACGAGGCCAGGATACGCCGCGTCATACCCCCATGGCCTGTGCGATCAGCGCCATGTCCGCGTCAGGGATGGGGAACAGTCCGCGCCGGAACGGCAGTCCCCAGCGCCGGGTGTCACGGATGAAGGACAGCTGCCCGATCAGCGGACGCACCTGCGCCGGGGTGACGTCTCGGAAGTCGACCCGCACCCGCCACGGGTGGAACTCATTGGTCATCCTGACCTGATAGGGCTCGCCGTCCGCCACGACGCCGTATGCCGTGAACTGCTGCACCGGGACTCGTCCGGACAGGCTCTCGCGCGGGGAGTAGAACACGATCCGGTCGCCCGACCGAAGGCGTCGCACCCCCTGCGGCGCCCCGTGATTGGCCTGGGTGAAGCCACCTTCCACCCCGGCCAGGACGTGATCCAGGCACACGGTGTTGATCCAGCAGGTCGGGTGGTCGCTCGTCGTCTCCATGACGACAGCCGATCACGCCTTCAGGACCGTATCGGTCCTGAAGACCACGTGGAAACGTCAGCTCACCGCCATCTCGCCGAGCTCGTCCCAGTGGTCGCCGTCCAGCTGCA
>CAZMLG010000319.1:0-2652 GCA_964566985.1 uncultured Intrasporangiaceae bacterium
CGCGCCAACGGCATGACCTACAACAGGTTCATCCAGGGCCTCAAGGACGCCGAGGTCGAGGTCGACCGCCGCATGCTCGCCGAACTCGCCGTCAACGACGCCCCGGCGTTCGCGCAGCTGGTGCAGATCGCCAAGGCCAACGTGCCCGCGACCGGCGCCGACAGCGCCGCCTGAGCACCCGGTCGACGACAGCACACAGCGCCGGCCGAGCCCCCGAATGCTGACCAACCCCCGCGCGGAGCGGGTGAAGTCGGTGCGGGCGCTCGGCCGGCGTTCTGCGCGCCGGCGGTCGGGGCGGTTCGTGGCCGAAGGCCCCCAAGCCGTGCGGGAGGTGCTCGCCCATCGTCCCGAGACGATCGTGGACGTGTATGTCGAGGACGCCGAACAGGACCGGCACGCCGCGTTGCTCACGCAGGCACGCGATCTGCAGATCCTCGTGCACCCGTGCACGAGTGAGGTCCTCGCGGCGATGGCCGACACCCGCCACCCGCAGGGGATCGTCGCGGTATGCCGTCCGGTCGAGGTGCCACTGCAGCGCGCCCTGCAGGCGCCCGGACATTTCGCCGTCGTGCTGGCGCACGTGCGCGACCCGGGCAACGCCGGCACCGTCGTGCGAGGCGCGGATGCGGCCGGTGCGCGCTGTGTGATCGTCAGCGACGCGAGCGTGGATCTCTACAACCCCAAGGTCGTGCGATCCACCGTCGGGTCGCTGTGGCACCTACCGGTCGTCACGGGAGTGCCGCTCACCGACGCTCTGGACGCCTGCCGGGGCGCCGGCCTACGGCTGCTGGCCGCCGACGGCGCCGGGAACACCTCGCTTCCCGACGCCGACCTGATCACCCCACATGCATGGGTGATGGGCAACGAGGCCTGGGGCCTGGACGAGACCGTCCGTTCCCGCTGCGACGACGTCGTCCGCGTGCCCATCTACGGTCACGCGGAGTCGCTCAACCTGGCCATGGCGGCGACGGTGTGTCTCTACGCCAGTGCGGGGTGCCGGCCCCCGCGCCCGCCTGGGTAGGCTCGAGGCGATGGGGAAGGATGGTCGAGACGACGAAGTGCGCCCGGGGGGAGTGCGTCTCGAGCTGGACGCCTACCGGGACCTGGCCGACATGCTGCCCGACGGCATCGTCGTCGTCGGTCCGCAGCACACGGTGGCGCTGGCCAACGGGCGCGCGGATCAGCTCACCGGCATCCCGGTTTCCGGCCACGTCGGCGATGACGTGCGCGACGTCCTCGCTCTCATCGATGCCGACGGCGACAACTGGTGGCAGCGACACGATCCCTGGGGCGGCCTGCGCACGGTGTCGGGCACGCCCGAGGCACGTGTGGGCACGTCCGCCGGGAGGACGCTGCTGCTCACGACGCGGCACGTGCGCCGATCCGATCGATCCTTGCGGTTCCTCGTGATGTCGATGCGGGATACGCGTGCTCGTGATCGGATCGAGGCCGAGATGTCGGCGCTGATCAGCACCGCGGCGCACGAACTGCGCTCGCCTCTGTCATCGGTGCGAGGCTTCTCGCGCACCCTCCAGCGGCGCTGGAGTGCGTTGCGTGACGACCAGAAGCAGTGGATGCTCGGCGCGATCGAGTCGGATGCGGAGCGCTTGTCGCGCCTGGTGGCCGAACTGCTGGACATCTCGCGGTTGGACACCGGGCGCCTCGTCCTGGCCAAGCAGGCGGTCGACGTGAGCGTGCTCGTCGCCGACCGGGTCGACCGGATGATCCGTCGGGGCCAGGCGCCGCAACGCTTTGACATCGTCCGCGACAGCCCCGACACCGAGGTGTGGGCCGACGGTGACCGTCTCGCCCAGGTCGTGGACAACCTGCTGGAGAACGCCGTCCGGCACGGGGAGGGCCGCATCGTCGCTCGACTGCACGACGACACGTCCTCCGAGCTGCTCCACCTGGACATCAGCGACGAGGGCCCCGGAATCCCCCCGGACGCGCGCTCGTTGGTCTTCTCTCGGTTCTGGCAGGGCGATGTGCGCCGCAAGACCGGCACCGGACTCGGGCTGTATGTCGTGCGCGGCCTCGTGGAGGCACACGGCGGCACCGTCGAAGTGCTCGACGACGGCGGCGGTGCCACGCTGCGCGTGAGCCTGCCCTCCGGGTTGCCCGAGCACCTGCGCTGAAACCACTGTGCAGTGTGGGACACCGCCTCGATAGACTCGCTGCGCCGCGAGATTCCCACCGAGATGAGAGCGATGTCAGGCCCGAATTCACAGGATGACCCGGTCGAGATCTCAGCGCTCGACCCCGCCGCGATCGACCGCGCCGTGCAGGATGCGCTGGCAGCCATCGAGGCCGCCGACTCGTTGGACGCGCTCAAAGCGGTCCGCACCGCCCACCAGGGCGACAGGAGCCCCCTCGCGCTGGCCAACCGGGGGATCGGTGCGCTCCCGTCGTCGGACAAGGCCGAGGCCGGGAAGGCGGTCGGGCAGGCGCGCGGCCGTGTCGGCGCGGCGATGTCGGAGCGCAAGCGGGTGCTGGAGGAGGAGCGGGACGCCCGCATTCTCGTCGACGAGGCGGTGGACGTCACCATGGTGCCGGGTCGCCGTCCTCTCGGGCGTCGCCACCCGGTCGAGCTGATGGGTGAGCGCATGGCCGACGTCATGGTCGGGATGGGCTGGGAGATCGCCGAGGGTCCCG
>CAZMLG010000320.1:0-2649 GCA_964566985.1 uncultured Intrasporangiaceae bacterium
CGCGGCTACTTCCTCGAGCGCGTCCTGCATGTGCGGCCCCTCGAGGACCCCGAGGCCATCGTGGAGATGAGCCCGATGGACCGCGGCACCTTCCTGCACTCCTGCCTCGACACCCTGATCCGTGAGGCGGCCGCCGCCGGTGAGCTGCCCGGCCACGGGCAGCCGTGGACCCCGGCGCAGCACGACCGCCTGCAGCAGATCGCCGAGGAGCACCGCGAGGAGGTGGAGCGCGGCGGACAGGCGGGTCACCCTCGGCTGTGGGCGCAGGTCTTCGCCGAGATGCAGGCGACGCTGACCTGGATGCTCCGTGACGACGACCACTGGCGGAGCATCCACGACCTGGCCGTCGTCGGCAGCGAGGTGAGCTTCGGTCTCGACGGCGGCGATCCGCTCGAGCTGCGGCTCGACGGCGGCACCCTGCGCCTACGCGGCGCCGCCGACAAGCTCGACCGCGCGCCGGACGGCAGCCTGGTGGTGACCGACCTGAAGACCGGCGGCAGCTCCTCGTATGCCGACATCCCGAAGGACCCGCTGATGGCCGGCACCCGGCTGCAGCTGCCGGCCTACGCTCATGCGGTCCGCACCCTCTACGGCGACGACGACACCACCGTCGAGGCGATGTACTGGTTCCCCAAGGACGGCAAGCGCATCCCGGTGCAGCTGACCGAGCAGGTCGACACGGCCTACCGGTCGGCCCTGGCCACCCTCGTCCGCGCGATCGACCAGGGCCTGTTCGTCGCCCGTCCCCCGGAGGTCGACGACTTCGCCTGGGTGCAGTGTCCCTACTGCAACCCCGACGGACTCGGGTATGCCGAGGACCGTGCCCGCTGGCATCGTCTGCGCGGCACCGACGCGATGCGCGAGCTGGTGTCCCTCGTCGATCCGAGCGCCCTGCAGGACCAGGGAGATGACCTCACATGAGCGACCACCTGTTGGCCGATGAGGCCGTCCGCGAACGCATCCGCACCCGCACCGACGAGACGCTCTTCGTCGACGCCGGTGCGGGATCGGGCAAGACCCGCGCCCTGGTCGAGCGCATCCTCGCGCTGGTGCTGTGCGACGGCATCGACATCCAGCAGATCGCGGCCGTCACCTTCACCGAGCGCGCGGCCTCCGAGCTGCGCGAACGCGTGCGCACCGCCCTGGAGTCGCGGCGCGGACCCGACACCGCCGAGCGGGTCGAGGCCGCGCTGGACGGCCTGGATCTCGCCGCGATCGGCACACTGCACTCGTTCGCGCAGCGGATCCTGGTGCAGCATGCGATTGAGGCCGGCATCCCACCAGCCATCGACGTGCTCGACCCGGTGGCCTCGTCGATCGCCGCCGACAGTCGTTGGCGCACGACCTGGAGTCGCCTGCTCGACGATCCCGAGATCGGCGAGTCGTTCGTGCTGGCAAGGGCACTCGGGGTGCGAGAGGGACAGATCCGCCAGCTCTTCCAGCTGCTGGGCCACGACTGGGACCTGCTCGAGGAGCACGTGCTCGCCCACCCGGCGCAGGAGGTCGTCGCTCCACGCGTCGACGACCTCGTGGCCGACGCGCGGGCCGTGCTCGATCTGCGGGAGCACTGCACCGACCCGAGTGACAAGCTGCTCGGGCCGATCGGTGAGGTCGAGCAGTGGCTGAGTCTGCGGCCGGAGCCGGGATCGGGTGCCGCGGGCGTCGTGGAGTGGCTGAGCGATGTGCCTCGTAAAGGGTTGGGCTTCGGACGCAAGGGGTCGTGGACCGTGCCGGTCGGCCAGGTCCGCGGGGCTCTGAAGGACCTCGCCGAGCGCGCCACGGAGCGTGTCGACGCGGTCGCCGACGTCGTGCTGCGCAATCTCACGCGCTGGTGCGCGACGGCGGTCATGCACGAGGCCGAGCAGCGACGGCGCAGCGGGCGACTGGAGTTCCACGACCTGCTGGTGCTGGCCCGCGACGTGCTGCGCCGCGACCCGGAGGTGCGCTCCTCCCTCGAGTCCCGTTATCGCAGACTGCTGCTGGATGAGTTCCAGGACACCGACCCGATCCAGATCGAGATCGCCTGTCGCATCGTCGGAGGCGTCGCGGCGTCGCAGGACGACTGGCGCGACATCGTCATACCTGCCGGCGCCCTCTTCGTGGTGGGCGACCCGAAGCAGTCGATCTACCGCTTCCGACGGGCCGACATCCGCACCTACCTGGGGGCACGGCAGGTGATCGGCACACCGGTCTCCCTCACCACGAACTTCCGCACCGGGGAGCCGATCATCGACTGGGTAAACACCGTCTTCGCCCAGCACATCCGGGAGCAGGAGGATCGTCAGCCGCGGTATGACCCGTTGCACCCGCATCGCGCCGGTGCCTCCGTCGGCCCGGCCGTCGCCGTGCTCGGCCCACAGGCGCACACCGGTGCCGGCAAGGGGATGCGCATCGACGAGGTCCGCCAGATCGAGGCCGAGGAGGTCGCCGCCACCATCCAGCAGGCCATCGAGCAGCGGTGGACGACCCAGGATCCCGACGGCTCCTGGCGACCTCTGCGCCGGCGGGACATCACCGTCCTGATCCCGGCCCGCACGTCACTGCCCCACCTGGAGGAGGCCCTGGACGCGGCGGGCATCGAATACCGCGCCGGCGCCAGCTCACTGGTCTATGGCGCACCGGAGGTGCGGGCGCTCTTCGCGGCCGCCC
>CAZMLG010000321.1:0-2646 GCA_964566985.1 uncultured Intrasporangiaceae bacterium
CGTCGCGCCACGTGTCGGGGCTGCCCTGCTCACCGGCGACGGTCGAGAAGCGCACCAGCGTCTCGGTGTTCGCGCCGGGTTGGAAGGCGGCGGCCTTGGTGAACTGGGAGACGTCCTCGGTCACCCGGAAGGTGCCGAACGCTCCGGCACCCTTGGCGTGTGGGCTGCGCTCGGGCACGCGCTCGCGGTTGAAGTGGGCCATCTGCTCGAGGAAGTGCGCGTCGTGCAGCAGCAGCGGTCCGTTGCTGCCGACGCTGAGGGTGTTGCGGTCGCTGGCGGCGGGTGCGCCAGAGCCCGTGGTCGATCCGTGCGAGGTGTCGGTCATGGAGCCGGCTCCTTCTGAGGTGTCGGGTTTTCGGTGGGTATGCCGTGACGCGGCGGGCGCCTCAGCGGCATGCGGGGCAGGTGCCCCAATAGATGACCTCGGCCTCGTCGATGACGAATCCGTGGTCGGTGCTCGCCGTCAGGCAGGGCGCGTCCCCGACCGCGCAGTCCACGTCTTCCATCGCGCCGCAGACCCGGCACACCACGTGGTGGTGGTTGTCGCCGACGCGGGTCTCGTAGCGTGTCGGCGAGCCGGCCGGCTCGATACGCCGGACCAGGCCGGCGTGGGTCAGCGCGGTCAGCACGTTGTAGACCGCCTGCGTGGAAACCGATCCGAGCTCGCTGCGCACCTGCTGGACGATCGAGTCCACATCCGCATGGGGGTGCGCGCGCACGGCTTTGAGGACCGCTACACGGGGTTTGGTGACCCGCCGCGCGGCCGCGCGGAGCTGGGGGGTCTGGCCCCTGCCTTACATGGCCCCTGTTCACCATCCAAAAGGTAATGAGTCAAGTTAAACCCCGGGCCCCCCCCCCGGGGGGGGGGGGCCGCGGGCTCGGCGGGTTGGTCGGCGCCGTGCGGAGCCCTCGATCTCTCGGCGCCGGACCGGTCACTCCCGGGGACCGACCGGCATGACGGTGCGTTTGAAGGTGAAGTTGGTGACGGTGGCGAACGAGGCATACCACGCCGCGATCGCGGTGAGGATCCCGACATACCCACCGGCCTTGCTCAGGCCCGAGCTGCCGCCGAATTCACCGAAGGCGAGCAGGAAGTAGGTGATGGTCAGCAGCACGAAGACGGAGAAGACGGCCATGGTGGTGCGGCTGGCCGCGACGGTCATGTAGAGCGTGAAGATGCCCCACGCCAGCAGATACAGGCCCACGCCCTTGGCGGCATCGGATCCTGCACCGCTCATATCCGTGTGGCCGGTCAACCACCAGAACGACAGCCAGAACCCGCCATATGAACAGAAGGCGGTGGCCCCGAACGTGTTGCCCTTGGCGAATTCCCAGAGGCCGGCCGCGAACTGGGCGATGCCGCCGTAGGCGAACGCGAGGCCGAAGACGACCGGTTCGACGGTGGCCGGGACCCACCCGGCGTTGACGACGCTGAGGACGAACGTGGTGAGTGCGAAACCTCCCAGACCCAAAGCGGCCGGATCGGCGAGGTGACTTCCTGGCGCCGGTTTTGCGACTTCCGACATGTTCATCTCCTTCGATGTCGTGCGCCGCCGGCCGCGTGCCGACTGCGCCTGAACATGTGTGCGTAGGGCTCCGTGCAGTCATGGTAGGCGCCTCGGCGCACTACCGGTGGGTATTTCAATTGAATTGACGAGAAACGTGACGGGCGCGTCCCACGAACTCGTGGGACGCGCCCGCCGGGCGTGGATCTGCGCGCCGTGCGTCAGCTCTCGGAGCGCTGCTTGAGCTCTTCGACGACCGACGGGTCGGCCAGCGTGGTCGTGTCGCCCAACTCGCGGTTCTCCGCGACGTCCTTGAGCAGGCGGCGCATGATCTTGCCGGACCGGGTCATCGGCAGGGAGTCGGCGAACACGATGTTGGCCGGCTTGGCGATCGGGCCGATCACCTTGCCCACGTGGTCGCGCAACTCGGCCAGCTTCTCGGTGGACCCCTGTGCGCTGTCCTTGAGCGTCACGTAGGCCACGATCGCCTGCCCGGTCGTCTCGTCCGAACGGGAGACCACGGCCGCCTGGGCCACCTCGGGGTGGTCGACCAGAGCCGACTCGACCTCGATCGTGGACAGTCGGTGACCCGAGACGTTCATGACGTCGTCGATGCGGCCCATCATCCAGAAGTCGCCGTCCTCGTCGACCCGGGCACCGTCGCCGGCGAGATAGGCGTCGGAGAACTTGGCCCAGTAGGTGTCCTTGAACCGCTGGTCGTCATTGAGCAGGCCGCGGAACATCGCCGGCCACGGCTCCTTGACGACCATGTATCCCGCACCGTCGCCGGGAGCGATCTCCTTGCCGCTCTCGTCGTAGACGGCCGCCTTGACGCCCGGGAACGGACGTGTCGCCGACCCCGGCTTGAGCGTGGTCAGGCCCGGCAGCGGTGTCACCAGGATCATCCCGTTCTCGGTCTGCCACCAGGTGTCCACCACCGGGGTCTTGCCACCGCCGATGTTGTCGCGGTACCAGATCCAGGCCTCGGGGTTGATCGGCTCACCGACCGACCCGAGCACCTTCAGCGACGACAGGTCGTGCTGTTGGGCATACTGGCGGCCCCACTTCATGTGGGTGCGGATCGAGGTCGGCGCGGTGTAGAGCACGTTGACCTTGTAGCGCTCGATGATCTCCCACCAGC
>CAZMLG010000322.1:0-2635 GCA_964566985.1 uncultured Intrasporangiaceae bacterium
CCAGACCCCGGCCGCGATGGGTCGGTGCGACCCAGTAGCCGATCTCGGTCGTCCGGGCGGACCAGTCGGTGTGCTTCAGGTCGATCATCCCGGCCAGCGCACCGTCGACCTCGATGGCGCGCACGATCCCGTCCCCGCTCGCCAGCTGCTGGGGTGCGAACTCCTCCACGAACCCTCGCGCATCCGACTCCCGGTAGGGGTTCGGCAGCGGAAGCCACTGCTGGGTGATCGGGTCCGAGCACGCGGCCACGATCGCGTCGATATCTGCCGGCACCGGGGCGCGCAGGCACATCCCGTCGCCCCGCAGGGTCACATCGTCGAACTGTCCTGTCCCATCGGTCATGTCCGCAGCCTACGGTCGTCGCAGGCACGGTCGCGAGCGGATTACGCGGGGCCGATTCGTGGTCGAACCGAGCAGCGCAGGTCGGTTAGGCTCACGCCATGGAGGAGCATCCCGGATCGTTCAGTGACCACCTACGCCGCGACTCCGCGCGCTTTCGAGAGGTGCTGACGGACACGCCGTCCGATGCACCCGTGCCGACCTGCCCGGAGTGGACCGCCGACGACCTGCTCTGGCATCTGGCCGACGTGCAGTGGTTCTGGGGCACGATTCTCACCCGCGACCTGCGCACGCACGAGCAGGTCGAGGCGCTCGAACACCCTCGGCGTCCCGAGGACCGGACCGGGTTGCTGATGCACTTCGACCAGTCGACCGAGGCGTTGCAGCAGGCGTGCGAGCGTGAGGTCGGCGACCAGGAGCGCTGGATGTGGGCCTTCGACCCGATGCTGCACACCGTCGACTACATTCGGCGCCGCCAGGCGCACGAGGCGCTGATGCACCGTGTGGACGCGGAGCTGACCGCCGGCGCACCGATCGCGCCGGTCGATGCGGACCTGGCCTCGGACGGAGTCGACGAGATCCTCACCGTGATGTTCGCCGGTGCCCCGGACGACTCGACCTTCACCCCCGAGGAGGGACGTGTGCTGCGCCTCGTCGCCCAGGACACCGACGATGTGTGGCTGGCACAGCTGGGCCGCCTGGCCGGTCAGGAGCCGGGCTCCAAGGAACCCTTCGACGAGACCTCCTTGCAGGTCGTCACCGAGGGCGTCCCGGCCGCGACCATCACCGGCGCCGCGGCCGACCTCGACCTCTGGATGTGGGGCCGACCGTCCGCCGCTCCACTGGAGTCGACCGGTGACGAGAGAACCCTCACGATGTTCGGCGAGATCATCGCCGAGGGCCAGCAGTAGGCGGCGACCCGTGAGCGCTGATCACCTGCGGTTCGGGATCTTCCCGTCACCGGACACCGCGAAGCTCGACGACACCCTCGCCGCATGCCGGGCCGCCGACGCCGGCGGACTGGACCTCATCGGCATACAGGACCACCCGTATCAGCAGGCCCACCTGGACACCTGGGCCCTGATGGGCCACGTGCTCGCGCGCACCGAGCACATTCATGTCTTCCCCGACGTCGCCAGCCTGCCGCTGCGTCCGCCGGCGATGATCGCCACGACTGCAGCCTCCTTGGACGTGCTCTCGGGCGGTCGGTTCGAACTCGGACTGGGAGCGGGAGCCTTCTGGCCGGCCATCGAGGCGATGGGCGGGCCCAGCCGCACCCCGGGACAGGCGGCGCGTGCGCTCACCGAAGCCGTCGAGGTCATCAGGCTGATGTGGTCGGGACAGCGGTCGGTGCGCTACGACGGCACGCACTATCGACTGGACGGTGTGCGCCCGGGCCCGAAACCCGTGCATGACATCGGTATCTGGCTCGGCGTCGGTGGCCCGAAGATGCTCGCGCTCACCGGGCACAGCGCCGACGGCTGGGTTCCCTCGAGCGCCTACTTCCCACCGACCGCGCTTCCGGACATGCAGGCGCGGATCGACGACGCCGCCTCCGATGCCGGCCGGAACCCCGGCTCGGTCCGCCGCATCTACAACGTCTTCGGCACGATCACCGACGGCGCCTCGAACGGCGACTTCGACGGCCCGGTCTCCCAGTGGGTCGACAACCTCACCGAGCTGGCCGTGGAGGTCGGCATGGACACGTTCGTCTTCGGGCCGGCCGGTGACGACGTCGCCCAGATGCGCCGCTTCACCGACGAGGTCGTCCCGGCCGTGCGCAAGGCGGTCGAGCAGGAGTTCGGCCGCTCCGACACATAGTTGTGGGTGACAGAGCGCGCGATATGCCGCGCGCTCTGTCACCCATCATGTGCCCGCCGCTCGGGATCACCGAGGCAGGGCGCCCTGGAGGCCGTGCAGGATCACCGCGACGGCCCGGATTCGCCAGAGACCGGTCGGGCGTCGATCAGACGCGTGCCGGGGTTGCCGTGTCGGTGCCGTCCGTCGTCGATGGTGCATCGCGCTCGGCCCGGTTGACCGCCGAGAGCACCGCCGTCAGCGAGGCCTTGACGATCGAGCTGTGCACGCCGACGCCCCACAGCACGCGGTCACCGATCGCACACTCGAGATAAGCGGCTGCCTGCGCGTCCTCGCCGGCCGACATCGCGTGCTCGGCGTAGTCGAGCACGCGGATGTCGACCCCGACGGTGTTCAGCGCGGCGATGAACGCGTTGATCGGGCCGTTGCCGTCACCGGAGATCGTGATCTCCTGGCCGTGGTCGGTCATCGTGGCCT
>CAZMLG010000323.1:0-2594 GCA_964566985.1 uncultured Intrasporangiaceae bacterium
GCACCCTGCTGCGGGAGCATGCCGAGGCGATGACGGCCCGGGACCTGTCCGACGAGCTGCCCGTCAGTCGAGTGACGGCGCGACGGTATGCCGAGTACCTGTGCGACGTGGGTGCGGTGGAGCGCAGCTCGCGGTATGCCGGGGCCGGCCGCCCCGAGGTGCAGTACCGCTGGCGCCCCTGAACCGGCGCCCTCGGCATACCGCGCATCTGGGTGACGGTATGCCGTGTGCCCTGCCTGGCAGCACGGCATACGGCGCCCGTGGGTGGCACGACGCCGCCTCCGCCGACGCCGGCTCACTCCTGCGGCAGTGGGGCGACCGCCAGCACCGACATGTAGGGCCCACGCTGCGGGCCGCGCTCGGCGCCGATCTCGACCCACCGGTCTCGCAGCTGCATCAGCTCGTCGCGCAGCCGGCCGGCCTCCTCGCGCGTCAGGTGCATCGTGAAGGAGCTCTGGACCGCGTCCTTGGGTAGGTCGCCGTCGGAGCCGGCACGGTCGTAGGAGACCCCGGCGGCGCTCGGCTCCGTGCGACGGATGCGCAGGTCTCCGCCGTACACCAGATCCGGGTAGCTGCGTGCGAACGCCCAGGTGAGACCACGGTTGATCTCCTGCATCTGCGCCTCGAACGTGCCCGGTGGCAGTGCCTCCGCAGGGATCACGAACTCGTCTGCCACACAGCGATATTGCCGGATCGGCCGACCCGACCGCTGGACGACGTCCACCACCTCGACCAGGCCCTGGTCGAGGAACCGCTTGGTCCAATAGTGCGTGCGCTGCATGCTCCGATCGACGTGGGCCGACGCCTCCGAGATCGAGCGTGTCGCACCCAGATAGGCCTCGAGATACCGACCCGCCGCCTCGGCGAGCAACAGCTTCACGGTGCGGGGGTCGGAGATCTCCATCGAGCCGCTCACCTACTCAGGATAATCCGTTGTCATCGAAGTAGGGAGCGCCCTAGCGTCACGAACGTGATCGATTCATGGGCGGCCTGGTGCCGCCGAGAGATGACCTTCTGGAGATCGGCCCGGCGAGCGTCCTGGCCGATCACCCTCGCGTGCGCCGCCCTCGTGGTGGTCGGTGGCATTGCGACGTATGCCGTGATGATCGGCTCGGCACAGGTCGTCGCCGCCGCGGTGCACGGCCGGCTCGACGTCACCTGGTTGCTCGTCACCCTGGTCGCCCTGGTCGTCCACCCGTTGTCGGATACGTGGCTCGACCCGCTCGCGACGGCCCACCAGGAGCGCATGGTGCGACGCCAGCACCAGCTGCTCGCGCAGACCGCCCTGCGGCCGCACGGGATCGGCCACCTCGAGGATCCCCAGCACCGTGCCGACCTGCAGAGCCTGATCGGCTTCGTCCGCGGTGAGCTCGGGCTGCACACGATGCGCTCCGTCTGGGAGACCCTCAGCTTCCGGCTGCAGGGGCTGGCCGCCGTGGTGGTGGTCGCACGCTGGTCCTGGC
Source organism: uncultured Intrasporangiaceae bacterium (assembly GCA_964566985.1). GTDB lineage: Bacteria > Actinomycetota > Actinomycetes > Actinomycetales > Dermatophilaceae > Leekyejoonella. The sequence continues at coordinate 1,464 of CAZMLG010000323.1, forward strand.
CGGCCGCGATCGTCCTCGCCGTGACCCAGATGCTGCACGCGCGCGTGTTCTCCCACTACCTGGACGTCATCCAGAAGGATCTGCTCGAGGACTCCTCGATCGAGCGACGCCGCGCCGCCTACCTGCGCTCGTTCACCCTCGACCGGTCGATGGCCAAGGAGGTCCGCCTGTTCGGCCTGACCCAGTGGGCGATCCAGGCCTACTCGCGCGCCTGGTATGCCGCGATGGAGGGCATCTGGGCACGGCGCGCACACGCGGTCCGGCCGGCGTATGCCGCGCTGTCCGGTGCCGCCGTCATCGTCCTCGGGGTCTTCACACTGCTCGGCTGGGACATCTGGCACGCGAGCACCGGCGCCGCGCTGGCCCTCGCCACGGTCCAGGGCATCGCCGGCACCGCGGCGCTCGGACCCATCGGCGACACCCAGGTCGAGGCGCAGCGCGCCCGCACCATCGAGGCCCAGATCGCCGAGATCGCCCGGACCACGACGGGCCGCATTCCCGAGACACCGGTGGCGAGCAAGCCTGTCGCCGCGCGGATCTCGTTCGACGACGTGACGTTCACCTACCCCAGCCGGAACGCTCCGGTCTTCCGCAACCTCGACCTACACATCCCGGCCGGCCAGTCCGTCGCGGTGGTCGGTGTCAACGGCGTCGGCAAGTCCACGCTCATCAAGCTGCTCTGCGGTCTCTACCCACCCGACCGGGGCACCGTGCGCATCGACGACGGCGACCCCGCGGTCGACGACGCCACCCGACGACGCGTCGCGGTGATCTTCCAGGACTTCGTGCGCTACCAGCTGGATCTGCGCAGCAACGTCGCCCTCCCGCTCGTCGCCGCCGGGCGTCAGGACGACGCGGTCACCGACCGTGCCCTGCGCGATGCCGCGGGCACCGACGTGCTCCAGCGCGTCGGTGACGACTGGTCGACCATCCTCGACCCGGCCTACACGGGCGGCACCGACCTGTCCGGCGGTCAGTGGCAACGTGTCGCGCTCGCCCGCGCACTGACCGCGGTGGACGCCGGCGCCGGCGTGCTGGTGCTCGACGAGCCGACCGCGGCCCTCGACGTGCGTGCGGAGGCGCAGATCTTCTCCCGGTTCCTGGAGGTCACCCGAGGTGTCACCTCCATCC
>CAZMLG010000324.1:0-2564 GCA_964566985.1 uncultured Intrasporangiaceae bacterium
CTCATCGGCCTCGGTCATGCAGAAGTGGGCGCATGTGACGACTTTCGCATGACCGGGGTCAGCGCGATCCCCAGCACGGCGAGGATCGCGGCCATGGCGAATGTCCAGTGCATACCGTCGACCAGCGCCGAGCGTCCCGGCCCGGCGAGCAGGGCGCCGAAGACGGCCACCCCGACCGCGCCGCCGACCTGCCGGCCGGCGTTGAAGGTGCCGGAGGCCAACCCCGCCAGTTCACCGTCGACGGTGTCGAGCATCTGCGACGTCAGCGGAGGGATGCTCAGGCCGCACCCCACACCGATGGGCGCCAGGATGACACCGATCAGCCACATCGGAGTCGATGCCGCGACGCCGATGCCGGCGATCAGTCCGATCAGCAGGAGCACCTCGCCGAGGACGATGGTCGGCACCGCGCCGATCCTGCGGGCCAGGCGGGGAGCGCCGAGATTCGACACCGTGATCAGCGCCGTCATCGGCAGGAAGGACAGACCGGCCTCGATCGGCGACCGGCCCAGCACCTCCTGGAAGAACAGGCTGAGCACGAAGACCTCACCGTAGAACGCGAGGTTGAGCACGAAACCGACCGCGGCGGCGCCGGTGAACCTGCGATTGCGCACCAGAGCCCGGGGAAACATCGGACGCTCGGCGCGTCGCTCGACCACCACGAAGCCCAGCAGCGCGAGGGGAAGGACCAACCCGGCCGTGGCCACGGGAGCGGCGGTCCACGACCCCGGCCCCTCGATCAGGATGAAGATCAGTGCGGCGATCACCAGCGCCCCGCCGGCCTGGCCGCGGGCATCGAGTCGCCCGCCGCGGCGCGGGCTGGGCGCAACGCGCCGACGTCCGATGCCCACGCACACCGCCCCGACCGCCACGTTGACGAGGAAGACCGATCGCCAGCCGAGGACGCCGATGAGCAGGCCGCCCAGGACCGGCCCGGCGGCGACCGCGCCGCTGCCGAAGGCCGCCCATACCGAGATCGCGCGAGCGCGTGCGGCCCGGCCGTCGTAGGCCTCGCGGAGCAGCGCCATCGACGAGGGGACCACCGCCGCGGCACCGAGGCCCTGGATCAGGCGAGCGCCGACGAGCGCCGGGGTGGAGGCCGCCGACCCGCAGGCGAGCGAGCTCAGGGCGAAGACGGTGATGCCGAGCAGGAAGACCCGCCTGGCGCCGACCATGTCGGCGAGAACCCCACCGGTGAGCAGCGCCGCCGCGAACGTCAGGGTGTAGCCGTCGACGACCCACTGCAGCCCCCGTACGCCTGCGCCCAGATCGCCGCCCAGCGCGGGCAGCGCGACGTTCACGATCGTGGTGTCGAGCGTCACCATCAAGAAGCCCAGGCTCGCGGTGAGCAGCGCCCATACCGGAGCGGGTGCGTCCCGACGAGGTGCCGCTGTCGCCGTGGCCGACGCGATCGGTGATGCGCCGACGTGCCCGGCGGTTTCGGTCTCTTCGATGTCACATGTGGTCATGCCTCACAGAGTCCGCCGCCGAGAGTGCACGGGTCCAAGACCTGTTGTCATGCCCATCCGGAATGACCATACTCGCCTCATGGCAGACCTCTCGGTGCGCCAGTTGCGATATTTCCTCGCCGTCGCGCAGGATCTGCACTTCACCGCCGCCGCGGAACGGCTGCATCTCGCGCAACCGGCGCTGTCGAAGTCGATCCGCCGGATGGAGCGGACGCTCGGCCTTCAGTTGTTCGACCGGACGCCGCGAGGCGTGACCCTCACGGATGCGGGGCGCGCTCTGCGGCCGGCGGCGCAGGACGCGGTCGACCGTCTCGATGCGGGGCTGCAGGCGGCCCGCATCGCCGGACGGGCCACGGACCGGATCCTCCATCTGGGCTACCAGGCCAGCGTGGGCAGCGCCCTGCTGCGACCGATCGTCGACCGTTTCCACCGCCACCGGCCGGGCATCCTGGTGCAGCCGAGGGTCGTGGACTGGTCCGACCCCGCGAAGTCGGTGCAGGAGGGGAGCAACGAGGTGGCCCTCCTGCGGTTGCCGGTGCCGGGCGCCGCCGGCCTCGACGTCGAGGTCATCAGGCGCGACCGACGGTGCGTCGCCCTGCCGAGCTCACACCCGCTCGCACAGCGGGCATCGGTGCAGCTTGCCGAACTCCAGGACGAGCCCTTCGTCGCGCTGCCCCTCTCGGCGGGACCTCTGCGTGAATTCTGGCTTGCACTGGATCAATTCGACCACCCGCCGACGATCGCAGCGCAGGCGGCGAACGCCGAGGACTGGCTGGAGACCATCAGCTCCGGGATCGGCATCGGGATGCTCGCCGAGACCACGACCCACAGCTATGGACGGCCCGACATCGCCTTCGTCCCCGTCGAGGGGGTCCCTGACAGTGAACTGGCGGTGGTATGGCGCCGCTCTTCGACCGACCCGGTCGTGCGTGACTTCGTGCGTGCCTGCCTCGAGTCGTCCGCATCTTCGGGATGATCGGCCACGGCCCGGGTGGCAGAACGAAACGGGTGGCCGCCTCGGACCCGGCGCGTCAGAAGCGCACATACGCTGATGGCCATCGTCCACGACCGACGCCAGGAGGGAATTCGCCATGC
>CAZMLG010000325.1:0-2522 GCA_964566985.1 uncultured Intrasporangiaceae bacterium
GCATGGCGGTGCTGGAGTCCGAGACGGTCGCCGCGATCGGTGTCCTGCTCGGCGGTGTGGCGGCCGCGGGGACGATCCTCGGGATGCGCAGTGCGCTGCAGCGTATGACGGGTGTCGGCGTCGTGGAGCTGCCGTGGCCGGCGATCGGCGCACTGGTGACCGGTGCCTTCCTCGCCGTCGGTCTCACGAGCTGGTGGGCGGCTCGGTCCGCGACGCGGGCCAACCCGATCGCGTGGGCGAGTGGCGACTGAGGTGGTCGCCGCGTGTCGCCACGACGGTCCGGCACGCTCAAGCGGCGCGCAACCAGTGGAGGATCTGCTTGGCCTGGTCCTCGGTCCAAGCCGTCTTCTGCGGGGCGGTCACGTTGTGGTGGCCCTCCTTGCTCATGAACCGGTAGAGATCGGCGGGGATCTCGTCCTTTGTCGCCACCGGCATCCCCTCGAGCACGAACCGTTCGTGCTGGCGGCCGTCCAGGAAGAAGAGCTCGTCCGAGTGCGCCACGTCATACGTGAGCGGTTTGCCGGTCCGCCAGTTGCGTGGTGCCGGGCCGTCATCGTCCTCGCCGGTGGTCTTCTTGTGCCAGACCCCGAAGTAGTGCCACAGCCGGTTGACGTGAGCCGGCGTGCCGGTCAGCACGTGCCAGTTCGAGGGCACCGGGCTGAACAGCTTGCGGTAGGCCGCGATCTGTGGCGTGGTGTCGCGCTGCGGGTCGACCGTGATCGACAGGTAGACGGTGTTCGCATGGTGCCCGGCGTGGTCCTCGTCGCGGGCGGTCTGGACGGTCGTCGCGGTGTCCAGCGGGCAGCTCTCCTGGCAGAGCGTCATGATGTCGGAGATGACGATCGTCTTGCCCTTGAAGTCGGACAGGTGCACCGTGTGGCCCTTCGCGTCGGTGAAGGGCAGGTGGCGGATCGCCCGGGGCAGCGGGCGGTCGAGCGAGGTGCCGATGCTGTGTGCCGGGGTGGGGACGGCGTCGGAGGAGGCGGCGTCGGAGTCGGCGCCACCGCAACCGGCGAGGGCGACGACGCAGGTGACGGCGAGTCCGAGGAGCACAGGGGTGCGCAGTCGATTCACAGCGGCAGGGTAGGTCGCCAAGCTGAACGGACCCTCAGTGCATTCGGGGCATGTGCTCTGACGTCGCCATTCTGCAGAATACCGGGGTGGTGCTCGGCTGAGTCGGATACGCTGCCATCGCCACGGATCGACCGTCGATGGGATGACGATGACTGCACGCCACGAGCAGCAGGGCCATGGTCCGCACCGCCGATCCGTGCTCCGGGCCGGAGCGTGGGCCATCCCCGTGATCGCGGTCGCGGCCGGCGCGCCCGCTGCCTCGGCGTCCACCGCTGCCGAATACGTCATTCTCGACTCGGACGTGCGGATCGACACCTTGAATTTGCAGGCAGACGTCTCCATCACGATCACCGACGGCGAGGGCAACGCGATTGCGGCATCGACCGACTTCGTCCTGACGATCGACGGCCACAGCGGCCCCATCAACCTGGTGACCGGGGCCGACGTCGGAAAGGACTTCTCGGGCTCGTTCGATCTGGACCCGACCGCCGCCTACACCGATTACACGACGACTCTGTCGATCGGCACGTGGACGTCCCGGCCTCTCGACGTGACGGTCACCTGAGGCGGTCAGAGACCGCACGACGGGGATCGCCTCGTCGAGCCCGCCCAGGTGGTGACCGACCGAGCCGAGACATTTCGAGGTGATCTAGATTCTCCCGTGCACATGAAGGTCCACGGGTGAGTCGCCTACGCGACGTCTTCGCCGACACCGAGCCGCTGCGGGTGCCGGCGTTTCGCCGTCTCTGGGAAGCCAACATCGTCACGGTCATCGGGGCGCAGCTGACGGTCGTCGCGGTGCCGGCGCAGATCTACGAGATCACCCGCAGTTCGGCCTACGTCGGGCTGACCGGCGGGTTCGGGCTCGTGCCGCTGGTCGTCTTCGGCCTGTATGGCGGGGCGCTCGCCGACGTGATGGACCGGCGCCGGCTGATGATGATCACCACGGTCGGGTTGATCGCGAGCAGCGGTGCCTTCTTCGCACAGGCGATCCTGGGGCTGAACAACGTCTGGCTGTTGTTGTTGATCTTCGCGGTGCAGCAGTCGTTCTTCGCGATCAACCAGCCCACGCGCAGCGCGATCCTGCCGCGCATCATCCCGCTGCGCCAGTTGCCCGCCGCCAACTCGCTCAACATGACGGTGATGCAGTTCGGCGCGATCGCCGGACCACTCGTGGGTGGTGCGCTGATCCCGATTCTCGGCTACTCGGTGCTCTATCTGATCGACACGATCTCGCTGTTCGCCACGCTGTGGGCGGTCATCAAGCTCCCCGCGCTGCCGCCCGAGGGCCCCACCGACCGGGCCGGGCTGCGGTCGGTGCTCGACGGTTTCGCCTACCTACGCAAGCACAAGGTGTTGCTGATGTCGTTCCTCGTCGACATCATCGCGATGGTCTTCGGTATGCCGCGGGCGCTCTTCCCGCAGATCGCGCACGAGAGTTTCGGCGG
>CAZMLG010000326.1:0-2505 GCA_964566985.1 uncultured Intrasporangiaceae bacterium
GATCTCGGACTCGAAGTCCATGTGGCCGATGCCGAGGACGCTGCCCCCGTTGGCGTAGACAGCGCCGATGGACAGGCCACCGATCATCACGACTGCCGCGCCGAGTCCGGCGAGATTCTTCTTTGTGCTGTTCTTCATGGGATACTCCCTTGTGGGTTGGAGCCCTCGGTTTGGTCTTGGTGGATCGCCGGGGGCTTCGGCTTTCTGGATGGGTCAGGCGGGACGAGGAAGCTCCCCGCGCTTCATCGCCCAGTAGTTGCTCGAGGTGTTGCCGTTGCGCTTGCGGCGCTTCTCGGCTTCGCACTCAGCGCAGTAGCGCTTCCCGTTGCTCCGTTTGATGTGCAGCAGGTGACCCCGGCGACAGAGCCCCGACTCCCATTGACGGCGGGTGTTGTCAGCGACGCTCATCACCCGCAGGTGGTCGGGATTGACGCAGCGGCGGTGGATGCACGGAACGTCCTGACACTCGTGCGAGTCATGACACGAGTGGTCGACGGTCATCCCTTCGGGGATCCCGCCGTCGCGATGGAGAACCGCGAGCCGATGCGTGAGGATCGTCTTGCCGGATCTCCCGGCGCCGACGCATCCGTATCCCGTCGAGACCGTGCAACCAGTGAAGATCCAGCAGCCGCCATCCTGGACCGCGACGCGCTTCATCATCTGCCGGTGCAGTTCGGCAACGGGCTTGTAGATGGTGGTCATGCCGACCGCCTCCGGCGCTTGCGGGAACGCGGGCGGTTCTCGTGCTCGGTGACCCAGGCGTCCAGATCCTCGACCTCGAAGCGCCAGTTGGACTTCTCGGTCCGCTTTGAGCCGCGCAGGTCGCCGGAGTTGGCCAGGCGGTAGACCTCCCAGACGGAGAGGTTCAGATGTGCGGCGGCTTGCTTGGCGGTCATGTAGGTCATGCCGCACCACCTCGTTTCGATGCGATCTCGTCGGCGATGACCCGTGCGATGCGAGCGAGCAGGTCTGCTGAGATCACGCGCTGTCCGCGCTCGAAGAGGGAAACCGTCGCCTTGGTCGTGCTGGTGCGCTCGGCAACTTCCCTGATCGACAGACCTGCGCCCTCCCGCATCGCACGGAGCGTCTCGCCGACGCTTCGCGCTTGGTTGGGCTGTGGGGAGAACATGAGAGTTACCGTAACTCTTAACCAAGAATGACGCAAGCACGACGCAAGACAAATTGTGCGCGTATATGCGGCATTGTGCGGTCTGATGCGTATATATACGCAAAGACGACCCCCACCCCGCGAGATGCGAGGTGGGGGTCAGTGCAGCGGAGTCTGTGACGATCAGTTGCAGGGGATCGCGCCCCGCTGCATACGTCCCAGCGGGGAGTATCCGAGGGTGACGTATCCGTGGGCAGTGCCCTTGCGCGCTGCTGCTGGCGTGACCATGACTGCGCGTCCCTTGCACGTCTGGCAGTCGCAGGTCAGGCGGACGGTGTGGGTCTCGTTCTCAGTCCCGTTCGGACGAGTGCTCTGTGTGGTGTTCATGTCTCATAGTGTACAGTCTCACGCTGTAGTGAGCAAGGGTCTACGTAGACCCAAATTACAGTGCGTGACTGTAGGATGGAGTCATGAAGTCTCAACGTCACCAGTGGAGCGTCTCAGACGTCGCGTCCTATCTCAGAGTGAGATCCCGGACAGTGACGTCATACAGCGCTCGCGGACAGATGCCACAACCAGACGGATACATCGGACGATCCCCGTGGTGGTGGTCCGACACGATCAGGCAGTGGCGCAGCGCATCGAAGACAGACCCAGCGCAGACATGAGGAAAGCGCCCCGCCTCCCCACGAGGGGAGACGGGGCATGGGTTGCACGGTCGGCCCGAAAGCCTGGGCCGTGCGGGTGGGCGGCTAAGCGGTTGGCCTGGAGCCCGCTCAGCCGTCCACGGCGGTGGGTCCGGTGTGCTTGCCCGCGCCGGCGTCGCGCTGCTTGTCGCGGGTGATCCACCCGGCGACGGTGGCGATGACGGTGGCGATGGCCGCGCCGACCTCGGCGGGCGCGTCGACGCCGACGGTGGACAGGATCCACAGGATGATGGTGGCGATGGCCGCGGACAGGGCCGCGGCGGTGACCTTCGGTGAGACGTTCATGGAGGTTCCTTTCACTTGAAGTCGTGCCCGGCGTTGAGGTAGCGCTGGTGGGCACGGATGCAGAGGGAGTCGCCCTCGGACAGGTAGCCGTCGACGGTGGTGCCGTAGAAGCCCTGCAGCGCCTCGATGGTGTGCGTGGGGCCGTAGTCCCGATTCCAGTTGGACTGGATGCCCAGGCCGTCGACCTTCAAGCGGTGGCCGTGCTTGTCGCGGTGGCCGTGCTTGTTGAGGTAGGTCTGGATCTGCGCGACGCACTGTGAGGGTTCGGACAGGTAACCGTCGACGGTGGTGCCGGCGGCGCGCTGGGTGGCCATGATCGTGTGCTCGCCGAGCGACCCGTCGACGTCGAGCTTCTGGACCTTCTTGGGCGGCTTGGGCTTGTGGTGCTTCGGCGGGGTCTTGCCA
>CAZMLG010000327.1:0-2493 GCA_964566985.1 uncultured Intrasporangiaceae bacterium
GCCATCGGCGACGCGCGCCTGGTCGTCACCTCGTATGCCGTGCTGCGTCTCGACGCCGACGAGTTCCGGTCCGTCGGCTGGCGCGGACTGCTGCTCGACGAGGCCCAGGCCGTCAAGAACCACCAGTCCAAGACGTTCCAGGCCGCCAAACGGATCGGGGCGCCGTTCACCCTCGCGATCACCGGCACCCCGCTGGAGAACTCGCTGATGGATCTGTGGTCGATGCTGTCGCTGTCGGCGCCGGGCCTGTATCCGCGACCGGATGTCTTCTCGCAGACCTACCGCAAGCCGATCGAGTCCGGCAAGATGCCCGAGCGGCTGGACCGGCTGCGCCGCCGCATCCGCCCACTCATGCTGCGGCGCACCAAGGAGGCGGTGGCGACCGATCTGCCGGACAAGCAGATCCAGCGGCTCGACGTCGAGATGACTCGCCGCCACGAGCAGGCCTACACCCGCCACCTGCAGCGTGAACGCCAACGCGTGCTCGGGCTGCTCGACGACGTCGACACCAACCGTGTCGCCATCCTCGCCTCGCTGACCCGGCTGCGTCAGCTCGCGCTCGATCCCCATCTGGTCGACGAGACGTATGCCGTGTCCGAGCGCTCGGCCAAGCTCGCCCTGCTCGTCGATCAGCTCGCCGAGCTCGGCCGGGAGGGGCACCGGGCGCTGGTGTTCAGCCAGTTCACGTCCTACCTGCGGATGGCGCAGGCGGCACTGACCGAGGCGGGCGTGACCACGTCGTATCTCGACGGCTCGACACGCAAGCGCCAGAGCGTGATCGACGGATTCAAGGAGGGCGACCAGACGGCGTTCCTCATCTCGTTGAAGGCCGGCGGGATGGGCCTCACGCTGACCGAGGCCGACTACGTCTTCGTGCTCGACCCGTGGTGGAACCCGGCCGCCGAGGCGCAGGCGATCGACCGCGCGCACCGCATCGGGCAGGAGCGTCCGGTCACCGTCTACCGGTTGGTGTCGACGGGCACCATCGAGGAGAAGGTCGTGGCCCTGCAGGAGCGCAAGCGCGACCTGTTCACCAGGGTGGTGGACGACGGCGGCGCGATGTCGGGCGCGATCACCCCCGACGACATCCGCGCCCTGTTCGAGTGACCTGCAGGCGGCGGCCAGGGTGCTAGTACACTGTCGCCTTTAAATGACTGGGTATAAGGGCCGAAGCTTGATACGTGCGTCGCTGGTCGTGAACCGCCAGTCCACTTGGCGCTCGTCGGCGTTGGTGGCGTTGACCCAGGCGGCCAGTTCCTCGTTGAGGAGCTCGAGGTTGTCGATGCGCCGGCCGAGGCACTGCTTGGTCAGGCAGGACAGCTCGATCTCGGCGATGTTGAGCCAGGACCCGTGCTTGGGGGTGTGGTGGATCTCCAACCGGCGGGCCAGGGCGTAGGCCTTCTCCGGTGCGAAGGCCTCGTACAGGGAGGCGATGTTGTGCGTGTTCAGGTTGTCCATCACCAGCACGACCTTGGCCGCGTCCGGGTAGTCGACGTCCAGCAGGTGCTGGATGCCGTGGGCCCAGTCGACGCGGGTCCGGGTCGGTTCGGCGTAGGCGCGGCGCCACCCGGCCAGCGGTTCGGCCCACACGAAGATCGAGCAGGTGCCACAGCGCACGTACTCGCTGTCCTCGCGGGCGACCCGCCCGGGCGCGGCCGGGGCGCCCTCCCTGGCGTCGGCGAGCAGCTGCAGGGGCTTCTCATCCATCACCACGACCGGATAGGCCGGATCGTGCTCTCGCGCATACACGCCCAGCACGTCCTCCATCGCCGCCACGAACGCCGCGTTCTGCTTCGGCGGGATCGTCCAGCACGCCTTCAGGTGAGGCTTAAGCGCCCCCTTTTTAGGACCCTGCCGATCGTGGAGTGATCCATCGGCGGCATCCCCTCGGTCAACGCGACCTGTCGTTCCAGCAGCCGCAGCGTCCACCGCGCGCGCCCGGCCGGCGGGTCGGTGCACGCCAACGCGATCAGCCGGGCCTCGACATCACCGGTGATCTTCGGCTCGACCGGCGGCGTGGCCCGCTTCTTCCGGGCGATCACCTCATCGACCCTGCCCGCATGCGAGGTGAACGCCTTCGCGACCAGGTACACCGTGGACTCCGACGTCCCCAGGTTCTCGGCCACCACACGCCGATCCGGCGACGAACCCCGCGACTCGTCCAACGCCAGCAACACCCTCGCCCGCGTGATCATCCGCGCCGGATGCCGCCCCGACGAGACCACCTTCTTCAGCTTCGCACGATCACCAGCAGTCAACGTGACCGTGAACTCCTTCGGACGAGGCATGCCATCAACTCCTCTGGTCAAAGTATCAACCAGAACAGCCGACCACACATACCCATCATATTAGAGGCGACACGCCACTAGAGGTCCAGCACGAGGGCGACGGCGTCATCCACGCGCTGCATCTCGTCCACGGTCAAGAATCCGGCCGGTTCCGACAATCGGGTGAGGTCGACGGTCGCGATCTGGTCGCACATCACCAGGGTCT
>CAZMLG010000328.1:0-2472 GCA_964566985.1 uncultured Intrasporangiaceae bacterium
GAAGCCTTGCTTCGTGGTCAGCGGACGCGGGTTCGATTCCCGCCACCTCCACCACCTGGGCACGTCACCGTTTGATGTCACGACGACGAATGCCCCGGCGGATCCGCCGGGGCATTCGTCGTACGTGGCTCATCCCCCGGCGGTGATGTCACTGATGCCGGGGTAGGTGGTGTAGGTGTGTCCGGTGGGGCTGGTCTCCCCCGCGCGCTTCGCTCCATGCGGGCGGTACCCCCATTGTGCACACGCCGTCGGGGGTCATCGTGACCTGCCATCCGGCTTCGTGTTTCGCGCGGTGATGGTGACGGCACAGGGCCTGCAGGTTGGTCGGGGTGGTCTGCCCGCGGGGCCAGGGGATCACGTGGTCCAGGTCGCAATAGGTCACGTCGCGGTCGCAGGTCGGGAATCGGCAGTGCCGGTCTCGCTGGGTCACGAACCGCCGGATCGCCGCGGTGGGGCGGTAGTTGGTCGTGGTCGTGGAGACCAGCATGCCGGTGTCCGTATCGATCAGGGCGCGGGTGAACGTGGTCCCGATCGTGCGGGTCAGGTGCTCTATGGCGTCGGCGGGAATCACCCCGATCCCCTCGACCTCGACCGGCCCGAACGCGCCACCCGGAGCGTGGCCGGTCGTGCCGGCCCGACGGGTAGCCGCCTCGCGGGTCGCGGGTGTGGACTGCACGTCGCCGTGGTCGTCGTGGTCGGCCTCGCGGGTCTTCGGCGTGCCTCGCGTGGCATCGCGACCCTCGTGCTCGACGAAGCGCCGCCCCCAGGCCCGCGGGCCGTACCAGTCGACCGGCCCAGTCAGGTCGGCCAAATCGGCCAGTTCGGCGTCCCAGTCGATCTCGGCCAACAGGGTCTCCAGCGCCGTTTCGACCGCGCTCGCGCCGTCCCCACTGACGCGGGCTCCGGCAGGGGCGGGCGTGGCTTCCCTGGTGTTCGTCGTCTCTTGTTGTCCTGCCGTGCCCGAAGCGTGGTCGTCGTCGGTCGCGCCGTCGGCGGCTGTGGCGGTGGTGTTGCCGGTGGTCTTGACCGGCACCAGCAAGGTCAGGTGGGTCTCCACGTGCGCGTGACCGAGGATCAAGTCGGTCATGGCGGCTGCGCGGCATTGTCCGAGGGTCTTGCTGTTGCCGGGGTCGGCATACAGGGATCGAGCCAACTCGTCGACGGCGGCATACGCGGGAGCCGCCTCACCCGGGGGCAGGATCGCGGTCCATTCGGTGGTGCCGTCGTCGCGGCCGGGGCGGGTGAACACGTTGATGGCCTCGCGGGCGTTCTTGCGTCGGATACGTCGCGCGGCGGGTGCGTCCAGGCGGCGTACCAGGGATCGGGTGCGGGTCTGGACCCGCCGGGAGGTCCACTCGGTCACACCGGCTGCGAGTAGGGCGTCTTCGACGTCGGCGCACGTGTCCTGCCCGGCCTCCACCAGTTCTCGTGTCGCCTGCGAGACCCGATACGCATCGAGGCGGCCATCGCCCATGGCGGCCAACAGGCGCGGGGTCTTGGTGACCGCGTCGATCGCCTCCTCGACCCGGTTGGTGCCTTGCATCGGGTTCCAACGCAACGCCGCCGAGATCTCTTCGTCCGCGAACGGGCTCTTGTATCCCAGCGGGTGCAGTCGTTCGGTATGCGCGACCGGTGAGGGGATGCCGGAGTCCGCGTCGAGTCCTCGCAGCCTCAACGGGTCCCCGGCCGGTTCCTCGACCCGGGTCGCGACGAATTGGGTGATCCGTGCCGCCTGCGTCGCGGCGAGCGAATTGGTCACCGCCGCGGTCTGCTCGATCTGCGCGAGCAGACCCGCTCGATCCAGCGTCGCCCGATCCGTGCGGGACTGGGTGAAGATCTGCCGCGCCAGCCAGGCCATCGCTTCCAACGCGGCCGAGGTGTCCATCCACCCTGTCGACGGGTCCGGGCCCAGCAGCTCTCGCAGGCCGGTCAGCCACCAGGGGTCCTGTCGGCCCTGGGGCTGCGCTTCGCCTGCCTCATCGAACATATGTCTATAGTACACGCATCCTAACCCAGGTTCAAGGGGTCACCGCACGCGAATCCGAAGCTTTTGCCGCACGATTCCCCAATGAGCGCGGCACCGGGCGGCGGCTCCTGCCGGACCGACAGAAGAGAGACTGCGACACGCGTCACCCCGTGACACATCGGTGGCGTGAAAGGGACACAATGAGCGCCATGAGTGCGATGCCTTCCGTGTCCAATTCCATCACCGTCCGGCTGGAGCTGCCGGGTCGGGCGACCGCGGTGAGCGAGCTCACCGGCGCTGTGGAGCGGTCGGGAGGGCTTGTCACGGCATTCGACATCACCTCCTCGGATGCGGATCGCCTGGGCATCGACGTGACGGCTGCCGCCCGCGACGGTGCGCACGCCGACGAGATCGTCGCGGCGATGAGCGAGGTCGATGGCGTCCACATCCTGAAGGTGTCCGACCGGACCTTCCTCGCCCACCTCGGCGGCAAGCTGAAGATCGAG
>CAZMLG010000329.1:0-2467 GCA_964566985.1 uncultured Intrasporangiaceae bacterium
CGACGCGCGTTCGCGCAGATCGCGCGCGGCGTCGACACCGCCGTGGCTGGCCGCGTCGATCTCGATGACGTCCACGCTGCCCGACCCCCCACGCGCCAGCGCGACGCACGAGTCGCACTCCCCGCACGGCTCGGGCGTCGGCCCCTGCACACAGTTGAGGCAGCGCGCGAGGATGCGGGCGCTGGTCGTCTTGCCACAACCGCGTGGCCCGCTGAAGAGGTAGGCATGCCCCACCCTCCCGGTGCGCAGCGCCTGCATCAGCGGCCCGGTCACGTGTTCCTGGCCGATGACGTCGGCGAATGTCTCCGGTCGATAGCGTCGGTACAGCGCGGTGGTCACGGCACCTAACCTAACGCCGCGAACCCACAAAGTATCGGGCGGAGCGAGAACCGGTGGAGTGCAGCACCGGACTCGTCCGCCGCAGTTCCGCACGCTATAGCGTGACCAACCGTCAACACCGAGCCCAGTCCGTCGCACGTGTTGACGGTTCATGACGCTATTGCGTCACAGGCAGGCCTGCCACGACACGCACATGGTGAGATGGACGGGTGCAGACTCCGCAGACCCGACGTGACGAGCTGATCGAGACCCTCCACGGCCACCGCATCGCCGACCCGTATCGCTGGCTGGAGGACCCGGACTCCCCGGAGACCGCCGAGTGGGTGCGGGCCCAGAATGCGGTGAGCTCGGCCTACCTGTCCGCGCTGCCGGCACGGGAGTGGTTCGGTGAGCGGATGGACCGGGTCGTCCACCGCCCGACCTCGGGGGTGCCGACGGTCGAAGGCGGCCGGTTCCTGGTCCACCGCAACGACGGCCGGCGCAACCAGCCGACCTGGTATGTCGCCGACTCGCTCGCCGAACTCGAGGCCGGTGGCCGAGTGCTCCTCGACCCCAACGACCTGTCGGACGACGGCACCGTGGCCGTGAACTCGGTGTCGATCAGCCCCGACGGGCGCACGGCGGCCTACACGACCAGCGACGGCGGCTCCGACTGGGTGTCCTTCCATCTGTTGGACGTCGACTCCGGCGAGCCGGTCGCCGACGCCGACCTCGTGTCGAAGTTCAGCGCGCCGGCGTGGCTACCGGGCGGGCACTCCTATCTCTACCTGCGATGGGCGCACGAGTCCGATGCGAGCGGCACGTCGTCCGAGATCAATGCCGCTCCGCAGCGGATGGTGCACCGCGTCGGCACCGACCCGGCCGACGACCGGCTCGTCTTCGCGCGTCCCGACGACCCGGAACTGCAGAACTGGGAGACGGTCTCCGACGACGGCCGGTATGCCGTGCTGTCACTGACCCGGGGCACCTCTCGCACGTGCCGCCTGTGGGTCCACCGCATCGGCGAGGACGACGCGGTCGGCGAGCCGCTGCGTGTCGTCGACACCGACGACGCGATGTATCACTTCGTGCGCAGCGACGGTGACCACGTATATCTGCACACCGACGACGGCGCCGAGCACGGCCGGGTCGTGCGCCTCGACCTGGCCGAGTTCGAGCGCACCGGGGCGGCCACACGGCATACGGTGATCGCGGAGTCCGACGACACGATCGACCAGGTCGTCGCGGCCGGGGAACACCTGCTGGTCGCCCGGCTGGTCGACGCGCAGACCGTGATCACGCGGTATGCGCTGGACGGAACCGATCTCGGCACGCTCGACCTGCCGGCCGGCGCATTGGTCGATCTGCACGGCCACGCCGGCCGTCCGGAGGCCTTCGTGGGCCTGAGCACGCCCACCGACTCGGCCCGGATCTGGCACATCGACGCGACGACCGGCGCCGTCCGCGCGATGGATCTTGCGACCTCGGGGGACGGCTACCTGCCTGCCGCGATCACCACCACGCGCGCGCAGGCGATCAGCCCCGACGGCACGCGGGTGCCCTACTTCGTGATCCGCCGCGCGGACGCGCCCGCCGGGCCGGCGCCGACGATCCTCTACGGCTACGGCGGCTTCGACATCCCCATGCAGCCGGGCTATCGGGCGCCGTGGCCCGCCTGGCTCGACGCCGGCGGGACCGTGGTCATCGCGAACCTGCGCGGCGGCGGCGAGTTCGGCACGAGCTGGTATGACGACGGGCGACTCACCCGCAAACAGCACGTCTTCGACGACGCCATCGCGATCGCCGAGCATCTCGTGGAGTCGGGGGTGACCGGCGCCGGGCAGCTGGCCGTGCACGGCGGGTCCAACGGTGGTCTGCTCGTCGGCGCGGTGATGACCCAGCGGCCGGAGTTGTTCGCGGCGGCGATCCCTGCGGTCGGCGTGCTGGATCTGCTGCGATTCCACAAGTTCACCATCGGGGCGTCGTGGAAGTCCGACTTCGGTGACCCGGACGACCCGGCCGATCTCGAGGTGGCGCTCGCCTACTCGCCGCTGCACAACGTGCGCCCGGGCACGGCCTACCCGCCGACGCTGGTGCTCACCGGCGACCACGACGACCGGGTGGTGCCGTTGCACAGCCACAAGTTCAC
>CAZMLG010000330.1:0-2465 GCA_964566985.1 uncultured Intrasporangiaceae bacterium
TGGTCGTCGGCTTCGGCGTCGGCATCGTCGTTGGGCTCACCGGCATGGGCGGCGGCGCACTGATGACACCAGCTCTGATATTTCTTGGCATCCCGCCGACTGCGGCCGTGGCCAACGACCTGGTTGCCTCCGCTGTCAGTCGCACCGTCGGCGCGGCTGTCCATTGGCGCGGCGGCACCGCCAACCTCCGGTTGGTGCGCTGGCTGATCACCGGGTCCGTGCCCGCCGCGCTCGGCGGTGCGCTGGCCCTCCTCGCCCTCGGAGATCCGGACGAGTGGCTGACCGTTGCCATCGGTGCCACCCTTCTGCTCGCCGCCGCGACCTACCTGCTGCGCTTGTACCTCAACCTCCGTCGCGGCCCGGCCCTGCCCAACGGTTCGATCACTGTCAAACCCTTCCCGACACTGCTGGTTGGCATCGTCGGCGGGCTCCTCGTCGGGGTCACCTCCGTCGGCTCCGGATCGCTGATGATGGTCGCCCTGCTCCTGCTCTACCCCACCTTGACGGCACGCCGACTGGTCGGCACCGACCTCGTGCAAGCCATCCCTCTGGTCATCGCCGCGGCCATCGGCCACATCGTCGTGTCGGGCGTCGACTGGGACGTCCTGGTCCCATTGGTCGCCGGCAGCACGCCCGGCACCTACCTCGGCGCCAAACTCGCCACCCGCGTCCCACAGGGTGTCATACGGCGCGGCATCGTCCTCGTGCTATCGCTGACAGGGCTGACCCTCCTGCATGTGCCCCCAGCCTGGGTCGGCATCACCGGCGCCACACTGGTCATCCTCGGTCCTGCGGCCTGGGCCATCCTCCGCGACCGAACCAGACGGCAGCAGGATGATACTCAACCCGGCTCTGTCGAGTAGACCGTCACGTCGAGGATGCAGACCTACTCGCCAGGGTCGGCCCACCGCAGCGCGCGGGCGGCCACTGCGGCCTTGATCCGGCCACGCATCCCGTCCAACGAATAGGCTCGTGGGCCAGTGCCGTCCAAGCGGTAGTTGAATTTCAGGTAGTCGCGCCGGTAAAAGGCCTGCACCCGCGCTCGCACGGCCGTGCTCAGCCTCACGTCACCGCTGGCGATTCCGTACGACTGAAACGCATCCTTCGCGCGGTGCTCATCGGTCTGCACGTCCAGGCCGAGCCGGGCATTGATGTCCGTGACGATCGGCTCAAGTCCTTCCTCGAAGTGGTAGATGTGCGTGCCCGGGACATGGAAGTCAGACTGCGGACGAATGTGATTGTCGTAGACAAATGGATCCGCACGATATGCCTGCAGTGTTTGGTGCGTCCACTTCTCGACGACATTGGGCGCGAGCGGTATCTCCTCGCCCTTGCGGTGGCGCCACACGTACTCAGACCGGAACCTCGACACGGGATCACGAACAACCATGAAAATGAAGTCGAAGCGATCAAGGCGAAAGTGCGCACGCAGCATCGCGCCGTGCATGTGTTGCGGAGTGCACCAGCGAAGGTGATTCACACTGGATTTTCCCATCCGCCCATCGAGGTAGGACGTCTCAAACCCGCTTCGCTTGAACCATCGCTCGATCGTCGACCCGCCAGATTTCGGAACGTGGATGAACAGAATCGCCTTTCCCTGGGCACGAAAGACGGGCATGGACACCTCCCCGCGAAAGCTGACGGTTAGTTGATCATTCCGGCAGCGACGGTGTTGCCGGTAGCTTCGTCGATGAGGATGAACGACCCAGTGGCACGGTTCTTCGCGTATGGATCGGCCAGCAGCGGGGCGGTGGTGCGCATGCGAACACGGCCGATTTCGTTCAGGCCGAGTTCGGTGGTGTCCAGATCTCGGTGCAACGTGTTGATGTCGAGCCGGTAGTCGATGTTCTTGATGACGGCGCGGGCGGTCTTCGTGGTGTGTTTGATCGCGAGTTTGCGCCCGACGGCCAGTGGCTGGCTGGTCATCCAGCAGATCATGGCGTCGATGTCTTGCATGGGTTGCGGGGCGTTGCGGACTCGGCAGATCATGTCGCCGCGGGAGACGTCAAGATCGTCGGCGAGTCGGACCGTGACGGACATGGGCGGGAATGCGTAGTCGACCTGCCGATCGAACACGTCGATCGCCGCGACTCTGGTAGTCAGTCCGCTCGGCAGCACCATGACCTCGTCGTCGGGTTTGAGGACGCCGCCGGCGACTTGCCCTGCGTAGCCGCGATAGTCGTGGTGATCATCGGATTTCGGTCGGATCACGCACTGTACCGGCAGCCGTGCGTCGATCAGGTCGCGATCGGATCCGGTGTGCACGGTCTCCAAGTGGTGCAGCAGCGACGGGCCCTCGTACCAGGCCATGTTGCCCGACCGGTTCACGACGTTGTCGCCCTGCAGCGCAGAGATCGGGATCACCAGCAGGTCCGGGATGGCCAGTTTCGTGGCGAACGAGCGGAACTCTTCCGAGATGCGGGTGTAGACGTCCTCGGCGTAGTCGACCAGGTCCATCTTGTTCA
>CAZMLG010000331.1:0-2459 GCA_964566985.1 uncultured Intrasporangiaceae bacterium
GCTGGACCGGGTCTGGCTGATGCTCGAAGACCGCCGCGAGCAGCGCGCCCACATCTACCCCACCGAATTCGAGCAGTCGTCCTACAGGAGGCACGACGATGACTAACGACGACCTGGCCGACGTGACCACCACACCCCTCTTCGAACACTGCCAGCAGTGCAAGGGATTCGGTGTCGTCCAACCCAACGGCGAACCCATCAACTGGCAGTTCGGCAACTACCGCAAGGTCACCTGCCCGCAGTGCCACGGCAACAGCATGCAGCGCCGCACGGGCCCCGAGCCCCGCGTGCGCTACGGATACCCGGGGGACGGTGAGGGCCGATGACCACCCAGCTCGACGACCTCGACTTCACCCCCACCCTGACCTGCCACACCACACACCAGGTGCCAGTCGAAGCCGAATACACCCTCACCATGGCCTGCCCCACCTGCGCCGCACCCTACGGATTCACCGTGTGCGGCTGGTGCGCCAAGGCCTACATGCGCATGACCTACATGTGCGCCTACGGCCACACCAGCAGTTTCGAGGACGCATGCACCCACCGCGTGCAGATCGGAGTCGAGCCATGATGCGCCGCATCGCCATCGCCGCAGCAGGACTCGCCGGCTACCTGCTCATCGGCGTCGCCACCCTCAACGGCCAGGACCTCATCTTCCGTGCCAAGGTCGACGCCCTGATCCGCCGCTCCCGCAATGACATCGACGACCGGAAGAGGACATCGTCATGAGCCAACCGCAGACACCTGACAGCTTCACTTACACGGTCGACTCCAACGGATGCTGGCTATGGGGCGGATATGTCGCCGCGAATGGTTATGCGCGGCTATACGACCGAGCGAAGAAGAAGATCGTATGGGCTCATAGGTGGTCCTATGAGCATCACGTCGAACCAATAGCGCCCGACAATGAAGTTGACCACATGTGCCAGGTCACGCAATGCGTGAATCCTGAACACCTGCAGCAGGTGAGCCACGCCGAACACTGCCGGATCACCATGCAGCGACTCGGCAAGGACGATCTTCAAATTGCCGCAGCCACTCTCAGGCAGAGCGGTGCAACCTACGCCGAGATTGCGGACGCCTTGGGGTACAGCGGGCGCGGAGGGACGTCCACGGCAATCCGATCCGCGATAGCGAAAGGACTAATCGACCCCGACGATGTTCCTCGCCCCAAGCGTCTCAATGCCATCGAACGGCAGGAGATTACGGACTTGGTCGCGCTCGGCGTTCCGCAGCCGGTCGTCGCTGAACTCTACGGGATACACGACTCTCAGGTCTCACGGATATCTCGCGGCATGACGAGTGGGCACTCGATGAGAAAGGAGCCCGCAGCATGAACCCCATCACCCCGCCCGCATGGTCCGCACGAGCGGCCTGCGCCCGCACCGACATCGACCCGGAAGCGTTCTTCCCAGGCAACGGCAGGGCGCTGACACCCGAGACCCTCAAGGCGCTCGCCCTGTGCGACCAGTGCCACGTCAGGGCCAAGTGCGGCCAGTACGCCAGACGGACGTCGGCACAAGGCATATGGGCCGGGAAGGTCCGCGTCCCCACCAACGACTGGCGACCCACCTACGACGGCGACCCGAGGTTCGTCCGCGCCAGCACCAAAAGGAGGGTGGCATGACCAGCACGACCCAGGTCGACCGAACCCCCCGACCCTGCCGCCACAAGCGGGCCAACCATCAGCACGGAACACACCTGGCGTTCGATAAGGACGGGTGCCGGTGTCCCCCCTGCACTCAGGCCGCACGCCGCGAGGCCAAGCGCACCAGATACCGGACCGAGACCGGGACGCACTCCTACGTCGACGCCGAGCAAGCACGCCAGCACGTCCTGTCCCTGCTCGACCAGATCAGCATCGGTCAGGTCGAGAAGCGCTCCGGCGTCAACCGGACCGCGATCCGAGTGCTCGTCGGTGACTGGCCAGGCAAGCCGCCCTCAAAGCGCATCACCCGAAAGACCGAGCAAGCCCTTCTGGCCGTCACAAGTGAGGTCTTCGGCACCGAGTCACACGGGCTCGTCGACCGCACCGGTACCCGCCGCCGCATGCAGGCCCTCGTCGCCATCGGATGGCCCGTCAGGAACCTCACCAGGCGGCTGGGCATGTCCACCCGGACCGGTTCCGAGCTGGTCGACGACAAGCGGGCGGCACCAGTCACCGCATCCACCCGAAACGCCGTCGCCCGCCTCTACGACGAGATCAGCATGCAGCCCGCACCTGCTGGCCGGACAGCCACCCGCGCCAGGAGGATCGCCGCAGAGCGCGGCTGGCCCCCGCCGATGTCCTGGGACGACATCGACGACCCGAAGGCGCAGCCCAACACCGGGAACCCCCTTCCGCGCACCGGCGGGAACCCCACCCAGATCTACCTCGACGACGTGGAGTTCCTCCTCGACCAGCAAGCGTTCACCCCTGAGGGGCTGGCCGACCGTCTCGGCGTCAAGGCTCAGTCCCT
>CAZMLG010000332.1:0-2416 GCA_964566985.1 uncultured Intrasporangiaceae bacterium
TCGAGGACGGCTGGTTCATGTCGGAGATCGCCGAGGCGGCCTTCGTGTATCAACGTGCGCTCGAGAAGGGCGACAAGAAGGTCGTCGGCGTCAACTGCCACACCGAGTCGCTGGCCAAGGAGTTGGAGATCCTGCGGGTCTCCCACGAGGTCGAGCGTGACCAGGTCGCCGCACTCGCGAAGCGGCGCGCCGCTCGCGACGACGGTCGGGTGACCGCGGCGGTCGCTCACATGGTCGAGGTGGCACGCGGCGAGGGCAACCTCATCGAGCCGATGCTGGACGCCGTGCGCGCCGAAGCGACGATGGGCGAGATCTGCGACGCGCTTCGCGAGGTCTGGGGCGTCTATCGCGAGCCCGCCCGCTTCTGAGCGCACCGCTCGACGGTGAGGTCGAGCGATCAGACAGAATGGGTGCCATGAGTGACAACCCGATGAATCGCCCGTCGCTGCACGGTGCCGTCGACCTGTCCGGCCTCGGTCAGCCCGCGACCCCCGCCGCCGGCGGCGGGAGTGCGGGTACGGGCGGCGGCCGGCTGGTGCGAGAGGTCGACGACCGCTCCTTCGGCGACGTGGCACAGCAGTCGACCACCGTCCCGGTGATCTTCGCGGTCTACTCGGGCAGCCGACCGGAGAGCAAGCAGCACGTCGACACGCTGGCGGCCGTCGTGCGCTCCTACGGCGGCCGGGTCGTGCTCGCCTGCGCCGATATCGACCAGGCCATGCAGATCCGCCAGGCGCTCCAGGTGCAGCAGGTGCCGATGGTGCTCGCGCTCCTGCAGGGGCAGCCGCTCCCGCTGTATGCCGGGGATCAGCCCGAGGACACGATTCGCCAGGTCGTCGACAAGGTGCTCGAGGCCGCCGCGGCCAACGGCGTGACCGGCACGGTCGACGCCGGGGACGAGCCCGCCGAGGAGCCGGAGGCAGAAGAGGAGCTCTCCCCGCTGCACCAACAGGCCTACGACGCGATCGAGGCCGGGGACTACGCCGCCGCGATCACGGCCTACGAACAGGCTCTGAAGGACGACCCGGAGGACGAGGAGGCCCGGCTCGGGCTGGGCCAGGTCAAACTGCTGCGCCGGACCGAGGGAGTCGATCTGGCGGCCGCGCGAGCCGCGGCCGCCGACGCCCCGACCGACGTGGCGAAGCAGGCGGTCGTCGCCGACCTGGACGTCCTCGGTGGGCACGTCGAGGATGCGTTCACCCGTCTGATCGATCTGGTCAAGGCCACCGCGGGTGACGAGCGCAACGCGGCCCGCGAGCACCTGGTCGAGCTCTTCGACGTCGTCGGGGCATCCGACCCGCGGGTCAAGAAGGCGCGGATGGCGCTGATGTCGGCGCTCTACTGAGCCGAGCCGAATCAATCTCGGCAAAACTCCTGCGCGGCGGCGCTCGTGCGTCAAGATGAGAGAGTGACGGGCGAGCGGATCGAATTCCCGGTGCCCGGGCGGGACACCTCGCTCGGGGTGATCCGTCACGGGCACTACGGTCGGCCGGTGCTGGTCTTCCCCAGCGAGGGTGGTCGAGCCGAGGACTTCGCGTCCCACGGCATGGTGGAGGCCGTGCGCGGGCTCGTCGACGCCGGACGGGTCAGTTTTTTCTGCGTCGACGCGGCGGACGGATGGACCTGGTCGGACAACTCGCGGCCCACCGACGAGCGTGCCCGCGAGCACCAGCTCTACACCGCGTGGCTGGAGGAACGCGTCCTCCCATGGATCTCCGGCGAGCTCGGAGGGCGACACGACTTGATCACCCTCGGGGTGTCGATGGGCGCCTACCATGCGGTGCACTTCACCTTGACCCATGCGCATCTGGCGCCGCTGGCCATCGGGATGTCCGGCAACTACGACGTGACGAGCTGGCACGGGTGGGGCGACCACGGCGACGCGACCTACTTCGCCAACCCCATGGCCTACGTCGCCGGAATGGAGGGTGCGCACCTGACGTGGCTGCAGGACACGGCCGCCGTCCTGCTCGTCGTCGGCCAGGGCCCGTTCGAATGGGATCCGACCAAGGCCTACCCGTCGACGCTCGCCATGGCAGAACTCCTGGAGGCCAAGGGGATCCCGCATCAGCTCGACGTCTGGGGCCACGACAGCGCACACGACTGGCCATGGTGGCGTCGGCAACTGGCCCATCATCTGCCGAGGTTCTGTTGAACGAAGTCCGCCTGGAGGAGGCAAGAGCATGGCTGAGCACGTGATCGGGTTGTTGCTGGGCGCCGAGGAGGACTGGCCGAGGGCCTTCGAGGAGCTGGTGCGCCGGGTCGGTCGTGTGAGCGCGCCGGACGGGAGCAGCCACGATCTTCGCACCGAACGGCTCACCATCGAACCGTTCAATCTGCGCGACAAACCACACACCGACTTGGTGATCGACCGGCTCGCGCACTGGTACTACCACCCGCGCGAGTGGCTCAAGAA
>CAZMLG010000333.1:0-2406 GCA_964566985.1 uncultured Intrasporangiaceae bacterium
GCACGATCTGGCTGGTCGACATCGACCCGGCATACAGGAACACCGCGACGAGGGCGAGACCCATGGCGATCTCGTAGGAGATGACCTGGGCGCTGGACCGCAGGCCACCGAGCAGGGGGTATGTCGAACCCGACGACCAGCCGGCCAGCACGATGCCGTAGACGCCGACACCGGCGACCGCGAGCACCAGCAGCACCGCGACCGGCACGTCGGTCAGCTGCAACGGGGTGTAGTGGCCGAACATCCAGACGCTGCCGGACAGCGGGATGATCGCGAACGACACGAACGCCATCGACCCGGCGATGATCGGCGCCA
The DNA here is from genome assembly GCA_964566985.1 of uncultured Intrasporangiaceae bacterium. Taxonomy (GTDB): domain Bacteria; phylum Actinomycetota; class Actinomycetes; order Actinomycetales; family Dermatophilaceae; genus Leekyejoonella. Next base: position 316 of record CAZMLG010000333.1, read on the forward strand.
GGACGAACATCAGCTTGTCCGCCTTGCGCGGCGTGAGGTCTTCCTTCAGCGCCAGCTTCACACCGTCGGCCAGGGTCTGCAACAACCCGAACGGGCCCACCCGGTTGGGGCCGGGACGCTGCTGCATCCGGCCGATGACCCGGCGCTCGAACCAGATCATCAGCAGAGTGCTGAGCAGCAGGATGACGAAGAGGAGGACCGCCTTGACCAGCGACAGCCACCCCGGGGTGTCGCTGAAGTCGCCCACCGGGTTGTCGGTGGTCGCGGCCAGTGCCGGCAGAGCGCCTGCGGCGATGGACATGCTCACTGCGCGTCTCCCTTGCTCAGCGATCCCTTGCTCAGGGTGACGATGTCACCCGCGTCGGCCCCGAGCGCGGTGCGCACCCTGCACTCGCCGGTGTTGGTCGGCAGCCAGACGACGTGGTCGGGCATGTCGGTGACGGCCACCGGCACGGTGACCGCTCCGACCTTGGTCGAGACGGTGACCGGGTCACCCTCCTCGACTCCGGCTCCGGAGGCCGTGGCCCGCGACATGCGCGCCACGGCCCGATGGGCCGTGCCGGCGAGGTAGGGCTCGCCGTCCTGCATGACGCCTGCGTCCAGCAGGTGGCTCCAGGTCGCCAGGACCGCTTCGCCGATCAGCGGGCGCGGCACCCCGGTCGAGCGGACCCGCGGCCGACCGGCCCGAGTCCCGGCCCAGCCGCCGAGTTCGTCGATCTCCGCGCGGATCTGCGAGGTCGTGCGGGCCGCCAGGAACTCACCCAACTCTCCCGCGAGCAGGTCGAGCGCCCGGAAATCGGCAATCGCCTGTGTCTCCAGGGCCCGCTCGAACGGGCGCACGCGCCCCTCCCAGTCGAGGTAGGCGCCGGACTTCTCCTGTTGCGGGGCGACCGGCAGCACCACGTCGGCGTAGTCCTGCACGCTGCTGCGGCGCGGATCGAGCGATACGACGAACGCCTCGCGCAACGCGGTGCGCACCGTCTCCTGGCCGAGTTGATCGGCGATGTCGAGACCGGCGACCATCAGGCCGGACAGATCTCCCGCCGCGGCGGCGGCGATCATCCCGGCCGTGTCACGGCCGGGCTCGGCCGGCAGTTGCTCGGCCCCCCACACCGTGGCGACCTCGTTGCGGGCGGACGCGTCGGTGACCGGTCGGCCACCGGGCAGCAGCGTCGGGAACGCTCCCGCCTCGAGGGCGCCCCGCTCCCCCGCACGCCGCGGGATCCAGGCCAGACGGGCTCCGGTGGAGGACGCCAGCGCGGCGGTCGCCGACAGCGCACCGGGCACGGTGGCCATGCGCTCGCCGACGAGGATGATGCTGTCCTTGCCCAATTCCTCGCCGAACTGTGCAAGGTCGCCGGTGCGGTTCGCCAAGGCGTCCAGGACTTCTGCCTCGGTGCCCGGGGCCGCGGCGATGAGCGTGCCGCCGGCCTTCTCCAGGCCGCCGGTCGCGAACGGCGCGATGGCCCGGACCTTCAGGCCGTGCTTGCGGTGCGCCTTGCGCAGCCGCAGGAACACCATCGGCGACTCCTCCTCGGGCTCGAACCCGACGAGAAGCACCGACGAGGCGCTCTCCAGATCGTCATAGGTCACGCCACCGGTCTCCGGGCCGACCCCGACCACCGCGTGCGCGAGGAAGTCGGCCTCCTCGGCCGAGTGCGGCCTGGCGCGGAAGTCGATGTCGTTGCTGCCCAGCACGAGGCGGGTGAACTTCGCGTAGGCGTAGGCGTCCTCGACCGTGAGCCGTCCGCCGGCCAGCACTCCGACGCCGCGCGCCGAGCGGGCGGCCTCGAGGCCCTCGGCCGCTGCCTCCAGCGCCTCCGGCCAACCGGAGACGTGCAACTCGCCGTCGTCGCCGCGCACCAATGGCGTCTCGACCCGGTCGGTGGTGGCGTACTTGAACGCCCACCGGCCCTTGTCGCAGTTCCACTCCTCGTTGACGGCCGGGTCCTCGAGGGCCATCCGGCGCAACACCACGCCGCGCCGGTGATCGGTGCGGATCGCGCAGCCGCTCGCGCAGTGCTCGCACACGCTCGGCGTCGACACCAGATCGAACGGACGGGACCGGAACCGGTAGGCGGACCCGGTCAG
>CAZMLG010000334.1:0-2371 GCA_964566985.1 uncultured Intrasporangiaceae bacterium
TCAAGCCGCAGGTGCACGAGTGGACCTTCGAGGACGGCCGGTCGATCATCGTGCTGTCCGAGGGACGCCTGATGAATCTCGGCAACGCCACGGGACACCCGTCGTTCGTGATGTCGAACTCCTTCGCCAACCAGACGATCGCCCAGGTCGAGCTGTTCACGAAGCCGGGGGAGTATGCCAAGCAGGTCTACACCCTGCCCAAGCACCTGGACGAGAAGGTCGCCCGGCTCCACCTGGACGCCCTCGGCGTGCGCCTGACCGAGCTCACCAAGGAGCAGGCCGACTACCTGGGCGTCGACGTGGCCGGGCCGTACAAGCCCGACCACTACCGCTACTGAGTGCGGCCGTGGAGCCCGCCGGCGGTCCTGGCCTCGTTGCGGTGATCTCGCCGACCGGTGTGTGAAGATTGCGGTGAGGTCACGTCCATGGGGAAGGAGGCCTGATGAACGGTCGCGTGCTGATCGTCGACGACGACCCGTCGTTGGCCGAGATGCTGGGCATCATCCTGCGCAGTGAGGGGTTGGAGGTCAGTCACTGCGCCGACGGCGCCGGTGCGATGGAGGCATTCCGTGCCGCCCGGCCCGACGTGGTGTTGCTCGACCTGATGCTGCCCGGCGTCGACGGCGTCGAGGTATGCCGTCGCATCCGGGCCGAATCGGTCGTCCCGATCGTGATGCTCACCGCCCGCACCGACACGACCGACGTCGTCTCGGGGCTGGAGTCCGGCGCCGACGACTACGTCACCAAGCCGTTCAACCCGCAGGAACTGGTCGCGCGGGTCCGAGCTCGGCTGCGGCGCGGCGACGAGCCGGAGGCCGAGACGCTGGAGATCGGTGACCTGACGATCGACGTGCCCGGCCACACGGTCACGCGCGCGGGCGAGCACATCGGGCTCACTCCGTTGGAATTCGATCTGCTGGTGGCGCTGGCCCGCAAGCCGTGGCAGGTCTTCACCCGCGAGGTGCTTCTCGAGCAGGTGTGGGGCTACCGCCACGCGGGGGACACTCGGCTGGTCAATGTGCACGTGCAGCGGCTGCGCGCCAAGGTCGAGAAGGATCCGGAGCACCCCGAGGTCGTCGTGACCGTGCGCGGCATCGGCTACAAGGCGGGACCCGCCTGATGACAGGTGCCGAGGAGCGGTGACGTTCCATGCCCGAGGATGACCGCATCGGCCGTAGGCCGTGGCTCGAGCGGCTCCTGGCCCTCCTGGCCCGCGTGGGCCGCTTCCTGCGGCGCCGGTGGCGCCAGTCCCTGCCGTTGCGGGTCGTGGCCATCACGACGTTCGTGGGCGGCCTGTTCACCCTCGGCCTGGGCACGTATATGTATCAGCGCATCGCCGACGGGCTGGTCCACAGTCGGATCGTGAGCGCGGAGCAGCAGTCCCTGGTCAAGCGCGCCAGCGTGCAGAACTACTTCGACAACACCGACAGGACCGACCCGTCGTCGCTGAAGCTGGTCGCCTCCCAGGTCGTCCAGTCGGTCGGGTCGTCGGGCGACAACCAGTCGGTGCCGGTCGTGCTGGAGCAGTCGATGGGCAACGGGTTCCAGGCGTTGCCCAAGGTCAGCTGGGGCGGCGTGAGCTGGTCGATCATCCCGCACGACATCCGGCAGGCCCTCGCCAAGGATCCGGAGCACCAGCAGGTCCGGATCATCACGGCGCCCTACAAGGACCGCTCGCACGTCCCGGCCGTCCTCGTCGGCTCGCGCATCACGGTGCCGAACGCCGGCAACTACGACCTGTACTTCATCTACTCGATGGCCGACGAACAGCAGTCGCTCGACATCGTGAAGGGTTCGTTCCTGGCCGGCGGGGCGGCGCTGATCCTCCTGCTGGCCGGCCTGGCCTACCTGGTCACCCGGATGGTCGTCGCCCCCGTGCGGGCGGCGGCGCACGTGTCCGAGCGGCTCACCGCCGGGGCACTCAACGAACGGATGCAGGTCTCCGGAGAGGACGACCTCGCCCGGCTGGCCACGTCGTTCAACGCGATGGCGGACAGCCTCCAGCGCCAGATCCGGCAGTTGGAGGACCTGTCGAAGCTGCAGCAGCGGTTCACCTCCGACGTCTCACACGAATTGCGCACGCCGCTCACCACGATCCGCATGGCGGGCGACATGATCTATGCCAGCCGGGAGGACTTCACCGCGCAGGTGGCTCGTTCGTCCGAGTTGTTGCACCGCGAACTGGGCCGGTTCGAGGCCCTGCTGACCGATCTGATGGAGATCAGCCGGTTCGACGCCGGCGCCGCCGGACTGCAGACCGAGACGGTCGATCTGCGCCGCATCGTCGAGCGCGTCGTCGAGTCCGAGGGCCCGCTGGCGCCGCGGGCCGACATCCCCATCCGCATCCTCGCGCACGTCCCGGCGTTCGCCC
>CAZMLG010000335.1:0-2350 GCA_964566985.1 uncultured Intrasporangiaceae bacterium
TCGGTGCCGGTGTAGGACTCCGGGGAGTACTCGTAGTAGACGTCGGTGTCGGGGACGGTCTCCTCGAGCTTCTTGCACAGGCGGGCGGCCTGCACGGCGATGTCGACGATCCCGTCCTGGTCCAGCCCGAAGACCACACGGCGTTGCAGGACCGAGGTCGAGTTGTAGAAGTGCACGATCGCCTGCTTGGCGCCGCGGATCGCGTCGTAGGTCCGCTCGATCAGCGCGTCCCGGCACTGGGTGAGCACCTGAATGGTCACATCGTCGGGGATGTGTCCGCCCTCGATGAGCTCGCGCACGAAGTTGAAGTCGGTCTGGCTCGCGGACGGGAAGCCGACCTCGATCTCCTTGTAACCCATGCCGACCAGCAGCTTGAACATGCGCATCTTGCGCTCGGAGTTCATCGGGTCGATGAGGGCCTGGTTGCCGTCACGCAGATCGACGGCGCACCAACGGGGTGCCGTGGTGATGTGGTTGTCCGGCCACGTGCGATCGGGGAGGTCGACCTTGATCTGCTCGTGGAACGGGATGTATTTGCCGGTGGGCATCCCAGAGTTCTGCTGGGGATGATGCATGGTCTTCGCCTAACGGGTATGCGGTGGGCTCGGCCCGGGCAGCACTACCTCCGCGGCGAGGTAGGCCGACTGTCAGGCCCCGCCGCGGCAGCGAAGGAGGAGCGCTCCCACAAAGGTCCGCACGGTTGCGAGTGTACGACCGTCAGCCGACGGTGTCCATCGTGCGGTCCACTCGATCACACTGTGAGACCGGCGGTCAGAATCCCAGCTTGGACAACTGGTTGGGGTCGTGCTGCCAGCCCTTCGCGACCTTGACGTGCAGGTCGAGGTAGACCTTCTGGCCCAGGAGTTGCTCGATGGCGGTGCGGGCCGTGGTGCCGACCTCGCGCAGGCGGGAGCCACCCTTGCCGATGATGATCGCCTTCTGGCTGGCGCGCTCGACGAACACGTTGACCCGCACGTCCATCAGCGGGCGATCCTCCGGCCGACCCGGTCGCGGCACCATCTCGTCGACGACGACCGCGAGGCTGTGCGGCAGCTCGTCGCGCACGCCCTCCAGGGCCGCTTCGCGCACGAGTTCGGCGACCATGACCTCGTCGGTCTCGTCGGTCAGCGCGTCGTCGGGATACAGCTTCGGCGAGACCGGCAGGTGGCTCATCAGCACCGAGCGCACGACGTCGACCTGATCCCCCTTCGTGGCCGAGCAGGGCACGATGTCCTCCCACTCCCCCAGCCGGTCGATCGCCACGAGGTGCTCGGCCAGGCGGTCCCGGTCGACGGCGTCGCTCTTGGTCGCGATGGCGACGACGGGGCGTCGACGCCCGCGCCGCAGCTCGGCCAGATCGGCCGCGATGAACTGGTCACCCGGGCCGATCCGCTGGTCGGCGGGCAGGCAGAACCCGATGACGTCGACGTCGACCAGCGTCTCACGCACGACGTCGTTGAGCCGCCGGCCCAGCAGCGTGCGCGGCTTGTGCAGCCCCGGCGTGTCGACGAGGATCAATTGGGCGGCATCCGTCGTCGCGATCCCCCGGATCGTATGCCGTGTGGTCTGCGGCTTGCTCGAGGTGATCGCGACCTTCTGGCCCACCAGGGCGTTGGTCAGGGTCGACTTGCCGGCGTTGGGCCGGCCGACCAGGGCGGCGAAGCCCGCACGATAGTCGCTCACGGCGTCCTCTCCTTGCTCTCCGCCTCGAGGCGAGGCCGATCATCCGGTGCGGCGTGGCCGGAGTCCTCGTCCGGCACCGCTGCGGGGTGCTCCTGCGAGTGTGCCCCATCCGCGCTCTGGTCGTCGGCCGCCGCCGGCTCGGCGTATTCGACCACGAGGCTGGCGATCTGGTGACGACGCCCCGCCATCCGGTCGGCGGTGAGCCGAAGGCCGGCGATCTCGGCCGTCGCTCCCGGGATCGGCACCCGCCCGACGAGCTTGCCGAGCAGGCCTCCCACGGTGTCGACGTCCTCGTCGTCGATCGTCACGTCGAAGTACTCGGCGAGGTCGTCGACGCTCAGGCGTGACGGCACCCGCCATCGGTCGTCGCCGAGTGCCTCGGGGCCAGGGGTGACGCGGTCGTATTCGTCGTCGATCTCACCGACGACCTCCTCGAGCAGGTCCTCCAGCGTCACCAGCCCCGCCGTGCCGCCGTATTCGTCGATGATGACGGCGAAGTGGCGACGCACCTGCTGCATCTCCCGCAGCAGGTCGTCGGCCGGTTTGCTCTCCGGCACGAAGTCGACGTCACGCATCACCTCGTGCACCGGCGTGTGCTGGGTCCGCGCCGACGTCAGGTCGCGGGCCACGATGTCCTTGAGATAGAGCAGCCCCTCGACGTCGTCGG
>CAZMLG010000336.1:0-2313 GCA_964566985.1 uncultured Intrasporangiaceae bacterium
CCCTCGAATTCAATGGCCTCCCCGATGCGGTCGGCCGCCCAGCGGCCGAACGCCTTCGGATCGTCGCGCAGCTCTTCCGGGGCGCGATACTGAGTGGTGTTGGGCACGCGGAAAGCCCCGGGCACGAGCGGCTCGAACGGCTCTTTCATCCCCGGAATGCCGGTGATGGCCAGCGCGCCCTGCGGCGTGCCGTGGTAGGCGACCTGCCGGGAAATGACCTTCGTCTTGCCCGGTTTTCCCTGCAGTTTGAAGTACTGCTTGGCCAGCTTCCAGGCCGATTCGACGGCTTCGCCGCCGCCGGTGGTGAAGAACACCCGGTTCAGGTCGCCGGGGGTGTATCCCGCCAGCCGTTCGGCCAATTCGATCGCCGGCTTGTGGGAGTAGGACCACAGTGGGAAGTAGGCCAGCTCCTTGGCCTGTGCCGCGGCGGCCTCGGCCAACTCGGTGCGGCCGTGGCCCGCCTGGACGACGAAGAGGCCCGACAGTCCGTCGAGGTACTTCTTGCCCTGGTCGTCGTAGATGTACGCGCCTTCACCTCGCGTGATCAGCGGCGCATGCCCGCCGGGTCCGCCGGATTCCTTCGGCTCGTAGACGCCGTGGTGGGTGAAGTGACCCCACAGGTGGTCGCGGGCGGCATCGTAGTAATCCGTGCCGGCCGTGGTGGTGTGTGATGTGCTCATCGTGTTCCCCAGTCGTATCGCTGTTTGTTGAGTTTGAGGTAGATGAAGGTCTCGGTCTCCTGCACCCCTTTGACGGCTCTGATCCGCGTGGTCAGCGCCTCGAAAAGATGCTCGTCGTCCTCGCAGACGAGTTCGGCGAGCAGGTCATAACGTCCGGCGGTGGTCACCAGGTAGTCGACTTCGGGCATCTCGCCCACTCGGTCCGCGACCTTGCCGATGTCGCCGGTCGCCCGTATGCCGATCATCGCCTGCCGGGAGAAGCCGACCTGCGCAGGATCGGTGACGGCCACGATCTGGAGGACGCCGGAGTCGAGAAGCCGCTGCACGCGTTGGCGCACGGCGGCTTCGGACAGTCCGATCTCGCGGGCTATCGCGGAGTACGACGCTCGGCCGTCGCTCTGCAGCATCCCGATGATGGCCTTGGACGTGTCGTCCACCGTGAGGCCAGATCTGCGGATTGGATCGGACATGCCGCAATTCTGCCACGAAATTGTCACTTCAGCAAGGTGATGACGACTGATTCAGTGTGTGTTGGGGGTGTTCTATGCTGTCTGCGGCCGGTGGCACGACGGGGTGCGACGGTGCGCACCCACCACGGATCACGAGAGGTTCCTGTATGGCGCTCAGCGCATTCGATCTGTACTCGGTCGGTATCGGACCGTCGTCGTCGCACACCGTGGGACCGATGCGCGCTGCACACCGATTCGTCGACGGATTGCAGCGTGACGGGATCCTCCCCGAGGTGGTCCGGCTGAAGGCCCAACTCTTCGGGTCGCTCGGCGCGACCGGCCACGGTCACGGCTCGGACAAGGCGGTGGTGTTGGGCTTGGAGGGCGAGACGCCCGAGGACGTCGACACCGAGGACGCGGACGACCGGGTCGCCAGGGTGCGCGAGCGGCGGCGGATCACGCTGGCCGGCACGCATGAGGTGGGCTGGGACCCTGACGAGGACCTGGTGATGCACCGGCGCACATCGCTTCCCGCTCACCCCAACGGCATGCAGTTCGACGCCTGTGCCGACGACGGACGGGTCGTCGGCTCACATGTCTATTACTCGGTCGGTGGCGGGTTCGTCGTCGACGAGGCGGCGACCGGTGCGGATCGTGTCGTCCTGGACGACACCCGGTTGGCGCTGCCGTTTTCGACCGGCGCCGAACTGATGGCCGTCTGCCGCGCCGAGGAGCTGACCGTCAGTGAGGTGATGAGGCGCAACGAACGGGCGTGGCGCAGCGACCGGGAGATTCGGGACGGCATGCTGCACATCTGGGAGGTGATGGCCGAGTGCGTGCAGAACGGATTGCGGCATTCTGGCACCCTGCCTGGTGGCCTTCGGGTGCCGCGCCGTGCGCCGCAGCTGTATGCGGACCTGACGGCGGGATCGCTGAAGGACGATGCGCTACGGGTCATGGACTGGGTCAACCTCTATGCGCTCGCGGTCAACGAGGAGAACGCCTCCGGTGGGCGGGTCGTCACGGCGCCGACCAACGGCGCGGCCGGCATCATTCCCGCCGTGTTGCACTACTACGTCAACTTCGTCGACGGGGCGGACGACGAGGGCATCGTGCGTTTCCTGCTGACGGCGGCCGCGATCGGCATTCTCTTCAAGGAGAACGCCTCGATCTCCGGCGCGGAG
>CAZMLG010000337.1:0-2276 GCA_964566985.1 uncultured Intrasporangiaceae bacterium
CCAGAGCGCCGACTCGCTGGGTCTGGACGGCACCGAGACCTTCGAGCTCACCGGCATCACCGTATTCAACGAGGGCACGACACCCAAGACGGTGCACGTCACGGCGACTCACGAGGCCGGCGGCGTCGTCGAGTTCGAGGCAGTCGTGCGCATCGACACCCCCGGTGAGGCCGACTACTACCGCAATGGCGGCATCCTGCAGTACGTGCTTCGGCAACTTGCCGGTAGTTGAGCCGATCGGCTCGGATACGAGGCGATCTGACACCTGACACGCCCGGTGTGTCTGGCGTCGGACTCGAATGCGCCCCGCCAGGTGTACCTGGCGGGGCGCATTTGTCCTTCGACGTCAAGGCGAGGTATCGACACCAGGACGGGTCGTCGGCCCTGCCGTCGGGGATGTCCACGCCGCGCAGGTTCGTCGGGGGCCGGGATTCGATGAGTTCGTCGGGTGCCGTGGGCGGCTTGTCGTAGTGAAGGGTCCTCAGGCGATGAGCGCCTTTGCGGCGGCGGTGAGGGTGTCGATGGTGGGCCGATAGTAGGCCCAGCGACCGCGTTGCTCGCGGTCAACGAGCCCGGCCTCGACGAGCAGCTTCATGTGGTGGGAGACCGTCGGCTGGGAGAGCCCGACGGGCTCGGTGAGGTCGCAGACGCACATCTCGCCCTCGCTGCTGCCGGCGATGAGGGACAGGAGTTTGACCCGTGTGGGGTCGCCGAGGGCCTTGAACACCCTGGCCAGGTCCTGGGCGATCGCGTCGTCGATCGTCTCGCCGAGGACACAGCAGGGCGCGACGTCAGCGGTTTCCTCGATGGCGGGAGAGGGGCTCATGCCTCCATTCTGACTTACACATTGACATTTGTCGATACGAGAGGCAGGCTCAATCCATCGAAGAACGTCAATGCATGGAGGTCTGGCTATGTCGGCGAATCCCAGCGTCACTTGTCGACGAAATCCGACGTCACTTTGTCCTTGACGGACGGGGCACATGGTCACGCATGGTTATGCGGTCTTGTGAGTGAGCATGCGAACACCGACCCCGCGGCCATGGGTTCGCCGCAGGTGGGCGACCAGGTGGGCGGCCCGTCCCGTAAGCCGCCCGTGTCCCGGTGACGAGACCCGGACGGCCTCTACGGGACAACTATCGCTGCGGCGGCACTGGACGGGTCGCTGAACCGCACCGTCACCGGTGGTGGTTGGGCTTGCGGTGAGGCGTCGGCGGCATGCCCGACGCAGTTCCGCACGTTATAGCGCGACATACCGTCAACACCCGGCTGGCATCGTCACGAATGTTGACGGTCTATTGCGTTATAGGGCCACGGCCGGCAGCAGGCTCAATAGCCGATCCCCGACTGGGATGAGTCGGCACTGCTGGTTCCGGCCGGCCAGACAAGGTACATTGTCTACATGAGGATCGGTGGGCCGGCGAGGCGCCACGGAGTCCCCGACGGCGATATCGAACATGCCGTCCGCAACATGATGCGGCGGCACGAGATGGGTGAGGGCCTGAGCTTGCTCATCGGCCCGGCCTCCGACGGCGCGTTGCTGGAAGTCGGAGTGCTGGACTTCGACGGAGAAGACCCGGTGGCCATCCATGCAATGGCGCTTCGGCCCAAGTTCTACCGGTTCCTCGGATGAGGAGGTGATCATGATGCGACACACAGACGAGGAGATCGAGCACGCCGCAGAGCGCTTCGACAAGCTCGCCGACGAGCTCGATCCTGCCACGGCGGAGATCGAGAACACCGAAGACCTCCGAATGGTCGCGGTTGTCGCGGAGGCGACCCGAGCCGACGAAGCGCGGCTTCGGGAGGCGGTCGATGTAGCCCGAGCGCACGGGCGGTCATGGAACCACATCGCTGTCGCGCTGGGAGTCTCCCGGCAGGCGGCCCGCCAGCGGTTCTCCCGGCAAGAGAATGTCTCGTAGGACGATCCGCTTGCGGTGGTGGTCACGGTTTACAGCAGTTCCGACCGTTCCAGGGGCATGGTGACCCGGCTATGGGACGGCACGATGGCACGATATCCAGGTGGTGGCAACGCTGATCATCGTGACAGGTCTTCCCGGCGCCGGAAAAACGACAGAGGCGCGCCGGCTGGCTGCCCGAGATAGTGTCTACCGATTCAACGCGGACGAGTGGATGGCCGAGCTCGGGGCTGACTTGTGGGACGTTACTGCCCGCGAGCGGGTGGAGGCGTTGCAATGGAAGGTGGCCCAGAACCTGCTCGCCCTAGCGGGACTTTCCTGGCTACGGTGTCTGGTGGTGGTGTTTGTCCTGGTCAG
>CAZMLG010000338.1:0-2271 GCA_964566985.1 uncultured Intrasporangiaceae bacterium
GGCCTTCATCCACAAGACCCGCGACGTCACCCAGCCCAACCAGAGCGTCGCCAACCGCGTCATCGGTGAGGTGACCGGTCGCACCTGCATCCTGGTCGACGACATGATCGACAGCGGCGGCACCATCTGTCACGCGGCCGATGCGCTCATGAAGGACGGCGCGGACAGCGTCATCATCGTCTCGACCCACGCGATCTTCTCCGACCCGGCCGTGGAGCGCCTGCAGAAGTCGTGCGCGCGCGAGATCATCGTCACCAATACGCTTCCTCTGAGCGCGGAGGCCCGGTTCGACAAGCTGACGGTGCTGTCGATCGCCCCGCTGCTGTCGAAGGCCATTCGCGAGGTGTTCGAGGACGGCTCGGTCACCAGCATGTTCGAGGAGAAGTAGCCCTTCGCCGAGTGGTGCGTCAGAACCGCCGAGTGGTCACTCCGCGCGATCGGGGTGTCACTTCGTCTCAGCGAGGAGATCAGATTTCCAGCGACTGCCGCAGCTCTTCGAGGGACTCTCGTGCCAGGGACTGGACCACGCGATCATGTGAACTCCACGGATGATGGTCCTCGGTGAGCGTCCGCACCAGTGCACGCAGCCGTTGACGGCTGGTGGTGCTCAGTCCTGGCACGACCTCGTTCGTATCGGCCAGACAGGCGAGCAGCATGACGCCATCTTCTGCATGTCGCCCGCGGTCTCGCGAGTCTTCCATGACCGCAGCGCCTTTCAGCACGAGCGCGCCCCGAACAGTCGGGACCACGAGCTCCGCGTCCGTGTCGGCGTGCACACTTACGTTGATCGTTTCCCGCAGCGCCCTCGTTGCGCCCGACACCGGGAACAACGGCCGCCCCTGATACGTCGGTTTCTTCTGTGCCGCATGACGGTCGGAGCACATCACATCGATACGTTCGCGCCCACGATCGAAGCGATAGGCATATGTCGTGTTGACGTCTAGAACGAACCCCGCCGTCCGTAACGCCGCAGCCGCCGTTGCAAAGGAGACGGCCCCGGTCTCCAGATGAAGGGCCGAATCCACATCGAGAGTTGCGCGTGGTGACGGAAAGCCGGCGATGATTGCATGCATCTGCACCATGAGTCCGCCGACCAACGTCCATGATCGTGGCGGAAGCAAGTGAGCCACTTCAAGAGCTGACGGCCACGGCGGCTCACTCCAGCGCGCGGCTTCACGGTCGAGTACGACGTGCGGCCGCTCGGTCACAGTGATGCCTGCCGAGTCGAGACCCAGTCGGCCGCCGCTGAACTCTCTCTGGTGTCGCCATAGACATAGAGCGCGAGAGCCTCGAGGACTGCATGATGTTCCTCGGCCCCCTCGATCACGACGACGTCTCCCTCGTCGTCAAGTCCGAGACCGGCCCGGCGTGCGGCTCGTGCGGAATTCTCGGCCACGAGGACTCCCAGCCCGGATGCCGATGAGGTCAACTCCAGCTCGGCTAACAGTCGGGGTGTGAGTCTTGCCTTCGCCGACTCACTGGCAGCTCGACGCAATGACGCGCGGCCGACGAGAATCTGCCCGGACAGCGCCGGCAGCTCGATCGATCGCAAGCGCTTCTTCAGTCGGCTCCGCTCGGAGCCCGCGAGAGCGCCGGTCGTGCCATCACTGAGAAGGTCCAGTGCGGCGGAGCGCGTGGTCTCGTTCCAGTCGCGCCCTCGGCGCGCCATGCGCGCGAGAGCATTGACCTGTCGGGTGGAAATCGTGCGTGCGGTGCCATAGCGGATGGAAGCCACTCGGCCGCTCGCGGCCTGCCGGCGAATTTGCCGAGCGGAGACACCGAGGTCCCGTGCCGCCTCCGCCGTCGTCATGCGCATGACATATATAGTCCCACCCCGGACTATATATGTCAATATCATGCGGATTCGCAGCGGGGCGGAGCGAAGCTCTGGTGCGGCCGCTCAGTCGCACGATTTGGGAGGGCACGGCATACCCCCGTAGGATGAGACCCGCCTCGGCGAGGGACGCCGCGTGGCCTGCCACGCCGCTCCGTGATCGACAAGGTGCGCTGGAGCGTGAAGCTGCCCGTCGCTGATCCGCGCGACGTCCCGCGTCGAGGCCGACCACATGTCAACCTCCGCGATCAAAGGACAGATCATGGCTCAGCCCGAGTTGCGCATCCCCGCGCAGATCCGCACCGAATTCGGCAAGGGTGCCGCACGCCGCATCCGCCGCGACGACAAGATCCCCGCCGTGCTCTACGGCCACGGCTCCGATCCGGTCCACCTGACCCTGCCGGGTCACGCCACGATGATGGCGCTCAAGCACAGCA
>CAZMLG010000339.1:0-2260 GCA_964566985.1 uncultured Intrasporangiaceae bacterium
GCTTCAAGAAGGAGCACCCGGACATCTACAAGTCGTTCAAGGCGTTCAAGATGGACGACGCCACGCTGGCGGCCCTGGAGAACTCCATGCTCAAGGAGCACAAGGACGACCCGCAGATGGGCCTCAACGAGTGGATCAAGAAGAACCAGAAGTACGTCGACAACCTCTGGAAGGGCTGAGCAAGCCACTCTCTGAGAGAACGGTGGGGCACGTCATCGACGTGCCCCACCGTTGTCGTTCACGGCCGTCTCAGGCCGGTCACCGATGGTGGCGTGCCAGTGCGATCGCGACGACCTGACCTCCTCCGGCGCTCTTCGGCAGGATCGACCCCGTCGTCACGTAGGCCGTGTTGCCGCGGATCGCAATGCCATACGGAGCCATCAGCCCGGACGCCACGACGCTGTGATGACTGCCGCCACCACGCGGGATCTTCACGACCGCACCCATCGGCCCGCTCTGCAGTCCGTGCTCGGCGATCTCCACGGCATACAGACTGCCGCCTGGTCCGAAGGCCAGGTCGGTCACGTTGGTCAGGCCGGAGGCATAGATGCTCGCATGGCCGTGCTTGACCTTCCAGATGACCGCCCCTCCCTCACAGAACGGGAAGCCGGTCAGTTCGCCCACGTAGTAGGCGTTTCCGGGACCGCGAACGATCGACGTCGGCACCGCCTGCGACGGGATCGACGGAGTGCAGGTCTTCGTCGGGCCGGGGAACGTCGTGACCGTGCCGACGCTGCCCGAGCGGGAGACCGACAGCAGGTCGTTGCCGCCGGCGTCGACCACCAGATACCCGCGCCGGTCACGCAACAACGCGTTCGGGTTGGAGTCGGGCTCGTCGGCAGGCGGCACAGGGTTGTTCACCTGCTCGTAGGCCGCGAGATCGCCGATCTGGCGCACGTCCTGCGCCGTCTTGGCCGGTGCCCACCGCCACGGCGTCGGCAGAGTCACCTCACCCGCCGTGCCGAGCAGGTGGCCGACATTCGACGTGGCCGAGAAGGTGAACCGGTTGGTCGGCGTCGACCCCAGGCCGACGGTGAAGGCGAGGGTGCGACCGGACACGGACACATCCGAAGGACCGGTCGCCTCCGCACCGGGCGGCAGTTGTCCACCTTGTGTCGGCGTCTGCGCGGCCAGCGACGGCAGACCCGTGAGCACACGGCGGACCTGCCCGTGCGAGACCCTCGCGATGGCCCCCGACGTGCCGTAACAGACCTTGACGCTCGGGTCGTCGTCACTCGCCACACATGCGCCGGATCCGCCGTGACCAGCCTCCGCGACATACAGTTCGTCCCCGTGACCGAAGGCCACTTGTCGGGGGTTGTCCAGCCCGGTGGCCACCACTCGGGTCGATCCCGGCGGGCTGCCGCGGTGCGACGGCTTGGCCTTGGCCTGCACGGCCGCCGCCGGTGCGGCGACCATCCCGGCGCAGGCCGCCAGTCCGACGGCGAGGCCGAGGGTACGGCGGGCGGTCACCTTCTTGCGGGCAGGGCTGACTGACGTGACCATGGTCGTTCCTCTCCCGGCCGGTGGCGGGTCGTCATCGGCCTATATCACAATCCCTGAAAAATAGCGCCGAAATCGCGCGTCTCGTAACTAAATTCCAGGGTGGGGAAGGGAACTGCCAAATATCGGCCAGGCGGCCGACCGGCGCGTCGGCTACTCCTCCTGGTGGGCTGCGATCCACTCGTCCAGATGCGGCGCTTCCGCGGCGATCGTGGTCGAGTCTCCGTGACCGGTGAGCACCGTCGTGTCGAGCGGCAGGTCGAACAGCTTCTGGCTGATCGACTCGATGATCGTGTCGAAGTCGCTGAACGACCGACCGGTCGCCCCGGGTCCGCCGGAAAAGAGCGTGTCTCCGGTGAAGACGACCTTCAGGAACGGTGCATAGAAGCAGCACGATCCCGGCGAATGTCCCGGCGTGTGCAGCACATGCATCCGCGTGCCGGCGATGTCGATGATGTCACCGTCGGTCAGGTCACGCTCGGGTCCGCTCGAATACACCCGGTCCCAGAGCATCTGGTCGTCCAGGTGGAGGAACGGCAGGGCACCGGTCGCCTCGCACACCGGCGCGACCGCACCGATGTGGTCGTCGTGCGCGTGCGTGCACAGCACTCCGGTCAGCCGCCGATCACCGACCGCGTCGAGGATCGGCCGAGCGTCATGGGCTGCGTCGATGACGAGGCAATCGTCGTCGTCACCGATGATCCAGACGTTGTTGTCGACCTCCCAGGTGCCGCCGTCGAGGCTGAACGTGCCTGAG
>CAZMLG010000340.1:0-2255 GCA_964566985.1 uncultured Intrasporangiaceae bacterium
TGGCCGGAGACGTGCTCGGCCGAGACCGTGGTGCCGCGGATGACGAAGAGGTCGACCCCGGCGTCGACGACCGCCTTCCAGTGCTCCTTGGTGCGCTGCGGCGACAGGGCGCCCGCGACGGTGCATCCCGACTCGCGGATCTCCGCGAGGCGCTGGGTGATCAGTTCGGAGCGAACCGGTACGGCATAGATCTCGCGCATCCGGGCGATCGCCATGCTCTGCTCCAGGCCCGCGATCTCGGCCAGCAGCGGCTCCGGCGACTCGTAGCGGGTCCACAGACCCTCCAGGTCCAGCACCGGCAGCCCGCCCAGGCGCCCGAGCTCGATCGCGGATCGGGGCGACATCACCGAGTCCATCGGGGCGGCCATCACCGGCAGGCCGAAGTGGTAGGCGTCGATCTGCCAGCCGGTCGACACCTCCTCCGGGTCACGGGTGCGGCGCGAGGGCACCACGGCGACGTCGTCCAGGGTGTAGGCGCGTCGGCCGCGCTTCGCGCGGCCGATCTCGATCTCAGTCACCGGGACAGGCTATCGGTCGCGGGGTATCGCGAACCGGCGGCCGCTGGTCAGCGCCTCCGGAAGAGCGCGGCCACGGCGAACGCGAAGGCCGCCGTGCCGAGGATCGGGAACAGGATCGCGCCCACCCCCATGGACAACCGGCTGGGCTCGTCCGTGGTGCCGTCGATGTAGGCCACACAGGCCAGCCAGACCACCCCGCTGAACACCCCGACGAACAGTGCCGGGACGGTGCAGCCCAGACGTCCCTTGCCAAGGGCCTGCGGGACGCCGAGAGCGCCGAAGACGGCCGCGAAGACCGTGGCCGCCACGGCGGATCCGGTGCCGTTGGAGTCGTCCGCGGTGAGGTGCGACGCATCGGCCAGCGTGTAGGCGATCCAGTGCTGATCCGCGTAGGACGCCCACGGCAGGAGGGTGCACAACACGGTGAGCACCGCGAGTCCGACCCAGAGGCGGCCGAACCACGGGGCCGCCGGCGACGGCGGGGCCGCGGGCGCGGGCGGCTTGCCGTAGATGGGAGGGCCCGGCGGCGGCGTGACGGACTGCGTCGGCCAGGAGTGCACCGGCTGCGGGCCACCCGCCACCGGGTGCGCCGCGCGCATCACGTCGTCGGCGAACGCCACCACTCCCGGCTGTCGCTGGTCCGGCTGCTTGGCGAGGCCCCGCATCACCGCGCCCTGCAGCGCAGGCGGCAGCCCGGGCGGTAGGCCGGGCGGCGGGGTGTTGACGTGCTGCAGCGCGAGCGTGACCCCGGAGTCGGCGTGGAACGGCCGGCGACCGCACAGCGCTTCGTAGGTGACCACGGCGAGCGAGTAGAGGTCCGACTGCGGCCCGACCTCGCGGCCCAGCGCGGCTTCCGGTGAGAGGTACTGCGCGGTGCCGAGCACCTCGCCGGTCCGGGTCATCGCCGCCTCGCCCAGTGCTCGGGCGATGCCGAAGTCGGTGACCTTCACCTGGCCGTTCGGGGTGACGAGGATGTTGGCCGGCTTGACGTCGCGGTGGATGACTCCGGCCTCGTGCGCCGCGGCGAGGCCGGTCGCGGCCTGCCGGATCAGATCAGCGGCGTATGCAGGGGCCAGGGCACCGTGCCGCGCGATCAGGTCGGCGAGCGACTCGCCGCGCACCAACTCCATCACGAGATAGTCGACGCCGTCGTCCCGGCCGAAATCGTGGACGGTCGCGATCGCCGGGTGGCTGAGCCGCGCGGACAGCTGCGCCTCGTGGCGGAAGCGGGTGGAGAAGTGGGCGTCGCCGGCGAGCGTGGACTGGATGACCTTCGCGGCGACGCGCCGTCCGAGGACCTCGTCCTGGGCCTCCCACACCTCGCCCATGCCGCCGGCGGCGATGCGCCGCACCAGTTCATAGCGACCACCGAGCCGCGTCCCCTGATCGATGATCCTGCCCCCTCGGGTCTCGGTCGTGCGGACTACCGCCCAGCGTAGTTGGGTGCCGGCGCGATGCCCTGGATGTCGTGCGGATGGGATTCCTTCAGCCCGGCGGAGGTGATGCGCACGAACCGCCCGCGCTCCTTGAGTGCGGCCACGTCGTGGGCGCCGACGTAGAACATCGACTGGTGCAGGCCGCCGGTCAGCTGGTGCAGCACGGCACCGAGCGGCCCGCGGAACGGCACGCGGCCCTCGATCCCCTCGGGCACGACCTCGTCGTCGCCGGACACGTCGGCCTGGAAGTAGCGGTCCTTGGAGAACGAGGTCCGGCCGCGCGGGGCCCTGGCCCCGAGCG
>CAZMLG010000341.1:0-1078 GCA_964566985.1 uncultured Intrasporangiaceae bacterium
TACAGCCCGGTGAAAGTTGGCTTAAAGTGCGCTGAAATGCGCGGGGTCGCGGACGCGCGCGGGGTCGCTAGGGTTTCTCGAAGCTGCTGGGGACCGGGTAGTACTGCTCGCAGAATTCGCGGATCACGTCGCGTTGCCGGTCCAGCGCTGCCCCGGTGGACATCGTGTCGTTGAGGCAGAACACCTCGAGGTGCCGCCGTAGCGCGAGTTTGCGCAGCTCCATGACGGTGTCCGGTTCGCTGAGCTCGAGGAACTGGTAGTTCAGTGTCCCGGGGACCGCCCGCCCCGTCGCGTAGGCGTAGTAGTGGTGCAGCGCGGCGGCGACCGAGATGTCCTGCGGGCTCCGGAACTGCGACCGCGCGACCGCCGCGAACTCCTCCGGGAGCCGCTGCTCCATCTCCTCCAGGACGGTGCGCAGCTGCGGATGCGGGGTGTGTTGGAACTTCTGCGTCACCGTGACCCCGAAGAGCCGCTCGATGATGGTCCGATTGTTCTTCGCGGCCGCGGAGACCGGAAGGTCGCGGTCGTCGACCGGATCGAGGCCGATCGGGCGGTCGGAGAGGAAGAACTTGGCGATGCCGTTCGAGGTGAAGAACTGGTCCGGTATGACGGGGGATCCGAAGAACACGTCGTCGTTGAGGTACAGGTAGCGCTCGGCGAGGCCCGGGATGTGGTGCAGGCGTGACTCGATGGCGTGGCTGTTGAACACCGGCAAGGAGTCCGGGTCGTCGAAGATTTCGGAGTGATCGATGACGGTGATCCGGGGGTGGTCCTCGACCAGCCAGCTGGGCACCTGCTGGTCGGTCACGATGAAGATGTGGTTCACCCAGTTCGCATGCATCTCCAGGCTGCGCAGCGAATACCGCAGCTCGTCGCGCTCGGCGAATCGTGAGGCGGCCCAGGAGGTCTCATGGTGGTGGGCGGTGTCGAGGTGGGAGACGGCGTCGCGGAAGCGGCGTTGCCACAACGGGTCCGAGTCGTTCACCCAGGTGTAGACGGCGTCGATGGGCTCGCGGTGCTCGAGCAGCAGCGGCGATTCCGGGAGCCGGTGTCCCGGCGTGGTCTGCGCCCGCTGCCA
>CAZMLG010000341.1:1178-2249 GCA_964566985.1 uncultured Intrasporangiaceae bacterium
GGGCTCCACGCGGTGCCGCTGAGCACCGGGCCGTGGCCGCGGGCACGCCCGAGCCGAGCGGCCGGGGCACGCAGCGCGCGATCGACGGTGCGCCGGGCGAACCCGAGTCGCGTGCGCAGCGCCGACAGTCGATGCACGACCGGGCCGGGAAGGCGTCGTTGTAGCCAGCGCCTCGCGCTCATCCCGACACTCCGTTCGTCCATCCGTCCCGGTGCGACGCCCATCCGCCGCGAAGCTGGCCTCGCGCTGCCCTATCTGTCCGCGTCGGTCGGTTTCCAGTGCGCGGGCAGGCGTCCGGAATCATACTGTGGCCACGGATCCGGCCGGTCGGAGAGCCACAGGAACGGCCGTTCCCAGGCGATGTTGCGGCGGACCACGCGTGCCGGTGCGCCGACGGCGATCACGTTGTTCGGGATGTCGGCGGTGGCGACGCTGCGGATGCCCAGCACCGAGCCGGATGCGATGGTCACGCCGCCGAGTACGACCGCCTCGTAGCCGAGCCACACGTGATCGCCGATGGTGATGCTCTGCGCAGGATTGATGCGTTCGCCCGAGTCGACGTCATAGATGGCATGGGAATCGTCCGTGCGGAGCTGGATGTGGGTGGCGCACATGACGTCGTTCCCGACGGTGATGCCGGCTCCCTCCACGGCGCTGGCGAACAGCGGCGTGGTGGTGGTCAGGTCGTCGCCGAACGTGATGCTGCTGCCCGCGCCGAGCCGCAGGTTGAGACGCGGTCGGCCGTGATTCCGGTTGTGCCCCAGGCGGACGGTGCCGTGGTTGCCGTGGAACGTGACGGTGAGCCGTTCGATCCGGGATCGCTTGTCGATGATGACCCGGTTACCGGAGCCGTTGAACGTGATGGAGACCTGCTTCGCCTCCAATGGAGGGCTGTCGATGACGTTGTCGGCGTCGTCGCGGTAGCGGCCCAGGCTGGTCAGGGTGGTCACGCGGTCAGCATAGGCGCGGGCGGCAGGGAGGACCGCTACAGCTCCTTGTTGGCGCGCTGCAGGTCCTCCTCGAAGTCGATCTCCATGGCGAACAGCTCGGTGATGTCCACCGGGACGACCT
>CAZMLG010000342.1:0-806 GCA_964566985.1 uncultured Intrasporangiaceae bacterium
TCGCGGCCAAGGCCGTCTCGTTCAAGGTCGCCGCCGGCGAGGGGTTCAAGGACCGTCAGCAGCGCACTCTCGACGGCGCGCGGATCCTCGCGGCACGGCTGAGCGAGGACGATGTCGCCCGGGCCGGCGTGAAGGTGCTGACCGGAGGCACCGACGTGCACCTGGTGCTGGTCGACCTGGTCGACTCCCAGCTCGACGGCAAGCAGGCCGAGGACCGGCTGCACGACATCGGCATCACCGTCAACCGCAACGCCGTGCCCAACGACCCGCGCCCGCCCATGGTGACCTCGGGGTTGCGCATCGGCACGCCGGCGCTGGCCACGCGCGGGTTCGGTGAGGCGGAGTTCACCGAGGTCGCCGACATCATCGCGGCCGCGCTGGCGCCGGAGCTCTCCGACGCCGCCGCGCAGGGGCTGCGCGAGCGGGTGGCGAAGCTCGCGCACGACTTCCCGCTCTATCCCGGACTCTGAGCGAGAGCGCACGACATTGCGTCATGCAGAATGCGTCGGATCTGGCGCATTCTGCATGACATAAGCCGCCGATCAGTCGGGGAGCGTGGCGAAGGCCTGGATCTCGACGAGCGCCTCGGCGTCCCACAGTCGGGCGACGCCGATGCCGGCCATGGCGGGATAGTCGGTGCCGACGAGGCGTTTCCAGACCTGACCGATGTCGCGGGCGTGGTCGAGGTAGGCCTCCATGTCGACGATGTAGATCGTCATGCTCGCCAACTGGTCGGGCGTGCCGCCGCCGGCACCCCACGAATAGCGGGAGTTTGGGCGGGGCCGGTCTCAAACGGGCACAATACC
>CAZMLG010000342.1:816-2246 GCA_964566985.1 uncultured Intrasporangiaceae bacterium
GCCCTGCCCGCGGCGGCGGGGGGGGCCGCGGGCGGCCCCCTTGGGCGCGCTGTCGTGCGCCTTGCCCCCCCCCGGGGGGGGGGGGCCGCCGGCGGCACGCAGCGATTCGAGGATGTTGGCGAGGGCCTGTTCGAACTGGGCGACGATGCCGCCGCCGACGATCGAGCCGTCGGGAGCCATGCCGGTCTGCCCGGCGAGGAAGACGGTGGTGCCCGTGCCGACGACGGCGTGCGAGAAGCCCTTCGCCGGCGCGAGTGATGCCGGGTTGATGCGTTCCATCGGTGCCCTTTCGTTGGGTGGAGGTCGCTTATGACTGCACGGCGCCGCCGTCGACATTGAGGCCCTGACCGGTGATGGCGCCGTTGTCGACGCACAGCATGACGGCCTGCGCGACCTCCTCCGGCGAGACGAGCCGGCCGATCGGCTGGCGCCGCGCCAGCACCTGTGCCGCCTCGTCCGTGCTGCGGCCGGTGCGCGACGCGATCGCCCGGACGGTCTGTGCGGTCATGGGGGTGTCGACGTATCCGGGGCACACGGCATTCACGGTGACGCCGGTGCGGGCCACCTCGGCGGCGGCCGCCCGCACCAGCCCGAGTGCGCCGTGCTTGCTCGCGGTGTAGGCCGCGACCCGCGACTCGCCGCGCTTGGCGACGACGCTGGCCACGACGACGATGCGGCCGAACCCGACGTCGGTCATGGCGGGAAGCGCCCGGCGGATGCAGCGGAACGGTGCGGTGAGGTTGAGGTCGATCATCCGCTGCCACTGCTCGTCGTCGGTGTCGACCAGCGGGGTCGAGGCTCCGGTGCCGGCGGCGTGCACGAGCACCTCGACCGGCCCCCAGGCGTCTTCGACCCGGCCGTAGGCCGATTCGATCGAGGCGGGGGAGGTCACGTCGGCGGACACGGTCATCGTCTCGCCGGGCAGGCGGTCGGCGACCTCGCGCAGCCGCTCCTCGCCGCGGGCGAGCAACGCGACCCGGTGTCCGGCGGCGGACAGGCGCTCGGCGCACGCCTGGCCGATGCCCTGGGACGCGCCGGTCACCAGCGCGATATGGGCGGTCATCGACCGGTCCACTGCGGTGGGCGTTTGGCGTTGAACGCCGCGTGGAACTCCTGGTGGTCGGCGCTGGTCATCAACAGCGCCTGGGTCATCGCGTCCATCTCCATGGCCGAGCCGATCGGCATGTCGAGCTCGCGGGTGATGAGCGACTTGGTCTGGGCGTAGGCCATGGTCGGGCCGTCGGCCAGGCGCCGGGCAAGAGCCCCGACGGCGTCGTCGAGCTCGTCCTCCTCGACCAGCTGGGAGACGATCCCGTAGCGATCGGCGGTCTGCGCGTCGATGGTGTCGCCGAGCATGAGCAGCTCGGTGGCCCGCCCGTATCCCACGAGCCGGGGGAGCAGGTAGGCCGCGCCCATGTCGCCGCCGGACA
>CAZMLG010000343.1:0-2237 GCA_964566985.1 uncultured Intrasporangiaceae bacterium
GGAGGCGACCGGGCTCGAACCGGCAACCCCCTGCTTGCAAAGCAGGTGCGCTACCTATTGCGCCACGCCCCCGAAGGGTGATGCGAAGGCTGTGCTCAGCGTCGTTCCGGCTGGTCGGCGGCCTGCGCCCACAGATCCTTGGTGGCCTGGTCGGCCTTGACCTTGCGCTGCACGACCAGAGCGGCTCCCGCCGCGGCCGCGACGATCACCAGAAGTTTCTTCATGCGAGGACATCTCCTTGTGTCACGATCCGCGGTGGTGTTGGTGGGCCTAACTGGACTTGAACCAGTGACCTCTTCCTTATCAGGGAAGCGCTCTAACCGACTGAGCTATAGGCCCGTGCACCATGCGGCGCCCACCACTGCGACGCAGATGTGGGCGCCGCATGAGGTTACCTCACGGCGGGGGTGTCGATCAAAACGGCCTACTCGTCGGACAGCGTCAGCCGGACACCGCCGACCAGCGAGGAGCAGATGTTGTAGAGGAACGCCCCCAACGTGGCGAGCGCCGTCATCAAAATGATGTCGATGAATCCGATGACCACCGACAGCGAGACGACGCGGCCGAAGCCGATGTAGTCCATCACGTCGAACGTCGATCCGTCGCGGTCGAGGGTGCGCAGCACGTCGTTGAGGTTGTCGAAGACTCCCATGCCGTCGAGCACGATCCACAGGACGGCCACCACGACGACCGCGGCGATCGCGATCGCGACCGACAGCAGGAAGGCGTTGAGCATCACCGACCACGGGTCGATCCGTGACAGGGTGAGACGGACGCGGCGCGGGGTCGCCCGTGCGGGCCGCTGAGCGGTCTGCCGCTGCGGTGACTGTCGGGCTCCTCGCGCGCCCCGCGCCGACTCCGGACGGTCACTGCGCGGCGTGGAAGCCCCCTTGGCACCGGCCGGCAGTTTCGCGGCAGGCGCCTCCTTGGTCGAGGGTGACGCACCCTCGGAGGGGTGCTCGGGGCTGCTCACTCGTCATCTCCAGACTCGGTCGCTCCAGTGGGCGCGTCGTCCGCGGGAGCATCGTCGACACCGGCTGCGTCGGTGCCGTCCGCGGCACTCTGCGCGTCCGACGTGTCAGACGCTACGCCATCATCGATCTCTTCCTCGACTTCCCGCTCCGTGTTCCGCGCCACGGCCACGATCGAATCCCGCTTGTCCGGCGTGGCGAACTGCACACCCTGGGTCGAGCGGCCGGTGCGGCGCACTTCATCGACCCGTGAGCGCACGATCTTGCCCTTCTCCATGACGACCATGACCTCGTCGTCGGCGCCGACCGTGAGCGCACCGACGAGATGCCCGCCGCGATCGGAGATCGACGCGACCTTGACGCCCAGGGTCGCGCGCCCCTTGACCGGGTAGTCGGAGGCCAGGGTGCGCTTGGCCAGGCCGTTCTCGAAGACGACGAACACGTCGGGGTCGGTGCCGTCGGCGACGACGTTCATGGCCAGCAGTTCGTCACCGTCCCGGAACTTCATCCCGGTGACACCCGAGGTCGCCCGGCCCATCGGGCGCAGCGTCTCGTCGGTGGCATTGAACCGCACCGACTGACCCTTGCGCGACACCAGCAGCACGTCGTCGTCCGCACTGGCCAGGCCGGCCCCGACCAGCTCGTCCTCGTCGCGCAGGTTGATCGCGATGAGGCCGCCGGAGCGGGGGGAGTCGTATTCGGTGAGGCGGGTCTTCTTGACCAGGCCACGGCGCGTCGCGAGCAGCAGATAGGGGGCACTCTCGTAGTCCCGCAGCGTCATCACCTGGGCGATCTCCTCGCCCGGCTGGAACGCCAGCAGGTTGGCGACGTGCTGGCCCTTGGAGTCGCGGCTGCCCTCCGGGAGTTCGTACCCCTTGATGCGGTAGACCCGGCCCAGGTTGGTGAAGAACAACAGCCACTGGTGCGTGCTCGTGGTGAAGAAGTGCGACACCACGTCGTCGCCGCGCAGCGTCGCGCCCCGCACTCCCTTGCCGCCGCGGTGCTGCGACCGGTATTCGGAGGTCTTGGTGCGCTTGGCATACCCACCGCGGGTGATCGTGACGACCACCTGCTGCTCCGGGATGAGGTCCTCCATCGACATGTCACCGTCGAACGGGACGATCTGGGTGCGCCGGTCGTCACCGTACTTCGCGACGATCTCGGCCAGCTCGTCCTTGACGATCTGCCGCTGGCGATCCGGCTTGGCCAGAATGTCCTTGTAGTCGTCGATCTTGCGCTGCAGCGCGTCGTGGTCGTCGACGATCT
>CAZMLG010000344.1:0-2226 GCA_964566985.1 uncultured Intrasporangiaceae bacterium
TGCGGAAGAGGTCGTCGCTGCGGTAGGTGACGATCACCGAGACCGGGGCCCGGAAGTCGATCGTGAAGAGGTAGGTCAGCAGATCACGGGTGGACCGGTCGGCCCAGTGAGCGTCCTCGATGACGACGAGTAGCCGCCCCGTCCCGGCCAATTCCTCCAGATAGGTGTGCAGGGATTCGAAGAACGCCCCCGGATCCTGACGGGCCAGGGTGTCGTCTGTGAGGGCGGTGGCGGCCCCCGGCCGCAGCAACGGAGCCAGCAACGGCCGTGCGGACTGCACGGTGTGCGCCTCGTCCGGTCGGTCGCGCACGAGGCGCCGGAGCATCTCGGAGATGGGCAGGTAGGGTGCGCTGCTCTCGCCCAGGTCGAGGCAATGACCGATCAGCACCGTGCCGCCCGATGCGGTGGCCGCCGCGGTGAGTTCGCCGACCAGACGGGTCTTGCCGACTCCGGCGTCACCGCCGAGGACGGTGGCCGATGGCTCGTCCCCGGCGATGCTGCGATCGATCAGCAGCTTCAGAATGTCCGTGCGTCCGACGAAGGGATGCGCGGGAGAGGGCAGGGAGGGCACCCCGCCATCCTCTCGCGAAGCACCCTTTGGATGCACGCGAAATACTCACCCCTCGCGGGGAGTCTCGTGGTAGGCGAGGCGCAGGATCGATGTCAGCGCCCGTCGGGTGCGTCCCCGCCGGGCCGCGGCCATGCTGTCGGTCAGCAGGTGGCGGCGGTAGTCGGTCTCGATGGTCGCGTAGCTGGTGACCAGTGGTTGCATGGCGGGCTCCTCGTGGACGATCTGTGGATGTCCACCACAGTCGTCGTCTGAGGTAGCGGCGCGCATGCGGCAGATGCCGCATCTTCGTCACCGGCCGCTACCTCAGACGGTGGCCCGACCGCGTCTGAGGAGCCTCGGGCGTCAGGGGACGACCAGCGTGACCGTCTCCGCGACGCACGCGGGTCGGTCGCTGCCCTCCAATTCGACCGTCACCGTGAACGTGCACTGCACGCCCTTCGGACCGGATGTGACGTCGGTGAGTTCGACGCCGGCGCGCACCCGTGACCCGACCGGCACCGTCGCGGGGAAGCGCACCTTGTTGGAGCCGTAGTTGATCCCCATCGTGATGCCTTCGACTCGGTAGACCTCCCAGGCCATCATCGGGATCATCGACAAGGTCAGGTAGCCGTGCGCGATGGTGCCGCCGAATGGTCCACCGGCGGCCTTCTGCGGATCGACGTGGATCCACTGGTGATCCCCGGTCGCCTCCGCGAACGTGTCGATCTGCTGCTGGGTGACCTCGTGCCACTCGCTGTGGCCGAGATGCTCGCCGACCGCCGACTGCAGGTCGTCGACTCCGTCGAATGTGCGCATGAGCGTCTCCTTCAGTCCAGTGGTCCGCCGGCGACGTAGAGCACCTGGCCGCTGACGTATCCGGCTTCCTCGCGGCAGAAGAACGACGCCGCCGCGGCGATGTCGTCGGGCTCGCCGACGCGTGCGACCGGGATCTGCTTGGCCGCGGCTGCCTTGAAGTCGTCGAACTCCATACCCACCCGCTTCGCGGTCGCCGCGGTCATGTCGGTGGCGATGAACCCGGGCGCGATCGCGTTGGCCGTCACGCCGAACTTGCCCAGTTCGATCGCGAGGGTCTTGGTGAAGCCCTGCATGCCGGCCTTGGCCGCCGAGTAGTTGACCTGACCGCGGTTGCCCTGTGCAGAACTGCTCGACATGTTGACGATCCGGCCGAATGTGGCGTCGACCATGTGCTTCTGACACGCGCGGGTCATCAGGAAGCTGCCGCGCAGGTGGACGTTCAACACGGTGTCCCAGTCGTCCGCGGACATCTTGAACAGCAGGTTGTCGCGCAGGACGCCGGCGTTGTTGATCAAGACGGTCGGGGCGCCCAGGTCGGAGGCCACGCGGTCCACAGCCGCCTGCACGGCCTGCTCGTCGGCGACGTCACAGCCGACGGCGAGTGCGCGGCCACCGGCTGCCGTGATCTCGTCCACGACCGTCTGGCAGGCCGATTCGTCGAGATCGAGCACACCCACCGCCATCCCGTCGGAGGCGAGGCGCCTGGCGATGGCCGCTCCGATGCCTCGGGCGGATCCGGTCACGATCGCGGTGCGAGCGTTGGGGTCGGTCACGATGTCTCCTTCGTAGGCGAATTCTTGTGAGGGTGGATCGGCGTCACGCCGATGATTCGGTGGAATCGTCGAGACGGCGTTGCAGGT
>CAZMLG010000345.1:0-2223 GCA_964566985.1 uncultured Intrasporangiaceae bacterium
ACCTCGTCGGCGATCTCCCGGAACCGGGCCCAGTCCAGGTGCCGCGGGTAGGCCGACCATCCGGCCACGATCATCTTCGGCTGGTGCTCGCGGGCCAGCCGGGCGACCTCGTCCATGTCGACCAGGCCGTCGTCGCCGACGTGGTAGGGCACGACGTCGAAGTTCTTGCCCGAATAGTTGATCCGCATGCCGTGGGTCAGGTGGCCACCGTTGGCCAGATCGAGACCCAGGATCGTGTCACCGTGCTTCAGCAGCGCGAAATACACGGCCGTGTTGGCCTGGGCGCCCGAGTGCGGCTGCACGTTGGCGTATTCCGACCCGAAGAGCGCCTTGATCCGGTCGATCGCCAACTGCTCGACGACGTCGACGTGCTCGCATCCGCCGTAGTAGCGCCGCCCGGGGTAGCCCTCGGCATACTTGTTGGTGGCGACCGATCCCTGCGCCTCCATCACCGAGACCGGGGCGAAGTTCTCCGACGCGATCATCTCCAGCGTCGACTGCTGGCGGTGCAACTCCGCATCGAGAGCTGCCTTGATATCCGGATCGACCTGCGCCAACGAACCGTTCAACAGCGAGGTCTGCTCCGTGCCCTGCGTCGTCGTCATCTTCCATCCATTCGGATCGGCAACTGGTCTTTTCATTGTGCCGGAGCCGGGGCCTGCTCTGCCACCGAGGTCCGGATCCGCCGAGTGGTGCCTCCGCACCGTCGAGTGGTGCCTCGGAGTCCTGCCCCGCGCTCCGCGTGACTTCTCGCGTGTTCTTACACACCACTCGCGTGTTCTTACGCACCACTCGCGCGTTCTTACACACCACTCGCGTGTTCTTACCCACCACTCGGGCGGAGTATGCCGTGGGCGTGCCGGGCCGCGGCGGGGCGCAGCCGCCGATCGAGGTCGGCGAACGTCGCCTCGGCGGCGATGCCCGGCCAGTCCGCCGGCAGCACGTCGAGCGGCAGCCCGGGGTCGAGATAGGGCAGGCGCCGCCAGGCGGTGAGCATCGGCACGTAGCACGCGAACGCGGCCCGGGGGTCGGCGTCGCCGCCCGGCTCCTCGCGCACTGGGGCGTAGGCGCCGGTGAACTCGGCATACATCCGGCCGATCCGCTCCAGGTCCCACCACTGCGCGATACGATCGGACAGGCGCGCGACGCCGAGGTATTCGCCGCGGAACAGTTCGGTGAACTCCGCGAGCCCCTGCCGTTGCAGCGCGTCGAGCGCCTCCGCATAGACCACCCCGGGTGCGACCCACACGCCCGGCCCCGCCGCGCCGAATCCCAGCCTCGCCAGCAGGGAACGCAACGCGTGGCGACGGGATCGCTGTGACTCCGGCACCGAGAAGACGACGGTGAGCCATCCGTCGTCCGCGGTGGCTCGCGGCCGCGCCCAGATGCGTTCGTCACCGGCGCGCACCACCTCGACCGTGTCGGCCGCGAGCGCGTAGCCGGCCTGTCCGTCGCGCCGCTGCGAGGTGAGCACGCCGCGCTTCTTCAGGCGCGACACGGACGAGCGCACGGCGGCCGAGTCGACGCCCAGGTCGGCCATGAGGGCGATCAGTCCGCGCACCGGCAGCCAGTTGCCCTGGCCTCGGGCATACAGGCCGAACAGCGACAGGATCAGTTGTCTCGGCGGTGTCTCCACGGCGCCTAGTCTGTCGTGCGCAACCGGAAGCGCTGCAGCTTGCCCGTCGCCGTGCGCGGAAGGGCGTCGACGAATTCGACGGCGCGGGGATATTTGTAGGGCGCGATCTGCTGTTTGACGAAGTCCTGCAGCTCGCGCTCCATCGCCCCGTCACCCACCGCCCCGTCGAGCACGACGAAGGCCTTGACCAGCGACCCGCGTGCCTCGTCCGGCACCCCGACCACCGCGCACTCGACGACCTTCGGGTGCTTCAGCACGGCCTCCTCGACCTCCGGGGCGGCGATGTTGTAGCCGGAGGAGATGATCATGTCGTCGCTGCGGGCCTGATACCAGAAGTAGCCGTCCTCGTCCTGGCTGAACGTGTCGCCGGTGATGTTCCAGCCGTCCTGCACGTAGTTGAGCTGGCGCTCGCCATGGAGGTAACGACAACCGGTCGGCCCCTGCACGGCGAGCCGGCCGGGCTGCCCGTGCGGCACCTCGTGCCCGAGGCCGTCGACGATCTTCGCGACGTATCCGGGCACGGCGCGGCCGGTCGAGCCCGGCTTGATGTCGTTCCCGGCCGCGGAGATGAAGATGTGCAGCATCTC
>CAZMLG010000346.1:0-2219 GCA_964566985.1 uncultured Intrasporangiaceae bacterium
CCAAGGCGCACCTGCATCTGCACTTCACCGGGTCGTTGCGCATCGAGACGGTCCGTGACTTCGCGCACGCGCACGGCCTACGGCTGCCGGGGGCGTTGCTCACCTCGTGGCCGCCGCAGTTGTCGGGGCGGGACGAGCGGGGCTGGTTCCGGTTCCAGCGGCTCTATGATGCCGCACGGCACGGGGTGCGCTCCGAGGCGGATCTGCGCCGTGTCGTGCGGGAGGCGGCGCAGGACGACGTGGCCGAGGGGTCACGCTGGTTGGAGATCCAGGTGGACCCGACCTCGTATGCCGCGGAGCTGGGCGGGATCACCCCGACCTTGGAGGTGGTGCTCGACGAGGCGCGGTCGGCCTCCCGTGACCTGCCGATCGGGGTCGGGGTGATCGTGGCGGCCTCGCGCATCCGGCACCCGCTGGAGGCCCGCACGCTGGCTCGGCTCGCGGCGAAGTACGCCGGCGACGGGCCGGGTGAGGTGCTCGGTTTCGGGCTGAGCAACGACGAGCGGCGCGGCAACACGGCCGACTTCGCCCGGGCGTTCGACATCGCGCGGGCGGCCGGGCTCGCGGCGGTGCCGCACGCCGGGGAGCTGCTGGGAGCCGGCGCGGTGCGCGAGACCCTCGACACGCTGCACCCGGCCCGGCTCGGCCACGGGGTGCGCAGCGTCGAGTCGGCCGAGGTCCTGCGCCGCGTCGTCGACGCCGGCGTCGCGCTCGAGGTGTGTCCGGGGTCCAATGTGGCGCTCGGGGTCTACGCCGGCCCCACCGAGGTGCCGTTGCGCACCCTCGTGGAAGCCGGTGCGACGATCGCGCTCGGCGCCGACGACCCGATGCTCTTCGGCAACCGCCTCGCAGCGCAATATGCCTCGGCGCGCGACGACCACGGATTCACCGACGAGGAGTTGGCCGCGCTCGCCCGCTCGTCGGTGCACGCGTCCCTGGCGCCACCCGATACCAAGAAGGCGATCCTCGCCGACGTCGACGCCTGGTTGACGGCCGACTGATGCGCCGAGGGGCCTACCTCCCCACCGAGAGGTGCATATTTTGTGTCTGCCTGTGGGCGGAAGGTTTGCCTCTCGGCGCGCGTCAGCCCCAGTTCGAGAATGCTCCGGTGCGTAGACCGTAGCCGCGCAGCACTCGCTCGAAGCGCCCCGGATCCCAGGCATCCGCCCACACCCAGCGCACCACCCGCCGGTGCCCTCCCGCCCGGAGCCTGTCTTCGCGCCGTTTCTCCTTCCAGAGGACCTCGGACGCCTCCTCGGGCGCCATCTGCGGGTCGACGCGATACTTCGATCGCCCGTCGAATTCACCGATCAGCATCAGTTCGTCCCACCAGAAGTCCGTCCGCCCGATCAGCCCGTCGGCGTCGACGAACTCGACCTGGAGCTGTGGCCGGGCGACCCCGAGCTGGAACATCCGAGCACGGCTGAGCGACTCGCCGACGGACTCACAATCCCCGTCGGCGAGCGCAACCACTCGCTGCGCCATGCGGCGGCCGCGAGCACCCTTCGGCAGAGCATCGACTTCCGCCCGCAGCTCGGCGGTGGTGCACATCCCCTCGTGCAGGGCGTAGTCGGCCGCGGCCAGGGCCGACTCGAGGGGATCCTCCCGTGCCAGATCGACGACGGTCCGGGCCACGGAGGTGACCAGCAGCCCATCGTGCTCGACGCCCCGCGGGAGGTGCTCGGTGCGGCGCCGGCGCACCCCGGGTGTGCGGCCCGTGGTGCCGGCCGGCGTGACGTGCTCGACCAGGAGCGGCCACCTACCGATGATCGGTAGGCGCCATACGGCCGCTGCGGTGTGGTGTGAGAACAACGGCACACCCTCGCTCTGGCGGGCCACGGCATACGCCCGCAGGACCAGAAGATCCCGCGGCGCGGCGGCCATCCCGGCGAACGCATAGAAGCCCTTGCGCACCCGGATGAAGCGACACCGCCCGTTCGCATCCGCCGCAAAGGGATCGATGCCCAGTCTTTCCAGGGTCGTCGCGGCGATCAGATCCGGCTCGTTCGACATGCCGGCAGCCTTCCAGGCACAGGTGCCGCAACAGTCGGGTTATCCACAGGCCGCCGAGGGGCATACATCTTCCCTGACAGGTGCACATGTGATGTCTGCCGCTCAGCGCGGAGGTATGCCCCTCGGCGCGCGTCAGAGGCGGTCGCCGACCAGCACCGGCTCGTTGACCAGCCGTATGCCGAACGCGGACTCCACGCCGTCCCGCA
>CAZMLG010000347.1:0-2185 GCA_964566985.1 uncultured Intrasporangiaceae bacterium
TCGCGAAATACAACCAGTTGCTGCGCATCGAGGAGGAGCTCGACGACGCCGCGGTGTATGCCGGGGCGAAGGCCTTCCCGCGTTTCTCCCCGAAGGCGTGACGAGGACCCCCACCGATGGCGCGTAACGGCCGCACGACCAGCCGCCCCGGATCCGGCAATCGGGCCCGGAGCGGCACGCCGCGCTCGTCCACCCGCCCGGGCACCCGGCGCACGACCGCGGCCACCAGCCGCTCCGCACGGGCCGCGACCGCGACCGGGCAACGTCGGCCCAGGTCGCTGCGCCGGATGACGATCTTCGGTGCGCTCGTCGTCTTCCTCGCCGTGCTGATCACGCCGACGCTGCACGCCTACCTGCAGCGCAAGTCGCAGATCGCGGACCTGCACAGCAAGGTCGCGGCACAGGAGAAGGACGTCGCGGCCAAGAAGGCGCAACTGAAGAAGTGGAAGGACCCCGACTACGTGCGCGCGCAGGCCGAGAAGCGACTCGGCTTCGCCGAACCCGGCAAGACCGCGACGATCATCGTCGACAAGCGGGGCGTGCCTCACGAGGTCAAGACGACCGGCAACGGGGTCTCGGTGAAGCTGCCCTGGTATGGCAAGGTCTGGCAGTCGACCCTCAACGCCGACCAACACCCGGCGCTGCACTGATGGCCGGATCGCTGGTGTCCCAGGCCGATCTGGACTGGGTGACGGCTCAACTCGGGCGCACCCCCCGCGGCGTGGTCGCCGTCGCCCACCGTTGCCCGTGCGGGTGCCCGGCCGTGCTGCGCACCGAGCCGCGCCTGCCGGACGGCTCGCCCTTCCCGACGTCGTTCTATGCCACCTGCCCCCGCCTCACCGGTGCGATCAGCACGCTCGAGGCGAGCGGCCTGATGCGGACGATGACCGCGCGCCTGGCCGACGACGGGGCGCTCGCGGCCGCCTACCGGTCCGCGCACGAGGACTACCTGCGCCGCCGCGCCGAGCTCGGCGACGTGCCCGAGATCGCCGGAGTCTCCGCCGGGGGTATGCCGACGCGCGTCAAATGCCTGCACGCCCTGGTCGCGCACAGCCTGGCCGCCGGCCCGGGCGTCAACCCGCTCGGGGACGAGGCGCTCGACGCGTTGCCCGACTGGTGGGAGCACGGATGCTGTCGCGACAGACTGGAGGAGCACACATGACCCGAGTGGGCGCAGTCGACTGCGGCACCAACTCGATTCGCCTGCTCGTCGCCGAGGTCGGCGACGACGGCTCGATGACCGACGTGCTGCGTCGGATGGAGATCGTGCGACTGGGGCAGGGCATCGACACCACCGGCCGCATCGCGCCGGAAGCGATGGAGCGCACCGTGGCGATGGCGCGTGAGTATGCCGTGCAGTGCCGTGAACTCGGCGCGCAGCGCGTGCGATTCGTGGCCACCTCCGCGTCGCGCGACGCGCGGAACGCCGCCGACTTCCAGCGCGGCGTGCGTGACGCCTTCGGTGACTTCGACGTCTCGCCCGAGGTGATCTCCGGTGACGAGGAGGCCCAGCTCAGCTTCACCGGCGCCACCGGTGACCTGGTCGCCCGGCAGGTGCCGAGCCCTTATCTCGTCGTCGACCTGGGCGGCGGATCCACCGAATTCGTCCGCGGCACGGACGCGGTCGAGCAGGAACTGTCGACCCGCATGGGTTGCGTGCGGTTCACCGAGCGCCACCTGCACTCCGACCCACCCATGGCCGACGAGATCGCGGCCGCGGAGGCCGACATCGCCGCGCGCATCGACGAGGCCGCCGAGGTCGTGCCGCTCGGCGATGTCGCCACGCTGGTGGGCCTCGCCGGCACGATCACGACGGTGACGGCGCACGCGCTCGGCCTCACGGCATACGACCCGGAGGTGCTGCACGGCAATGTGCTGCCGGTCGAGAAGGTGGTCGCCGCCTGCGACGAACTGCTGCACATGACCCGCGAGGATCGGGCAAGCCTGGGATTCATGCACCCCGGCCGGGTCGACGTCATCGGGTCGGGTGCGCTGGTGTGGCGCGGCATCATCGAGCGCGTCGCCGCCGCGAGCGGCATCCGCGAGGTCGTCTCCAGCGAGAAGGACATCCTCGACGGCATCGCCGCCTCGATCGCCTGACCTCGGTGACCTGCTGACCACCCGGGGCGCCGATCGATAGTCTGTGGGTGCCCTCGTAGCCCAATTGGCAGAGGCAGGCGACTTA
>CAZMLG010000348.1:0-2173 GCA_964566985.1 uncultured Intrasporangiaceae bacterium
TCGACATCACCGCGCACGACGTGCGATTCGTCGAGGACAACTGGCAGCAGCCGGCCATCGGTGCGTGGGGTCTGGGCTGGGAGGTCTGGCTGGACGGCATGGAGGTCACCCAGTTCACCTACTTCCAGCAGGTCGGTGGGCAGAACCTCGATCCGGTGTCGGTCGAACTGACCTACGGCATCGAGCGCATCATGATGGCCCAGCAGGGCGTCACACACTTCAAGGACCTGGTGTATGCGCCCGGCATCACCTACGGCGAGGCCCTCGGCCAGCAGGAATACGAGATGTCGCGCTACTACCTCGACGACGCCGATGTGCAGGCCAACCAGGATCTCTACGACCACTACGTGGCCGAGGCCCAGCGCATGATCGACGTCCGGCTGCCGGTGCCGGCACACACCTACGTGCTCAAGTCGTCGCATGCGTTCAACGTGCTCGACTCGCGCGGTGCGATCTCGACGACCGAACGGGCCAAGGCGTTCTCGACCATGCGGCGGCTTTCTCGGGAGGTCGCCGCGCTGTGGGTCGAGCGGCGCGAGGAGCTGGACTTCCCGCTGCTGAAGTCCGAGGCCGCCCCGGCACTGGCCGGCCGCGCGGTGATGCCCCCGCACCCCGAGCCGGAATCGCTCGATGCCGCGGCTCTGCCCGACACCCCGCAGGACTTCGCCCTGGAGATCGGCACCGAGGAACTGCCGCCGCACGTCGTCGACGTCACCGTCACCCACGTCCGCGACACCCTCGCCGAGCGTCTCTCGCAGACCCGGCTCGCCCATGGCGACGTCACCGTCGTCGGCACGCCGCGGCGCATCGTCGCGACGGTCGCGCAGGTCGCGGCGCACGAGCCCGATGCGCAGACCCTCCGCAAGGGCCCGAAGGTGGCCGCGGCCTACGACGCCGACGGCAACCCGACCAGGGCCGCGCAAGGGTTCGCCCGCGGGCAGAAGGTCTCACCGGATCAGCTGGTGCGTGCGGAGTTCGACGGCCACGAGCACGTCGCCGTCGAGATCACCGAGGTCGGCCGTGACGCGCTCGCGGTGCTCGGGGAGATCACCCAGGAGCTCGTCGGCGGGCTGCGCGCCGACAAGAACATGCGCTGGTGCGACCCGACGCTGTCCTTCAGCCGCCCGATCCGCTGGCTCGTCGTGCTCTGGGGCGCCACGGTCGTGCCCGCCCAGGTGTCCGAACTGCGCGCCGGACGGCAGACCTACGTCGGCCGCACGGATGCGCAGCCGCTGGTCGATATCGCCTCGGCCGACCGACTCGTCCCCACGCTCACCGACCGCGGGTTGATCCTCGACGCGCAGGACCGCCGCGCGCGCATCGTCGAGCAGGCCACCGCGCTGGCGGCCGGGGTCGGCGGCACCGTCGACGTCGAGACGGAGGCCGGACTCGTCGACGAGATCACCGGTCTCGTCGAGCAACCCCACGGCATCCTGGGCGGATTCGGGAAGAAATACCTCGAGGTGCCCGAGCAGATCCTCACGACCGTCATGCGCAAGCATCAGCGCTACCTGCCGGTGCGCGACGCCGACGGACGGCTCATGCCGTATTTCGTGACCATGGCCAACGGGGACTGCGACGACGACCTCGTGCGCATCGGCAACGAATCGGTGATCCGGGCCCGCTACGAGGACGCGGCGTTCTTCTACCAGGCCGATCTGCAGGTGCCCCTGGCCGACCTGCGGGCCGGGATCGACCAGCTCACCTTCGAAAACCGCATCGGCTCGATGGCCCGGCGTGCCGACCGCATCGCGGAGGTCGCGACGGCGCTCGCCTCCGACCTCGACCTGACCACCGACGAGACGACGACGTTGCGCCGGGCCGGGGAGTTGGTCAAGTTCGACCTGTCCTCGCAGATGGTCATCGAACTGTCCAGTCTCGCCGGCGTGATGGCCAAGGAGTATGCCGAGCGGGCGGGGGAGACCCCCCAGGTCGCCGCCGCGCTGCTGGAGACGGAGCAGCCGCGCACCGCCAACGACGCCTTGCCGCAGTCCACGCCGGGCGCACTGCTCGCGCTCGCGGACCGCTTCGACCTGCTGGCCGCGATGTTCGCGATCGGCGCGAAGCCCACCGGATCCTCCGACCCCTACGCGCTGCGCCGCGCCGCGCTCGGGCTCGTCGGCATCCTGCGCAGCCGGCGCGACCTCGACGTGCTCACCGTCGACCGCGGCCT
>CAZMLG010000349.1:0-2165 GCA_964566985.1 uncultured Intrasporangiaceae bacterium
CTCGACGAACGCCACCTTTACTTCGACGGGCGGTCGAGCTCCGCCGCGAAGAAAGGCTTGATATGTAGGTGATCCGCGAGTCCTTCCAGGAGTGGGGCGACGGCCGGCGCATGCTGGTTTCGGGTGTTCTTCTCGAGGGGGCTCCGATGGCTGATCTCGGATCGTTCAGGCCGTGTCTACTGACCTCGTCCGGCGAGGTTCCGACCTTGGGTGACCCGTTGATCGATGAGTACCTCCGGTTCACCGCTGTGCGGGTGCGTCCGAACACGCTGACGGCACAGGTCTTCGACCTGAAAGTCTTCTTCGCCCTGGTCGACAAGCGGCCACAGCAGGTCGGCGTCCAGGATGTCCTCGGCTTCATCGAGCAGCAGCGCATGCCTCGTCGGGGCGGCAACGTCGTCCGGATCGTCGATGGCGAAGCCGGGCTGGCGGCCTCGACGATCAAGCGTCGACTGGCGACGATCTCTTCGTTCTTCGACTACCTGCTGCTGCGCGGGGTGTGCGACCGCAACCCTGTCCCGCGCAGCATGCACGCCCGGCATCGCGGCCACCGTGGATCCCCACTGATCCGGGCACCGAAGAAGATGCCCCGAGTGCTGGCCCCTGAGGAGGTCGTCGCGTTGACCGCCGCGCTGCGGACGTTGCGCGATCAAGCGATGGTCTCGTTGATGATCCACGCCGGGCTGCGCCGCTGCGAGGTGCTCGGGCTGCGGTTCGGTGACGTCCATATCGGCGATCGGCGTGTGTTCATCGCCGACGGCAAGGGTGGTCATCAGCGCCTCGTCCCGGTCGTGCCCGGCTTCTTCGTCCTCCTGGCCGCCTACCTCGCCCAGGAACGACCCGACGCCGCGGTCGACGACCATGTCTTCGTGGTCCTCAAGGGACCCCATCGTGGTCGGCCTCTGACCGCAGCCGGACTCGACCAAGTACTCCAGGGCGCCCGGACCCGCGCCGGCTTGACGCATGCGACCTGCCACGAGCTCCGGCACACCTGCTTCACCCGGCTCCGCGAAGCCGGGATGGCGCTCGAGGCGATCCAGGCCCAAGCCGGGCACGCCTCGATCGAAACCACCCGGATCTACCTGCACCTGTCCAACGACTGGCTCGCCGGGGAGTACCACCAAGCCATGGCCATCCTCGACAACTGGGACGACGAAGGAGCCAACGGATGAGCGAAACGGCCGCGGCCTTGGAGCCAGCATCTGAGCCGTTCCTGATGTCCAACCGGACATCGGACCCATCGATGACGCCGACGCTGCAGTCAGCGGCGGACGTCTACATCAGTGCCGGGTCGACCGACCGCGGGCGCGCATGCCGGCGCCGTGGCGTGGTCGGTTTCGTCCGTCGCCACGGCGACTTGGCCAGTTGGGCCGCGGCATCGGTCGAGGAGCGTCGCAGTACTCGCAGCGACGCGATGGCGTTCGCCGGGCATGCCCTGGTCCACTGCCACGTCCCGGTCGACGTCATCTTCGTGGTCACCTCCGGCTGTCGATGGGGCAAGTACATCGCCGACGCCTACCCCGACCAGGCCGCGAGGTTCACCGAACAGACCGCTGATCTGGGCTTCTGTGAACGCGAAGCGCACCGAATGTGGGCCTGGCTCGCCAAGATCTGCATGGTCACCGGAGTCGCTCCCGACCAGCTCACACCGGATGCCTACCGCGTCGCCCGCACCGATGTTCATGACGCCGTCGTGGCGCTGCGCGGCTACCGGCCGAAGTCGTTGTCGACGCCCTTGTTCGACCTTGACGCTGTGATGTTCCACCGCGGTCAGGCGCACCAGCCCGACATCCGACGTCGCTGGACGGGACGCCCGGTCAAGGAAGTCACCTGGGAGCAGCTCGCCGAACACGCGCCCGTCATGGTCGCCACCATGCGTCGCTATCTCGAGCAGTGCCTGCTCAGCCTGCGCCCGTCGTCGGTGGCCTGCTTCGACACCACCTTCCGTCAGTTCGCCACGATGCTCACCACCGCGGACCCGCCGGTGGTCCGGGTCGCGGACATCACCCGGGAACACGTCGAGGCTTTCAAGCGCGACCTGGCCACCCGGTCCGGCCACCACGGCAAGCCGCTGTCGAAGACCACGCTGGGGATGCGGGTCGGACACCTGCACACCTTCTTCACCCGAATCGCCGAATGGGATTACGACGACATCCCAGCCCGGA
>CAZMLG010000350.1:0-2165 GCA_964566985.1 uncultured Intrasporangiaceae bacterium
CTTCGCCAACCAGATCAACAACGTGCTGGTCTTCCCCGGCGTCTTCCGCGGCCTGCTGGACGCCCAGGCGACCGACGTGACGGACACGATCATGCTCGCGGCGGCCGGAGCGCTGGCCGACGTGGTCAACCAGGACGAGCTCAACCCGGCCTACATCGTCCCGAGTGTGTTCCACGCCGACGTGGCCAAGGAGGTCGCTGCCGCGGTCGCCGAGCAGGCCCGTCAGGAGGCCGAGGAGTAGAGTGTCTCGCGCGGCAGGCGCCGCGACGCGGGCGGCGATGGGCCGAGGGGGATGAGGGGCGAACGACGGACTCCGCGATGGTTACGAGCGGTCCTGTACGGAGTGCTCGGGCTGTGCGCCGTCACGTTGACCCTGAGTGCGGTCGCGGCCGGCACCGGCTGGGGGCACTCTGCGACCTCGGGCTATGTCGTCTCCCAGCACGTGTGCGACCTACGTGTCGCGGACACTCCCGGCGGTGCCGTGGTCGCGAGGGTAGAGGTGCCCGCCCGGACGACCCGGTATTCGCCGCGGCACTGTGCGCAGTACGACGTGGGGGAGCGGGTCTGGTACGACCCCTATCAGTGGACCGTCTCCGAGGAGCCGAGCAACAACGTCGTCGGTGCCGTCGTCCTCAGCATGGCCGCTCTGATGTGTGCCGGCGGGATCGTCGGCCTGCACCGCCGGTGGCACGGAGGGCACCGCCGGTCGCGGATCTCGAGCTGGACCTCGACGCAGGGCGTGCGTCTGATGCGACGCATCGGTGGGATCGCGGAGCCGTCTGGCGGGGATCGAGGAAAACCACCTCATCGAGCCCGCTCCCGCGTGCGGACCATCGGGTATGCCTGCGCGGTGGCGATCGCCTTTGCGCCGTGCATAGGTGTCGGCGTGTGGGCGTGGCAGAGTCTGAGCAGCCCGCCGGTCCGGCATGCGTATGTCGTGGCGCAGGACGGCTGCACACTCACCATCTCGGCACATCGGGACGGGCCGGGACAGCGTGACATCGACTCGAAGGCCGCCAGCCGTGGCTACGGGTGCGAGCAGTTCTCGACCGGGGACCGCATCTGGTTCGATCCTGCCGCGGGGAAGGTCGCGTCGAGCCCCACGGAGTCGAGAATCACCGGGATTCTGAAGAGTGCTCTGGCGGTGGTCTTCTTCGCCTTCGCGCTCTTCATCCTCATCGGCCTGATCGTGCATCGGGGCGAACGGCCCCGACGTGGCGGATCTCACGCCACACGGGTCGGGTAGGACGGCCATACGGTCGGGAGCACTCCCGTGTGACCGGTATGCTGGAGTCTCCAGTTACGCGATCTTGCGTTCGTCATCGTTTCCTCAGTGAGCGCCGAGATCCACACTCCTCGGCGCCGCGCACCCTCGTGGTCCCGCACACCCGCACGGTAGCGGTGTGTGCACCGTGCGCCGACCTACTCGATGGGAACGTTGATGAAGCACGGCAGTCGTAAGCCCACGTCCGGTGCCAAGAAGGCGCGATGGACCACCGCGCAGAAGCGAGAGGCCAAGCGCGCCGCGGCGCGTCGCCCGCACCAGGAGCGCTCCAAGACCTCCCGCACCGAGCGGAGCCAGGCCTCGAAGAAGGACCGGTGGGAGCCTCGTGGTGGCCCGAGCCGTCGTGACGACCGCGGTGGCGAGCGTCGGAGCACCGATCGCCGAAGCCACGAGCGTCGGGGCGACGAGCGCCGACCGACCCACGATCGGCGTCCGCAGCAGCGCGATGCTCGCCCGACCGGTGATCGGCGCGACGACCGCCGCGACCGGCGTCAGGACACCCGTGAGGACCGCCGCCCCGCACCGCAGCAGGTGAGTCGTCCGACCGCCACGCAGCCCGCAGCGATCCCGGACGAGGGCGGATTCGCCGCACTCGGCATACCCGACGTGCTGGTCGAGCGGATGGCGCGCGACGGGGTCGTGACACCCTTCCCGATCCAGGCGGCCACCGTCCCGGATGCTCTGGAGGGGCGCGACGTGCTCGGGCGCGGGCGCACCGGTTCGGGCAAGACCTTGGCCTTCGGGCTTCCGTTGCTGACCCGGCTGGCCGATGGAGGCCGCGCCCGACCGCACCAGCCCCGTGCCCTGGTGCTGGTGCCCACCCGGGAGCTGGCCATGCAGGTCAGCGATGCGCTGGCGCCGCTGGCCCACGCGATCGGCC
>CAZMLG010000351.1:0-2164 GCA_964566985.1 uncultured Intrasporangiaceae bacterium
AGTTCCAGCGCGAGCTCGGGGCGATGGGCTACAAGTTCCAGTTCATCACCCTGGCGGGCTTCCACTCGCTGAACTACTCGATGTTCGATCTGGCGCACGGCTACGCCCGCGAGCAGATGACGGCATACACCAAGCTGCAGGATGCCGAATTCGCCGCCGAGGAGCGCGGATACACCGCCACCCGGCACCAGCGTGAGGTCGGCGCAGGCTACTTCGACCTGGTGTCGACGGCCCTGAACCCGGAGAGCTCCACCACCGCTCTCGCCGGGTCCACCGAGGCCGCTCAGTTCTAGTCACCCCACGAAGTTCTCCGGTCGCACCCTCCCGTCGATACGCCGCGGGGATCCCGATGAGACCCCCACGGTTCGGGGCGACCACCTCGACCACCCGAGCCCCCGCGATCACCTGGCTCCGATCGCGGGGCCTCGGGGATTCCCCTTCAGCCGCCCGCCCCCGACGGCCGGGCGCACCCTCGTTAGGAGGCACGTCATGAACGAC
Source organism: uncultured Intrasporangiaceae bacterium (assembly GCA_964566985.1). Taxonomy (GTDB): domain Bacteria; phylum Actinomycetota; class Actinomycetes; order Actinomycetales; family Dermatophilaceae; genus Leekyejoonella. The sequence goes on from CAZMLG010000351.1 coordinate 499, forward strand.
TCCCGCAAAGCACCCAAGATCCGCGGCACGATGCATCCGCGTTTCGAGGAGATCCTGACCCCTGAGGCCATGACCTTCATCGCCCGGCTGGACGGCGCCTTCGCCGGCCGGCGTGCCGACCTGCTGGCGGCACGCCGGGAGAAGGCGCGCGCCATCAACGCCGGCGCCGACCTCGACTTCCGCGCCGAGACCGAGCACATCCGGCGGGACGCCGGATGGCAGGTGGCGGCGCCCGGCCCCGGCCTCGAGCGGCGGCGGTGCGAGCTGGTCGCCCCTGCCACGCGCAAGATGGCGGTGCACGCGCTCAACTCGAGCGCGGACGTCTGGCTGGCCGACATGGAGGACGCGACCGCGCCGTCCTGGAAGAACATGATCGACAGTCAGATCACGCTCTTCGACGCGGTGCGCGGCGGGCTGTCCTACCACGCCTCGGACGGCACCGAGCACACGGTGGGTGACCACACCCCGACGATCATGATTCGGCCGCGCGGCTGGCATCTGTGTGAGAAGCACATCAGCATCGACGGGCGGCCGATTTCGGCGGCACTCGTCGACTTCGGGCTGTACTTCTTCCACAACGCCCAGCAGCTCATCGATCGCGGACGCGGCCCCTACTTCTACCTGCCCAAGATCGAGTCGCACGAAGAGGCCACGTTGTGGAACGACGTGTTCGTCTTCGCACAGGACTACCTCGACATCCCGCGCGGCACGGTCCGCGCGACCGTGCTCATCGAGACGATCGGCGCGGCCTTCGAGATGGACGAGATCCTCCACGAGCTGCGCGAGCACAGCGCGGGCCTGAACGCCGGCCGCTGGGACTACACGTTCAGCTACGTGCGCACCTTCGCCCACCGCGGTGAGGAGTTCGTGCTGCCCGACCGCGACAAGATCACCATGAGCACCCCGTTCATGCGGGCCTACACCGACCTGCTCGTCGACACGTGCCACCAGCGCGGTGCGCACGCGATCGCCGGCCCGGCCGCGGTCAACCCCACGCGGCAGACCGAGGAACAGCGCCACCGCGCCCTCGCCATCGTGCGTGCGGAGAAGGAGCGCGAGGCGGCCGACGGCTTCGACGGCTGCTGGGCGGCGCACACGGCGGTCATCGAGACCTGCGAGAAGGCCTATGCCTCCGTCCTCGGGTCGCACCCGGACCAGCGCGGCGTGCGCCGACTGGTCAACGCGTCGGCCCACGACCTGGTCTCGTTGCACGGCACGGTGCAGACCATCAGCCTCGAGGGCGTGCGCACCAACGTCTCGGTGTCGCTGCGCTACCTCGCGGCGTGGATCGGTGGTCGTGGTGCCGTCGCGATCGACAACCTGATGGAAGACGCTGCGACCGTGGAGATCTCGCGAGCTCAGCTGTGGCAGTGGATCCACCATCGGTCACAGCTCGCCGAGGGCCCGCAGGTGACGCGTGAACTGGTCGAACGGATCATCGACGAGCAGATGACCGCCTTGACCCGTGGACTGGACGACCGTTCGGCGGCGCGCTACCGGGCCGCCCGCGAGGTGCTGACCGAGGTGGCGCTCGGTGAATACCTGCCGGGCTTCTTCACCAACTACGCCTACGTGCGCTTCCTGATCGACCGCCCGCTGCGGATGTCCGGCCCGCTCCAGCCGGACGACCTGCGCCAGTCGGAGAAGGTCGGCGACACCGCGGCCG
>CAZMLG010000352.1:0-2134 GCA_964566985.1 uncultured Intrasporangiaceae bacterium
GACGTAGAACGGCATACTCATCGGCGACCACCCCTCGCGCTGCGTCGCGCCTCGACCACGGATGTGACCACCTGCTCGAGGCGGTCGTCGTCCAGGAACCGGACACCCTCTCGGGTCAGCACCGCGACGGTCGGCCAGATCCGCCGGCCCAGGTCGGGTCCTCCGGTCGCGGAGTCGTCGTCGGCCGCGTCGTAGAGCGCCTCGATCGTGACCCGCACGGCGTCCTGCTCGGACTGCCCCGGGTGCCACAGCTTCTTCAGCGACCCGCGGGCGAACATCGACCCGGACCCGACGCTGTGGTAGTCGTGCTCCTCGTAGACTCCGCCGGTGACGTCGTAGGAGAAGATGCGTCCGACCTCCGCGTCGAGGTCGAACCCGGCGAACAGCGGGACCGCGGCCAGACCCTGCAGCGCCATCCCGAGGTTGCCGCGAATCATGCTGGCCAGCCGGTTGGCCTTGCCCTCGAGGGAGAGCATGGCGCCCTCGATCTTCTCGTAGTGCTCGAGCTCGACCTGGAACAGGTGCACCAACTCGATCGCGATCCCGGCGGTGCCCGCGATGCCGGCCGCCGAGTAGTCGTCGGTCGCGTAGACCTTGGTCACCTCGTGATTGGCAATGAGGTTGCCCATGGTCGCGCGGCGGTCACCGGCGAGGATCACCCCGTCGTCGAAGGAGATCGCGACGATGGTCGTGCCGTGGGGAGTTTCCACGGCGCCGTGCTGCGGCACGCTACGTGCGGAGGGCACCAGGTGTGGTGCGTATCCGGTCAGGAACTCGGTGAACGACGACGATCCGGGCTGCGTGAAGCTCGCGGGAAGTCGCCCGTCGAATCGCTCGCTCACTCTCCGCCCTTCTGGACGAATCCGCGCACGAACTCCTCGGCGTTGCTCTCCAGCACGCCGTCGATCTCGTCGAGCACGTCGTCGCTGCTGTCGCTGACCTCCTGGCTGCTGCCCGACGGCGCGGGCTCCGGCACGTCGGCATCGTCCGGCTCGTCGTCGCGCCGCCTCGGGCTCTTGTACTCCTGGCTCGCCATGGCTAGCCCCTTTCTCGAGGTCCTGCTTCCACCCTATCTGCTCACTCGCTGCTGTGAGCGAGGGCACGCAGCAACTCGTCTGCGCTCCGAGCAGATTCGATCAGGTCGCCGACGTGCGCGCGCGTCCCGCGCAGGGGCTCGAGCATCGGCACGCGCTGCAGGCTGGATTCGCTCGGCACGTCGAAGATGATCGAGTCCCACGATGCCGCGGCGACGGCATCCGGGAACTTGGCCAGGCAGGTGCCGCGGAAGTAGGCCCGCGTGTCCTCGGGCGGAGTGGTCACGGCTCGGCGAGCGCTCTCGTCGTCGACGATCCGCTCGAACCGGCCGCCGGCCTCGAGTCGGTTGAACAGGCCCTTCTCGGTGCGCACGTCGGACCATTGGATGTCGATCGCGCGCAGTCGATGGTCGTCCCAGTCGAGGCCGTCGCGGGACCGGTAGCGCTCCAGCGTGGCCAGTTTGGCGACCCAGTCGACCTGTGCGCGGCATTCCATCGGATCCCGCTCGAGCTTGGTCAGCACCTCGGCCCACCGGCGCATCACCTCGTCGGTGTCCTCGTCGCGGTCTGCGCCGTGGATGCGCTGCAGCCAGGCCTCGGCCATCTCGAGGTAGCACCACAGCACCTGGACCGCCGTCATCTCCCGGCCGTCCGCGAGGCGCACCTTGGTCTGCAGCGTGGGGTCATGCGAGATCGCCTGAAGGGTCGCGACGGGCTTGTCGATCGTGAGGTTCTGGCTGACGGCTCCGTCCTCGATCATGCCCAGCACCAGGCTGGTCGTGCCCATCTTCAGCAGGCCGGCGACCTCGCACTGGTTGGCGTCGCCGATGATCACGTGCAGTCGCCGGTATCGGTCGGTGACCGCGTGCGGCTCGTCCCGGGTGTTGATGATGGGGCGTTTGAGAGTGGTCTCGAGCCCGACCTCGACCTCGAAGAAGTCGGGGCGGGAGGCGATCTGGAAGCCCGGCCGGTTCGACTCGGTGCCGATCCCCACCCGGCCGGCTCCGCACATCACCTGCCGGACGACGAAGAACGGCAGCAGGTGGGTGACGATGTCGGAGAAGGGGGTGCGCCGACTCATCAGGTAGTTCTCGTGGGTG
>CAZMLG010000353.1:0-2124 GCA_964566985.1 uncultured Intrasporangiaceae bacterium
CGGAGGCCGTGGCCTCGGCGGCGACCGGGTCGACGTCCTACTCCTCCGACAGCGGTGCGGAGTCGAAGAACTCCGGTAGCCCCGCGAAGAGCACCCCGACCCCGGTCGAGGGCACCCTGGCGTCCGACGAGGCGCTCGCCGCGCGGCGGGAGAAGCTGCCCGGCGGCAACTGATCGACGCAGATCGACCCCCGGGGCCACGTCCGGTGGCCCGCGGCACCGTCGACCGGCCCACGCACTCGTGGGCCGGTCGACGTGTTCGTGGGGCACACGATGGCAGCGGTTAGGCTGGCGCGCGTGGTGCGGATTGGGCTCTCGGGTGGCATCGGGTCGGGCAAGTCGACGGTGGCGCGTCTGCTGGCCGACCGCGGTGCGGTCGTCATCGACGCCGACCGGGTCGCGCGTGAGGTCGTCGAACCGCACAGCATCGGTCTGGAGCGGGTGCGTGCCCGCTTCGGGGGCGCGGTCATCGCCCCGGACGGCACGCTCGACCGTCCGGCGCTCGGGCGCGTGGTCTTCGACGATCCTTGCGCCCGCATGGATCTCGAGGGCATCCTGCATCCGCTGATCGCTGCACGGACCGCCGAGTTGTTCGGTGAGGCGCCTCGCGAGGCGGTCGTCGTGCACGACATCCCGCTGCTGGTCGAGCTGGACCGCAGCAGTGACTATCACCTGACGATCATCGTCGGCGCGAGCGAGCAGGTGCGGCATGCACGCCTCGTGCGAGACCGAGGGATGGACCCGGGCGACGCGTGGGCTCGGATCCGCGCACAGGCCGACGACACGCGCCGCCGTGCTGCCGCGGACGTCTGGATGGTCAACGAGGGCAGCCCTGAGCAGTTGGCCGAGTCCGCGGACGCCTGCTGGCGTGAGCGGATCGTTCCGTTCAACCACAACGTGCTCACCGGCGCGATCGCTCACCCCCAGGCGCCGGTGATCCAGCCGTACGACCCGACCTGGCCGGCGCAGGCGGCGCGCCTCATCGGCCGAATCCGCACGGTGCTCGGCGACCGCGCCGTGGACGTCGAACACGTCGGACCGACCAGCGTGCCGGGAACGGCCGCCGCAGACGTCATCGACCTGCAGGTCGGCGTGCGCGCTCTGGCCGATAGGGATGACCCGGGCTTCGTGAAGGCACTGGCGGATCAGGGTTTCCCGCGTGTCGACGACGACCGCGTGCCGGCCGGTGCCAGCCCGCAGCTCGAACGGGTGCATGGCAGCGCCGACCCGGGGCGGGCGGTGCGGGTCCACGTGCGCGAGGTCGGGTCGGCGCGATAGCGCCGCCCCGGATGGCCCCGTAGCGAGTACCCCCGGATGGCCCCCGTAGCGAGCGCCCCACCCGGATGGCCCCAGGTAGCGAGCGCCCCACCCGGATGGCCCCGGTAGCGAGCGCCCCACCCGGATGGTTGAGTAGTCCGCTGACGCAGTCGAGGACGTATCGAAACCTGGTGAGGGTCAGCGCTTCTCGGTGATTGGTGAGGTTGCGGTGGTCTCGCTCCCCCCGCGCGCTTCGCTCCATGCGGATGGTGCCATTGGCCTCGCGCCGGGGCGCTCGGCCTACTCGACCGGCCGGGGAGCGCGACGGCTCAGTCGGACCCGAACAGATCCCGGGTATAGACCTTGTCGGTGACGTCGCGGATCTCGTCGACGATCCGGTTGGCGACGATGACGTCGGCGCGACGCTTGAACTCGTCCAGGTCGCGCAGCACCTCGGAACCGAAGAATTCGTCCTGGTCCAGTTCCGGCTCGTAGACGACGATCGGCACCCCCTTGGCGTTGATGCGCTTCATGATGCCCTGCACGCTGCTGGCCCGGAAGTTGTCCGATCCGGACTTCATGATCAACCGGTGGATCCCGACCACCTCCGGCTCGCGCGCGAGGATGTCGCCGGCGATGAAGTCCTTGCGGGTGGTGTTGGCCGAGACGATGGCGCCGATGAGAGTCTGCGGCACATCGGTGTAGTTGGCGAGCAACTGCTTGGTGTCCTTGGGCAGGCAGTAGCCGCCGTAACCGAACGACGGGTTGTTGTAGTGCGAGCCGATCCGCGGGTCGTGCCCGACGCCGTCGATGATCTGGCGGGTGTTCAACCCACGGGTGGCGGCGAAGGTGTCCAGCTCGTTGAAGT
>CAZMLG010000354.1:0-1252 GCA_964566985.1 uncultured Intrasporangiaceae bacterium
AGCGCGCAGTCCCGAGTCGACCCGCCCACGACGGGGCCGTGCTGGTCGGCCACGCACTGGGTCTCCACGTGCCGCGGTTTGTCCAAGAACCGCTCGACGAAGCACTCACCGCGTCCGAACGCGGTGACCGCCTCGCGCACCGCGGACTCGTAGAGGTCGGGGATCTCCTCGATCGTGCGGGCCACCTTCAGCCCGCGACCGCCACCGCCGTACGCAGCCTTGATCGCAACCGGTAGGCCGTGCTCCTGCGCGAACGCGACCACCTCGTCGGCGCTCTCGACCGGGTCCTTCGTGCCGGGCACCAGCGGTGCGCCCGCCTCGGTGGCGATGTGGCGCGCCTTGACCTTGTCACCGAGCGAATCGATCGCCGCCGGCGGAGGACCGATCCAGATCAGGCCGGCGTCCAGCACCGCCTGAGCGAATTCGGCGTTCTCCGAGAGGAACCCGTAGCCGGGGTGGATCGCATCGGCGCCGGCCTGCTCGGCCGCGGCGAGGACCTTGCCCTGGTCGAGGTAGGACTCGCCCGGTGTCGCGCCGCCCAGCGCAAACGCCTCGTCGGCGACCTTCACGTGTAGCGCGTCCCGGTCGGGGTCGGCATACACGGCCACCGAGGAGATCCCGGCGTCCTTGCAGGCGCGTGCGACACGGACGGCGATCTCGCCGCGGTTGGCGATCAGAATCTTCTTCACTTCGAACCTCTTCGGTGGGGCGGTGATGCGGGGAACGGGGTGGGCGGGTCAGCGGGGCAGGGCCGAGCGGCGCCAGTCGCGGGGGGCTCTCCCGGCCCAGGCCGAGCGGCGCGGCGGCGGCTGCGGAGCGTCGGAACCGGCGGCGGTCAGCACCGCGACCAGCGCGGCGATCTCCTCCGGGTCGGGGCGGCCGCGCGTGATCCGCAGCGTCGGTGACGTCTCGTCGATACTCATGGCCTACCTATCGTGTGCCGCGCCGGGTGCCTACTCGGTGGATCATAGGGGGATGTTGCCGTGCTTCTTGGGCGGGAGCTTCTCGCGCTTGGTGCGCAGCGCACGCAGCGCCTTGATCACCTGCGGACGGGTCTCGTGCGGGGGGATGACCGCGTCGATGTAGCCGCGCTCGGCCGCGATATAGGGGTTGGCGAACGTGTCCTCGTAGGCCGTGATCAACTCCTGCCGCTTGGCCTCGACGGCGTCGGCGTCACCGCCGCTCTCGGCCTCGACCGCGGCGAGTTGCTTGCGATAGAGGATGTTGGCCGCACCCTGTGCGCCCATCACGG
>CAZMLG010000354.1:1262-2124 GCA_964566985.1 uncultured Intrasporangiaceae bacterium
TTGATGTCGGCGCCGAGGTGCTTGGACCCCATGACGTCGTAGGCACCGCCGTAGGCCTTGCGCGTGATGAGCGTGACCAGCGGGACCGTGGCCTCGGCATACGCGAAGAGCAGCTTGGCGCCGCGGCGGATGATCCCGCCGAACTCCTGGTCGGTGCCGGGCAGGAAGCCGGGCACGTCGACGAGGGTGAGGATCGGGATGTTGAACACGTCGCAGGTGCGCACGAACCGTGCGGCCTTCTCGGACGAGTCGATGTCGAGCGTGCCGGCCAGATGCATCGGCTGGTTGGCGACGATGCCGACGGGTCCGCCGTCGAGGCGGGCGAATCCGGTGACGATGTTGGGGGCGAACATCTCCTGGGTCTGCAGGAAGGAGTCGTCGTCGACGACGGTCTCGACGACGGTGACGATGTCGTAGGGCGTGTTGGGGGAGTCGGGCACCAGCGCGTCCAGTGCACGATCGGCGTCGTCCACGGCCAGGTCGTCGTCGCCGACCGGTGCGAAGACCTCGGGCTGATCGAGGTTGTTCGGGGGCAGGTAGGAGATCAGGTCGCGCGCGTAGGCGATGGCGTCGTGCTCGTCGGTGGCCATGTAGTGGGCGTTGCCCGACCGGGTGTTGTGGGTGCGCGCGCCGCCGAGCTCCTCCATGCCGACCGACTCGCCGGTGACCGTCTTGATGACGTCGGGGCCGGTGATGAACATGTGCGACGTCTGGTCGACCATGATCGTGAAATCGGTGATGGCGGGGGAGTAGACCGCGCCGCCGGCGCACGGGCCCATGATCAGCGAGATCTGTGGGATGACGCCGGAGGCGCGCACGTTGCGGCGGAAGATCTCGGCATACAGCCCGAGGGCGACGACGC
>CAZMLG010000355.1:0-2120 GCA_964566985.1 uncultured Intrasporangiaceae bacterium
TCGTCGTGACCGGCCGGGACAAGGACCAGATCAACCGGGCCGGAGAGAAGATCGCAACCGAGGAGATCGAGGGACCGCTGCTCGCGCACCCTGCCGTGCTCGACGCCGTGGCGGTCGGACTGCCCGACCCCTACCTGGGAGAACGCCTCTGCGCCGTCGTGCGGATCGAGGACGGCGCGCAGCGACCGCACGACCTCCTCGATCACCTCCGACGGTCGGGTCTGGCCACCCACAAGATCCCCGACGCCGTGCACTTCCTGGACGACCTGCCCGCCACCCACGTCGGCAAGAACAGCCGACGAGAGCTGCGCCGCCTGCTCACCGCACAGCTGACCACGACCGACTGACCCACCGACCGATCGGAGGAGATCATGCCGCTACCACACCTCATCAGCTACGACGCCCCCGTGCCCCCGCTGCGTGACCTACCGGCCAATCGCGCGCCATGGGCGCTGGATCCGGACCGGGCCGCCGTGCTCGTGCACGACGCGCAGGGGTACTTCCTGCGGCCCTATGCCTCGGACTGCCCGGCCCTGCAGACCGCCCTTCGACGCACCGGCGAGATCCTCTCGTCCGCACGGTCGGCCCGCATCCCGATCTACTACACCGCCCAGGACGGCGAGCACCGCGACCGCGGGCTGCAAGGGGATCTGTGGGGTGGAGGGATGTCTCCCCGGATCGAGGACACGGCGGTGGTCCCGCAGATCGCGCCCCGTCCGGGCGACGTCGTGCTGACCAAGCACCGTTACAGCGCCTTCTCCCGGAGTGACCTCGCCGAACGCCTCGCGCGATCCGGACGCGATCAGCTGGTGATCACCGGTGTCTACGCGCACATCGGCATCGTGGCCACGGCCTTCGATGGCTTCTGCCGGGACGTGCAGCCGTTCGTTGCCGCGGACGCGATCGCCGACTTCGGTCACGAGCAGCACGCTCGGGCGCTGGATCAGGTCGCCTCCTGCTGCGGTGTGGTCGCCCCCGCAGCGCAGATCGTGGAGCAGTTGACCCCGACCGCGGAACCCGGCGGCTGGGAGCGGACGCTCCGCGAGGCTCTCGCACGCGTGCTCCCGGACGACCTCGTCGAGGCGGCGTATGCCGACGAGCACGCCGACCTGTTCTCCCTCGGGCTGAACTCGCTGCAGGCCTTCGACATCCTGGACGATCTCGCCGACGACGGAGTCGACATCGACTTCGGCGAGTTCACCCGCTCCGCGACGGTCGCCTACCTGCGCGACCAGGGTTCGGTGCACGCCCGGTGACCCCGTGGCTGGACCTGACCGCGGCGCAACGAGGGCTGTACTTCGCGCACCGACTCGACCCGGACAACCCGTGCTACACCACGGCCGAGGTCATCGAGTTCTTCGGACCGATCGACGCCGAGCGGTTCACTCGGGCCCTCGGTGCCGCCTACGACGAGTTCGAGCAGCTCCGCGTGGTGTTCCGGTCGACTCCGCAGGGCCCGCAGCAACGCGTCGTCGACCAAGGAGCGATGCTGCGCGTGCTCGAGGTGGCCTCGGACGACGAGGCCGAGGCATGGATGCGCGACGACCTGGCCTCGCCGATGGATCTGGAACGACTGCCGATCGACACCGTGCGGACCGCGCTGATCCGACTGCCGGACGGACGGACCTGGTGGTATCACGCGGCACACCACCTGGTGCTCGATGGCTACGGCGTGCACCAGCTGATCACGCGGGTCGCGGAGCTGTATGCCGATCCCGGTGCAGTGGGCGAGCCCGTCGCTCTGGCGGATCTGGTCGCTGACGAGATGGACGACGCGGCCGGCCGGCGGCCCTGGGAGGATCGCCTCGAGACGATGTCCGGGGTCGCCTCTCTCGCGGGCCGGACCGCCGATCCGTCACCGACCGCGATCAAGAGGCGGCTGAGCCTCAGCGAGGAGCAGCAGCAGGCGATCGCGCGGGGGGCCCGCCGCCTCGGGGCCTCCTGGCCGGATCTGTTCACCACTGCCGTCGGCGGCTACGTGGCCCGGATGACCGGGGCGCATGAGGCGCGGGTCGGCATACCGTTGATGAACCGGTCTCTGCCGGGCGTCGGGACCCTCACGGCCGGACGCACGGTGTGCACCGCGATGAACGTCCTGCCGGCGACCATCCCCGCGCACG
>CAZMLG010000356.1:0-2120 GCA_964566985.1 uncultured Intrasporangiaceae bacterium
ATTCTTTTGGTCTCAGTCACTTGGCACCGCCTCGCAGGAGGGCGGCGATGCGGTCACGCTGTTCGTCGGTGAGCGGCGGTGCTTCGGCGAGGACGCGGGCGACGTGCGAGTGCAGCATTTCGGCGCGGAGGTCGCGGCGGGCGTCGAGGAACTCGGGATCGTTGGGGGTGCGGCTGCGGCTGAGCGCGGCGACACGTGCGCGGTGATGCGCGGAGGCGGCAGACAGTGCCATAAGAAAGCACCTCAGGGCGTGTTGGAGTAACCCACCCGCTGAGGTGCTGACTGCCGGGGTTAACCATGCCCCAGCTCAGGGCGCACCCTAACTCGATGCGCTACGGCTCACTATAGCAGCGAGCGCCGAAAGCGATAGGGTTCCCACGCCCTGCATCGCCACCGCGGTCAACGCCACCTGCATCACGTCGTCTGTATAGGTGTCGTCCCGCGAGCACTTGCGGCACGCCAGCTTGAACCTCCCGTACTGCATCGGGGCATCAATGGGAGCATCTCCAGGGAGGGGCGCATCGTCGTATCCGATGTTCTGCACCGACACCCATCCCTGATTGTTCTCCACATTCTTCACCCATTGCCCAAGCCGCTGATTACGAGTGAAGTTCGCTAGCGCGACCACTTTCGCATGCTTGGGGGAATCGCACACGATGAATACGCTATCCACGGCCATTGTCATACCTTCCATTCGATTTCGACAGTCTCCGGCCGGAACTCCCGCACACCCTGCCCCGGGGAATGCACCGTCACTTCCATCAATGCACTGATAATCGCCCGCTTCCGGCTCATATCGAGCGTCTCCCACACTGCTGCCGCATCGGCCGCACTGGCGAGGGGCGCCACGGTGTTGGCGCGCCCAATTTCGGCCATCTCGGACTCGAGCTCAGCGAGCCGGTCCCGCAGGCGAGTAGTGATCGTCCGCAACTGCGCATCGGTCAGAACCCCGTCTGCGAACTGTGCTGCCACGCCGTCGAGGCGTTCCCGCACTGCCTGCGCCTCGGTTGCCAGCGGCGTCACGTCTTGCTTCACCTGCGGGGCGAACACCGCCACAGCATCCGGTTGCGACAGGCGTGCCACCACTACCGCCTCAACGTAATCGTCCACCGGCCCAGATGCACGCGAGACGTGGCGGCGTGACCTGCAGCGGTAGCCGGGGCGGCCTGCGTGCCCCGCGGAGCCGTGCAGCGTCTCCCCGCACACCGCGCACCGGGCGATGCCCGTCAGCAGCCGCAGGGGGATGCGCCCGGCGCGGCGCCTTCCGGGGTCGGTGAGGATGCTGCACGCGGCGCGCCACACGTCCTCCGACACGATTGCCGGCCACTCTGCGCGGCCTACGATGCCCAGCGTCGGGTCCTGCCGCTGCTGCAGCCGCGTGTAGTCGCCACGGTAGCGGCGCAACCCAGCATTGCGGGGGTTGGTCAACACGTACCGAACGCCGGTGTTCGTCCACCCCCCTGCTGCTCCGGTGTGCTCACTCTGCGGGGTGCGCAGACCCGCCGCAGTCCACCTGCGGGCGACCTCCCCCGCGCTGACGCCCGCGATGATGTCTTGGTAGCCCTGGCGGATCGCTACGGCCTCGGGCTCCCGCACGGTCACGCCGTCCGACTCGTATCCGAACGGACGCCTGCCGCCCACCCATCTGCCGGCGTCGGCGGCCTGCCGGTAGGCGGAGCGCTGGCGGGCAGACTTCCGTTCCATCTCCCCCTGTCCGACGCTGGCGAGGATCCTCGCCACCAGACGGCCCCCATCCGTCGAGGTGTCCACGCCGTCCGATGCGGTGCAGATATAGGTGTCCGATGCGGTGCACCGTTCCAGCACATGTTCCAGCTCAGACACGCGGCGCAGTAGCCGGTCCATATGGCGGGCGACGATGATGTCGTACTCCCCGGCGTCTACGGCCTTCATCATTTCGTTGAACTGCGGCCGTGGCCTGCGGCTGGTGGCGCTCACGTCGTTGTCTACGTACTCGTCCGTGATCGTCCAGCCGCGAGCTGCGCACATTCGGAGTACGTCGTCACGCTGGCGGCCGATGCCGTACTCGTTGCCGTCGCGGTCTTGACTCTGTCGGAAGTACGCGGCTACTCTCACGTCTGTCAGCATAGCGTTCCCTGTAG
>CAZMLG010000357.1:0-2100 GCA_964566985.1 uncultured Intrasporangiaceae bacterium
GCACGCACCGCTCGATGAACCCGAGCTGCAGCGGGCAGATGTGCCGCTCGTCCGCCGACTCCTTCGCCACCCGCGTGTTCAAGGTGTCGGTCTCTTTGATGCCGTACCAGACGGGGCAGATGTGGCCGTCGTCGGTGAGCCAGCCGCCGTCATGGTGGTCGGTCCAGATCGGCGACGCCCACTCGATCCACTCGTCGTTGGTGACGTCATTCTTGATCGGCACCGCGTTGTCGCCGTGCTTACGGAACAGCAGCAGGTAGTCGGCCAGCGCGGGGCGCGTCTTACTGCTGTCCCGGTTCTTCGTCTGGAACGCCAGCGCGTGCGAGCGGGTGCGGATCGACTGCGCCTGCGGGTCCTTCCATACCGTCACTTCGCCGTTGTAGATCCACCCCTCGTCCTGGAATGCCCGGATCACGTCGCCCCGGAAGTCGGTCATGCCGACGTAGCCGTGCGTGGACTTGGTGGTCGTCAACTGCTGCACGTGGATGCAGGCGAGCCGGCCCGGCTTCGTCACCCGAAGCTGCTCGCGGATGATGAACTTGTAGTGCTCCACGAACTCGCCGCGGCTGCTGCTGTTGCCGAGGTCCCGGATGCTGGGCGAGTAAGTGAACAAGCTGGCGAACGGGGGGGAGCACACCGACAGGTCCACGCTGTCGGTATCCAGTTCGGCCAGCCGCTCGCACGCGTCCCCGAGGTACAGGGTCCAGTTGTCGCCGTGCGCCTCGTCGGTCACGTAAGCATCGGTGTTGTCCGTCATGCTGCCTCCTCGAAAGCCTTCGCCCGTTCGATAAGGGCGGTAGTGATCGCCGACGCCTGCCGCTCCTTGCGGGCCACGTTGTCGGCGATCTGAGATTCCAGATCAGAAAGAACGATGTGCGCCTCCACCACCCGCTGCTGCCCGTACCGGTAGCAGCGGCGGATCGCCTGGTAGTACTGCTCGTAGCTGTCACCGAGCCCCACGAACGCTATGCGGGCACAGTGCTGGTAGTTGAGGCCCTGCGACGCGATGGCCGGCTTCGTGATGAGCACCCGGAAGTCGCCGTCCGCGAAACCGAGCAGCAGCCTCGCCTTCTCGTCCGGGTCGAGCGACCCGTGAATGTTGACGGCGCCGGGGATCGCGCGGGCCAGGGCATCGGCCTCGGCGTTGAGGCCGCACCACAGAATCCACGGCTCATCAGGCTCGGCGCCCACGAGTTCGGCGGTGCGGGCCACACGGGCGTCGAGCGTCTGCTTCCGCACCTGCGACCGGCCGGACACCCCACCGATCTCGGTAGCGAACAGTTGCCCGTCCGGCACGATGTGCACCGGAATCAGATGCGACTCGATACGCAGCCCCGGCAGGATGTAGCCGTCATCCGGGTAGCCGAGGTCGGACGGCTTACGCACCGCCACTGCCCACTGCGCCATCCACCGCATCATCGGGCCACGTGCATGCCCCTTCAATCGCCAGCCGTCCGAATCATGGATGAAGTAGGCGGCCAGCATGTGCGACCTGCTCATGCGCCCCAGGAACTCGGCCTGGTTGGTGAGTTCCTCCGGGTCATTCGGTGCCGGCGTAGCCGAGCATGCGAGCCTGTATGGCACGTCCCGGAAGTGGTCAATGAGCATGGTGCGGGTCTTGCCGTCCGACTGCTTCAGGATGGACGACTCGTCCAGCACGACCGCCCCGAGCTGGTCGGCGGGGAAGTGTGGGACCATCTCGTAGTTGGTGACCCACAGGCCCGGCCCGGTGATCTCGGCGGCGGCCCGCACGTAGGTGGCGTCCACCCCGAGGGCGCGGGCCTCCCGCACCGTCTGGTGACACACGGCGAGCGGGGCGACGATCAGGGCAGGCCGGTCGGTGACGAGGCGCGCCCATTCGATCTGCATGCGCGTCTTGCCGAGGCCGGTGTCCGCCCAGATTGCGGCGCGGGCCGTGTGTACTGCCCACTCCACGATCTCGGCCTGCCACGGGTGCAGTGAGGGGTGCAGGTCGGTGGTGTGCACGGTTGGGCCGGGGGCGTCTACGCCGCGCGACTTACGGGCGATGAAGTCCGAGTAGTCGCTCACCGCCGCACCCCCGCCCACGCCGCCGCATCCGCCAACTCCGCGAGCAGCAGC
>CAZMLG010000358.1:0-2096 GCA_964566985.1 uncultured Intrasporangiaceae bacterium
GGGAACGTAAATTCCATTTTCATAGCCGAACAGACCGGCATCGTCCGTATTCAAAGAAATGACGGGCAAGTCAAAACGATTTTCCACGTCAGGTCCCACAAAATAGCTATGGGTAACTAGACCTTGTCCCAAAACGTGGCTCCTTTGACTTGGGTGTTAAACAAATTTTTAACTTGTGCTAAAATTTGACTGCTCATCACCGTTTTTTCCACCGTTTGTGCTCTTTACACATGAAATAGGCCGTTTCCACCTATTTTTGTACATTCCTATCCCATCGAACCGACCGCATTCGCTCGCTTAATGATACAAAGTGCTAGGCCGCTCGCGCCTTGGATGCGGCGCCAGTCTCTAGCTCCTCAAGTCGCTTCCGTTCTGCGCTAATCATTCGCGCAACTAGCCATAAGTTATGGGTAAGCACAGCTTGACTTACCGCAAGCTCACGGTTGGCAAAGCCTTTGCAAAGAAGCTGTTTTCCTAAAAATACATTACGCAATATCCCAATGCGTGCCTCCGTTCCGGCGCGGCGTTTTAACCCCTCACGAAAGCCTTCTTCTTGAGTGAGTTTCTCTGCCAATACTGCCGGGTCACGAGGGCATAAGCCATCTCTTATCCCATGCTCAGATAAGAGCTTGGTGTTGGCTTTGCCGGATAAGCCACGATCCCCCCATGCGACCCCGATCATGATATCTTGTTCCTCCAAACGCTCAATGGCATCGCCAATTAAATGTGAGTCACTTGGGTTGTCTTGATAGAGCTTAAAATCGATGATGAATCCATCTATATTTTCCCCAATCCAAAGCTTGTTACCAAACTCAACCGGTGCTCCTGATTTACCTCTTATGATGATATTGATATCTTCATCGTAGAGACTGGTAATCTTTTCTTTATTGGGAACCAAGCGTTCTCCAATGATGCGTTCATGAGCCTGTTCTACAGCTTTCGGAAGCAATTCCAAGATATGATCAATGCGCTCGATAATTTGATATGTCTGGGCTTCGCTTAGGTCTGTTTCTTGCCATCGTTCTTGTAGTATCTCCCGATGACGACGGGCATGTTTTTCCACACATTTTTGAAGCTTTTTCATCTCCCTTAAGATTTTCTTCCGCTTCTTTTTTGCTCCTTTCGTTCGGCGTACTGCCGTCATCTTCATGCACATCGTGTTTATCCTGGAGAGGAAGTCTAAGGGCTCCATCGGCATCCGATTCTTTAACCCGCGCTTGCGGATCAAAACGGTGGCTTTCATTAAGGTGCGCATGGCATCGCGAAGTAAAACCCAATCCACCGGGAAGTGGATATTGGCCTTGAGGCAGGTGCTGTCAAAGAAGGCTTGGTCATACTTTAATGGTTCGGGTAAGCCGATGCTTTGCGCAAAGGGTGCTTGCTCTCCTGTGGCCGGATTTTGAGCGAGTAAGGACATGAGTGATTCATTGAGATAGCGATAGGTTTTTTCAGAAGCCCATTTGCTGTAACGCTCACTGGTGCTTTTGGAAAATGCCTTGATTTTGTCGATTTCGGCGATCCCCAAAAACCACTGAACCAGTTGGCTATCAGCCGTAAGAAAAGCAAAGTCTCGGTGGGTCGTATCCTTTAAAGTTTGAAGGATGGATGTGCGTAGAGCAAGGATGCTCGTTTGGGCAAATCGATGATATTGCGCCGGGGTTTGTGATTCGAAATCAATGCCGCGATCAACAAGGGCAAGGGATATAAATTCAGCCTCCAAACCGGAGAGGACAAGTATCCTATCGATATCCTCGAGCATTTCTCGGAACTCCCAGTAATCGGCGGAACCATGGACGTAAGGAAGTGCTGGACGGAGGAACGGCTGGAGACTATAATTCGGCATATTCGGTTGTATGTTTTTCTTGCTAACGAATTATAACACCCGAATTTCAGGTATGGGAGCCAAAAATGGCTCCCATACCATTTGATTTCCACCCTCAATTGCTGAATCTACGTGGATTCGTCCCACTGGGACAGGCTCTATGTAGCCTCGCTTGCCGACAGCGACCCCACCGGCGCCAGCCAATGGATCGCCTCCCTGCCCGATGGCGAACCCAAACTCTGGGCCCAGAAAAACCTGCAGAAACTGTGGTCCC
>CAZMLG010000359.1:0-2046 GCA_964566985.1 uncultured Intrasporangiaceae bacterium
TGTTGGCGGTGACCACGCTCGCGCCGTGCTCGATGGCGCGCAGCAGCAGGGAGCGCGCGGGTTCGATGCCGCCCATCAGTTCGACCACGACGTCGGCGCGGGTGACCAGATCCTCCGCGTCGGTCGTGAACAGCGCAGGGTCGACGCCGCTCCCGGGGCGCCGCCGGGTGGTGTCGCGCACCGCGACGCCCACGATCTCCAGCGGTGCACCGACCCGCGCGGCGAAGTCGTCACCGCGTTCCTGCAGGCGGGCGGCCACGGCGCTGCCCACGACGCCGCATCCCAGCAGTGCGACACGCAATCGGTCCACGTCACTCCCCTTCCAGTGCCAGCAGATCGTCGATGGTCTCGCGCCGCAGCCAGGTCTTGATCTCCCCGCCCTGGAGCGCGAGCACCGGGGGTCTCGGCACGTGGTTGTACTGGCTGGCCAGTGAACGGCAGTATGCACCGGTCGCCGGCACGGCCAGCAGGTCGCCGGGGGCGATGTCGCCGGGCAGGCGCACGTCGCGCACGACGATGTCGCCGCTCTCGCAGTGCTTGCCGACGACCCGGGCCTGCACCGTGTCGGCCGATCCGCGCCGCCCGGCGAGCAGGCACGTGTATTCCGCGTCGTAGAGCACGGGTCTGGGATTGTCGCTCATACCGCCGTCGACCGCGACGTAGGTGCGGACGCTTCGATCGTCGACCTGCACGGGCTTGACCGTGCCGACCTCGTAGAGGGTGATGCCCGACGGCCCGATGATCGCGCGCCCGGGTTCGATGGAGATCCGCGGCGGCGTCATACCCGACTCCCGGCAGGCCCGGTCGACGATCGCGGCGAGCTGGTCGGCCATGTCGGCGGTGCGAAGCGGCGCGTCGGTGGGCAGGTAGGCGATGCCGAAACCGCCGCCGAGGTCGAGCTCCGGCAGGGTGATCTCGTGCGCGGCGGCGACCGCGAGCTGCTCGGCGATCAGCCGCTGCGCGGCGACGGCGAAACCGCCGGCATCGAATATCTGACTGCCGATGTGGGAGTGGAAACCCAACAGGGACAGTGCATCCGGGCGGTCCAGGATCGTGGATGCGGCGCGTCTGACCTCACCGGCGCCGAGGCTGAAGCCGAACTTTTGATCCTCGTGTGCGGTGGCGATGTATTCGTGCGTGTGGGCCTCGACGCCGGTCTTGACTCTGATCATCACCGGCACCACGACGCCGGCGGCGCGCGCAGCCTCGGTCAGCCGCTCGATCTCGTCGAACGAGTCGACGATGATGCGGCCGACACCCGCCGCGACCGCCTGCCGGATCTCTGCAGGAGACTTGTTGTTGCCGTGCACACCGATCCGGTCGGCCGGGAAGCCCGCACGCTGCGCCACCGCGAGTTCGCCCCCGGTGCATACGTCGAGGCTCAGCCCCTCCTCCTGCAGGATGCGCACGAGGGCACCGCACAAGAAGGCCTTGCCGGCGTAATAGACGTCGACCGTGCTTCCGATGGCCTCGAACGCTCGCGTGAACTCGCGGCGCACCTCCCGCGCACGTCTGCGCAGGTCGTCCTCGTCGATCAGGTATGCCGGGGTGCCGTGGGTGCGCGCCAGCTCGGTGAGCGACACCCCGGCCAGGGACATCGCGCCGTCGTCGTCCCAGGTGGCGTGGTCGGGAAACAACTGCCGCACCGCACGCAGGTCGTCGTTCGCATTCATCCAGGGCAACGTACCCGTGTCGGGCCGGCCGCGTCGCGGTTGTCCAGTGCGAGGACACCTTCGATCCAGGGTGAGGAGGCATCAGATCACGGACCCGGGTGGACAGCGCAACTCCGGTGGCCGTACAGTCGAAAAGCCTTACCTAACAAAGGCAAGGCTTACTTAATTCCCCGTCCGTCCGTCACCCCCGAGGAGTTTGTCGTGCTGGCCACGTTCGTCATCGGGCTGCGTGAAGGCCTGGAAGCGGCGCTCATCGTCGGCATCATCGCCGCCTTCCTCCGCAAGAACGACAAGTCCCTGGTGTCGATGTGGGTCGGGGTCGTCGTCGCCGTGCTGCTGAGCATCGCGGTCGGCGTGGCACTCAAACTCGTCG
>CAZMLG010000360.1:0-2029 GCA_964566985.1 uncultured Intrasporangiaceae bacterium
GTGGATACGCAGTTGGCGGGCAAGGCGGCGGCGGTGCACACGCACACCGCCGCCCAGATCAGTGATGCCTCGGCGACGGGGCGGGGTGTGCTGACGGGGACTGCGGCGCAGGCCCGCGCGTCGATTGGTGCGGGCACCTCGGATCTCACCATCGGTACAACATCCTCGACAGCGATGGCTGGCGATCGCATCCAGCTCGTCTCGTCGCTGCCTGGCTCCCCGGTGACCGGGGTGCTGTACGGGATCGCGGAGTCCTGATGCCCCTCTACATCGGCGGCACGAAACTCGGCGACCTGTACATCGGCTCCACGAAGATCGGTGAGGGCTGGATGTGGGACGGCGCCAAGTGGGTGCAGGTGTATGCGTCGGGGGTGAAGCACGCGGCTGAGATGTATACATGGCCGTCGCCCGGCACGTTTACGTTCACCCTGCCGGACTGGTGCGGGTATGTGGACCTCGTTGCGATCGGCGGCGGCGGCGGGGGCGGCGGCGGATCATTCAACGCTGGCGAGGGCGGAAAAGCATCCTCCTACCAGCACGAATACTCTGTGGTCCCTGTCGGCAGCGATGTCACCGTGGCCATCACAGTCGGCAGCGGCGGGTCCGGCGGTACTGGTTCGTCAGGCAATGGTGGCGCGGGAGGCACGTCATCGCTCACCAGTAGCGTCCTTACGGTGTCTGCGACTGGTGGCACGGGAGGGCGTGCGGCACTGTCTGGTGGGACCGCCACGGGGCAATCATCGTCCAGCCTCACCCTGCATGGACGCACGTTCCCGTCCGGCGCAGGTGGCGCGAGCGATAACCCCGGCACAACCGGCGGTCTGGGCGCAGGTGGTGGCGGCGGCAAGAGTGGGTTCGGGACCACCGGCGGGGCAGGCGGCCCTGGCAAGGCGTGGATCGTCTGCTACGACTACCGCGGCTACACCGGGTAGGGGAACCGCCCCCACCCCCGCCCGCGTCTAAGTACATGTCGGGCATACCCCCCGCCCGGCACCGGCCCGGCCCCACAGTGGGCCGGGCCGGATTTGTCGTCTCAGGGGCGGCGTGCGACAGGCGTGCGACAAGGTGGTGCCCTGTTACCCCGCGATTACCTCAACTACCGCACCCACCGGCACCCACCAGCACAAACGGCACGTAACCGCACGACACACATACCGCCGTATCTGCTGGTCAAATACTGTCCTGACCAGGCACTACATGGTGGGCGCGACTGGGTTCGAACCAGCGACCGCCTGTGTGTAAGACAGCGGCAACACACCCCTGACCAGCAGCTACCCGGTCCGATTACCCCCCTGTGACCGCTGGGATTCCATCCACTCATCCACCCGGCCAGCGGCGACGAGGACACGCCAGAGCGGCTGATGCAGGCCGTCTGCGATTGCCTGGAAGTTGTCGAGGCTCGGGTCTGCGGTGCCCATCTTCCAAGCGCGTACCGAGCTGTGGGAGACGCCGCCGAACAGTTGGGCGGCCGCGGTGAGCGAGGTGATACCCCGCTCATCGAGTTGCCGCGTCAACCACTCCCCGAATTGTCGTCTGTTGTCGGTCATGTGACGGCACTATACAGCCAAGTATCCGCAGGTCACAGAACTACACGGCTGTAGTTCGGTGTCGCCCGCCCGTCGGGTGTTGACGACTGACCGACAACAGTCGTAGACTGTCAACCGACAGACAACGACAGTCCACCGAAAGCGGACCGATGAAAATCCGACTGAACCTCGACCTCGCACAGTGGGCCACAGACCACGACACGAGCCTCCACGCCATCGCGCAGAAGGCCGGCGTCTCCCACTCCACCCTCTACTCGCTCGTGCAGGGCGGCACCGTCCCCTCCGGGGCGACGATCGCCGGACTCATCACGGCGACGGGGCTCTCATTCCGGACGCTGTTCCGGGTCGAGAAGTGAAAAGGCCCGCCCCCCGGCAAGGGGACGGGCAAGGCACCACGCCCCCGGAAACCATCACAGAAAGCGAGAACACGATGCACCCCACAGACTACCAGGCAACCGACGTTGCCGAACTCGCCGACATGG
>CAZMLG010000361.1:0-2015 GCA_964566985.1 uncultured Intrasporangiaceae bacterium
TAGGCTGACCCCATGTGTGGAATCGTCGGGTATGTCGGCCCGAACCAGGACGATCATGCCCTCTCCGTCGTGATGGAGGGCCTGGCCCGGCTCGAATACCGCGGCTACGACTCGGCCGGTGTCGCCGTGCTGAACGGGAGGCGAGCCGACGTGCGCAAGCGCGCGGGCAAGCTGGGCAACCTGCGCCAGGCCATCGAGGACGCCCCGCTACCCGCGTCCGACACCGCCATCGGCCACACCCGCTGGGCGACCCACGGCGGTCCGACCGACGTCAACGCCCATCCGCACCGCGGTGGGGCCGACGGGAAGCTCGCCCTCATCCACAACGGGATCATCGAGAACTTCCACGTGCTCGCCGGTGAACTGCGCGACCAGGGTGTCGACCTGGTGAGCGAGACCGACACCGAGGTGGTCGCCCACCTGATCGCGAAGGCCTACGACGGCGACCTGACGATGGCCATGCAGCAGGTCGTGGGGCGGCTCGACGGCGCCTTCACCCTGCTGGCGGTGCACGCCGACCAGCCGGGGGTCGTCGTCGGCGCGCGGCGCAACTCGCCGCTGGTCGTGGGCCTCGGCGACGGCGAGAACTTCCTCGGCTCCGATGTCGCCGCCTTCATCGGATACACCCGCGAGGCGCTCGAACTCGCCCAGGACCAGATCGTCACCATCTCACCCGGTGAGGTCTCGGTGATCGGGTTCGACGGGGCGCCCGCCGCAGGCAAGAGGTTCACGGTCGACTGGGATGCCGCCGCGGCCGAGAAGAGCGGCTTCGACACGTTCATGGAGAAGGAGATCCATGAGCAGCCGCAGGCCGTCGGCGCGACCCTGCTGGGCCGCACCGACGAGCACGGCGAGCTGACGCTGGACGAACTGCGCATCTCCGAGGACGCGCTGCGCCGGGTCGACCGCGTCACGATCGTCGCCTGCGGCACGGCCGCCTATGCCGGCACCGTCGCCAAATACGCCATCGAGCGCTGGACGCGCATCCCGGTCGAGGTCGCGCTCGCCCACGAGTTCCGCTATTGCGACCCGATCATCGACGAACGCACGCTGGTCGTCTCGATCAGCCAGTCGGGCGAGACCATGGACACGCTCATGGCCGTGAAGCACGCCCGCGACCTCGGCGCGCAGACCGTCGCGATCTGCAACACGCACGGGTCGACGATTCCGCGCGAGTCCGACGCCGTGCTCTACACCCACGCCGGCCCCGAGATCGCCGTCGCCTCGACGAAGGCGTTCCTCGCCCAGATCACCGCCTGCTATCTGCTCGGTCTCTATCTCGCACGCCTGCGCGGCACGTCGTACGTCGACGACCCCCGTACCGTGATGGCCGAACTGCAGGAGATGCCGGGCCGGATCGAGGAACTGCTCGGCCGGCTCGACCGCGTGCGAGAGATCGCCCACTTCATGGCCGACACCAGGGCCGTCCTCTTCCTCGGCCGTCACGTCGGATTCCCCGTCGCGATGGAGGGCGCGCTGAAGCTGAAGGAGCTGGCATACATCCACTCGGAGGGTTTTGCCGCCGGTGAGCTCAAACACGGGCCGATCGCGCTGATCGAGCCCGGCCAGCCGGTGTTCATCGTCGTGCCGGGCCCCGACACTCCGCACGGCCTGCACGGCAAGGTCGTCTCCAACATCCAGGAGATCCGCGCCCGCGGCGCCCGCACCCTCGTGATCGCGCAGGACGGCGACGACGCCGTGACGCCGTTCGCCGACGAGGTGATCCGCGTGCCCAAGAGCTCGCCCATGCTGCAGCCGCTGCTCACCACGGTCCCGCTGCAGGTGTTCGCCCTCGAACTCTCCACCGCCAAGGGCCTGGATGTGGACCAGCCGCGCAACCTCGCCAAATCGGTGACCGTCGAATGACGCTCGGGGTCGTGCCGTCCGCGCGGGTCGGGGGGCCGGCCTCTCGGGCTGGTCGAGTTCCCTTGGCACTCGTGACGCCTTGCCGGCGTGAAGGTGATCACCTGGCTGGTCGAGTTTCCTTGGCACTCGTGACGCCTTGCCGGCGTGAA
>CAZMLG010000362.1:0-2014 GCA_964566985.1 uncultured Intrasporangiaceae bacterium
AGTTGAGCATGATCGTGCTGATCACCTCGTGCGCACCGGTCTTGGCCTTGAGCCATCCGGCGATGCCACCCCACAGCGCGCCGCCGACGATGCCGCCGATCACCGCGATCAGCAGGTGCAGCACGACCGGCAGGTGCCAGGCGAATCCGATGTAGCCGGCGAAGATCGCCGAGATGAGCATCTGCCCCTGGGCGCCGATGTTGAACAGCCCGACCCGGAAGGCGAGGGCGACCGACAGGCCCGCGAGGATCAGCGGAGTCGCCGCCACCAGCGTCTCGGAGATCGGCCCGAGGATGGTGCCGAGCGATCCGCTGGACAGGTCGGACGGGTTGAGGATCGCCCCCTCGAACAGCGCGGCATACGAGTGCGCGACCGCCGACCACCCGGCGCTGAACGTGTCACCGGGTGCGGCAAAGAAGTATTTGGCGGCGTTGCGTGTGGGTTCGTCGGAGACGACGATCAGGATCGCCCCGACGACCAGCGCGGCCACGATCGACAAGATCGTGACGACCGCCGGGTGGTCGCTGCGGAAGATCTCCCACCAGGTGCTCTCCCGGCCGTCGCGTAGGCCGGGTTGTTCACGGACGGCGTCACTGTCCGCATTCTCCGCATCCACATTCTCGGATTCCGGCTCGGGCCCGGTCGGGTCCTCGTCGGGCTCGTGCTCGCGTGTCATTCCGTGTCCTCTTCGTGACCGTCGGTCGCTCGGTCCTCGCCGTCACCGGTCTGCTGCTGGCCTGCCATGAGCAGGCCGAACTCCTCGGCGCTCGCCGTCGGTGGCAACTCGCCGATGATCTTGCCTCGATACATCACCCCGACCCGGTCGGCCAGGCCGATGACCTCGTCGAGTTCGGTGGAGACCAGCACGACGGCCGACCCGCGGTCGCGTTCGGCGACGATGCGTTTGTGCACGAACTCCATCGACCCCACGTCCACGCCTCGCGTCGGCTGCGAGACGACGAGCAGCCGCAGCGGCCGGGACATCTCGCGTGCCAGCACGACCTTCTGCTGGTTGCCTCCGGAGAGAGTGGAGGCCGCCGAGTGGATCGACTGGGTGCGCACGTCGAACTCCTCGACGCGCTCGGCGGCGAACCGGTCGATCGCGGCCAGGTCGAGCGACACAGCCGTGCCGAACGGCGGCTGGTCGTAGGTGTCGAGCACGAGGTTCTCGGCGATGGTGAAGCTGCCCACCAGCCCGTCGTGGGTGCGGTCCTCGGGGACGTAGCCGACACCCTTGGCGAGGATGTCGTCCGTGCTGAGTGTGGTGATGTCGTCGCCGTCGAGTCGGACCCGGCCGGCCTCGGTCTGCGTCAACCCGACCAGCGCCTCGGTGAATTCGGACTGGCCGTTGCCCTGCACACCGGCGATCGCATAGATCTCACCGGAATGCACGGTGATCGACACGTCGTCGACGAGCACCTGATTGTGGTCGTCGACGACCCGCATGTCCTCGACCTCGAGGACCGGGTCGCCGGGCTCGCGGTCCTCCTTCTCGACCCGCAACTGCACAGGCCGGCCGACCATCATCGACGCGAGTTCCGCGGGCGTCGCGCTCGGCTCTGCGGTGCCGATGACCTTCCCGCGCCGGATGACGGTGATCGTGTCGGCGACCTCGCGCACCTCGCGCAACTTGTGGCTGATGAAGACGATCGAGGTGCCGGCCTCCTTCAGCGACCGCATCACGTCCATCAGGTGATCGGTCTCCTGCGGGGTCAGCACGGCCGTCGGCTCGTCGAGGATCAACACCTTCGCCTCACGCGCGAGCGCCTTGATGATCTCGACGCGCTGCTGGATGCCGACCGCGAGGTCCTCGACCAGGGCATCCGGTTTGACCTCGAGATGGTAGGACTCCGACAGTTCGGCGACCATCGTGCGAGCCCGCGCGCGGTCGAGCATGCCCAGCTTCTTGGTGTATTCGTCGCCGAGCATGACGTTCTCGGTGACCGTCAGCACGGGCACGAGCATGAAGTGCTGGTGCACCATGCCGATGCCGGCGCGCATCGCGTCGCCGGGG
>CAZMLG010000363.1:0-1985 GCA_964566985.1 uncultured Intrasporangiaceae bacterium
AAGTCGAGCGCGATGTCGGTGATCATGTCCTCCTGGCCGCCGACGAGCTTGCGGCGGCCGACCTCCAGCAGCAGGGTGCGCACGTCGACGCCATACCGCTCGGACGCGACCTCGGCGTGCCGCAGGAAGCTGCCGTAGGCCCCGGCATACCCCAGCGACAGCGTCTCGCGGTCGACGCGAACCGGGCGATCCTGCAGCGGCCGCACCAGGTCGTCGGCGGCGTCCTGCAGGGCGAAGAGATCGCAACCATGCTGCCAGCCCTGGATGTTCGCGACCGCGATGAACGGCTCGATCGGACAGTTGCCGGCCCCGGCGCCCTGCCCGGCAAGCGAGGCGTCCACGCGGGTGACGCCCTCCTCGACCGCGACGACCGAGTTGGCGACCGACAGCGAGAGGTTCTCGTGGGCATGCACACCGATCTCGGTGCCGGAGTCGAGCACGTCCTGGTAGGCGCGGATCCGGTCGCGGATGCCGTCCATCGTCAGGCGACCGCCCGAGTCGGTGACATAGACACAGTGCGCACCGTAGGACTCCATCAGCTTCGCCTGCTGCGCGAGCGAGGCCGGGTCGTTCATGTGGCTCATCATCAGGAACCCCGAGACGTCCATGCCGAGTTCCCGTGCATAGGCGATGTGTTGGGCCGAGACGTCGGCCTCGGTGCAGTGCGTGGCGACGCGCACGGAGCGCACGCCGAGCTCGTAGGCCCGCTTCAGTTCCTGCACGGTGCCGATGCCCGGCAGCAGCAGGGTCGTCAGACGAGCGTGCTTCACGACGTCGGCGGCCGCCTCGATCCACTCCCAGTCGGAGTTGGATCCGGGCCCGTAGTTGAGCGACCCGCCGGCCAGGCCGTCGCCGTGCGTGACCTCGATGGCGTCGACGCCTGCGGCGTCGAGCGCCCCGGCGATCTTCGCCACGTCCTCGGGGCTGATCCGGTGACGGATCGCGTGCATGCCGTCACGCAGGGTGACGTCCTGGATGAACAGTCGGTCGACCACGTTGCTCATCGTGCCTCCTCCAGCACCTCGTCGCGCGAATTCTTCGGTCGCGCAGCGATCTTCTCGGCGATGCGCAGCGCGGCGGACGTCATGATGTCCAGGTTGCCGGCATACGCGGGTAGATAGTGGGCGGCGCCCTCCACTTCGAGGAAGACACTCACCTGGTGGGTCGCGGACACTCCCCCGGTGAGGGTGTGCACCGGCTGGTCCTCGGGGATCGGGGTGATCTGCACATCCTGCTTGAGCCGGTAGCCCGGCACATAGGTGGAGACCTCTTCGATCATCGACCCGATCGACGCGCGGATCTGCTCGTGCACCGACGGATCCGCCGCGTCGACGAGCACATAGACCGTGTCGCGCATGATCAGCGGCGGCTCGGCCGGGTTGAGGATGATGACGGCCTTGCCCTTCTTGGCGCCGCCGACGACCTCGATGGCGCGGCTGGTCGTCTCGGTGAATTCGTCGATGTTGGCACGGGTTCCCGGTCCGGCCGACTTCGACGCGATCGACGCGACGATCTCGGCGTAGGGCACCGGCGCGACGTTGCTGATCGCGGCGACGACCGGGATCGTGGCCTGGCCACCGCATGTGACCATGTTGACGTTGTCGACCTCGAGGTGCGGGTCGGCGTTGACGGCCGGCACGACATACGGGCCGATCGCGGCGGGCGTCAGGTCGACGAGCCGCTTGCCGTAGGGCGCGAGCGCCTCGGCGTTGGCCTTGTGCGCGCCGGCGGAGGTGGCGTCCATGACGATGTCGATGTCGTCGAAGCCGTCGAGCGCGATCAGGCCCTCCACGCCGTCGGAGGTGGTCGGGATGCCCATGCTCGCGGCGCGGCGCAGCCCGTCCGAGTCGGGGTCGATCCCGACCATGGCGCCCACCTCGAGGGTGTCGGACAGGCGCATCACCTTGAACATCAGGTCGGTGCCGATGTTGCCCGGCCCGATGATGGCAACTTTGGTCTTGCTCACGGGTTTTCCTCTCGTTGGA
>CAZMLG010000364.1:0-1946 GCA_964566985.1 uncultured Intrasporangiaceae bacterium
TCGTGCAGCTTCAGGTGGCGCGGTATCAGCGGATGGTTCGCGCTGGTGGCCAGCGACGAGGCGACGTCCCAGACCTGGGCGTCCTCGATCGCCGAGGGGATCGCGCGGTGATAGAGCAGGGACGAGTCGGAGGAAAAGCCCTCCTCCCCCATCAGTTCCTCGTAGAAGAGCCCGCCGTCGGGGTTCTTCAACTGCGTGTGCCGCTGACGCGGCAGCAGACCCATCGATCGGTAGTACGCCATCGGTTCGCCTCCGTCGCCCGACCCGATGAACGGATATCGGACAGTTATGTATCGCTTCTGTCTCAAGAATCCAGTACTGTGCGGGGTATGTCAACGCCCGCACCACCGGAGCTGTTCGCCGGCCTGCTCGACGACGCCGCGGTCTTCCCGCCGGGCAGCTTCAGCCTGCCCGACGCCCTCGACCGCCGACGGCGCCGACACCGCTCCCCCGTCGTGCGCTACACCGGTCCCCTGCTGCTGCCGGGCCGGCTCCTGGACGAGGCACTCGCGGAGACCGAACCGTTGGACATCGGCGTCATCGGCCGCCCCGGGGCCGACCTCGCCGAGTTGATCGAGGCGGCGCGCCGCGTCGCCACATCCTCCACCCACGCGCTCGCCGGTGTCGAACTGCCGTATGCCGACGGCTGGCGCGCCGCTCTGGAGCTCGGCGTGCCGCTCGCCGTCGAGGTGCCGCCCGGGCCGGAGGGGATCGATCGGCTCGCCGATCTGGCGGCCGCCACCGGGTCCGCCCCGGCGGTGCGAGCCAAGCTGCGCACCGGATCCACACCCGCCACACCGGTGCCCACGGCATACGATCTGGCATCGTTCATCCACGGGTGCGTGCGGCGGGACCTCCCGTTCAAGCTGACCGGTGGACTGCACCATGCCGTGACCGGCACCTTCGACGACACCGGCACGCCCGAGGACCAGTTCGGATTCCTCGACGTGCTCACGGCCGTCGACACCGCCGTCGACGGCGGCTCGATCGAGGACCTGACGACCCTGCTGGGCGACCGGGACGCCACCCGGGTGGCGGGCCGCGTGCGCGCCCTCACCCGGGGGCGGGCCGCGCGGATCCGCCGCAGCTTCCACTCCTACGGTTGTTGCAACGTCCTTGACCCGATCCACGACCTGACCCACCTCGCGCTGATCAAGGAGTCCTTCAGTGAATAACGCGCCCGCCCGCACCTGGCTCGACGTGCCCACCGACCACCCGTTCGGGGTCGACAACCTGCCGTACGGCGTGTTCTCGCCTGCGGGCGGCACCCCCCGCGTCGGGGTGCGTATCGGCGACCAGGTGCTCGATGCCGGAGCCGTCGCGGCGATCGGCCGGGACACGGTCGGGGCCGGCGACGGGCCGGACCTGGCGGCCGTGTGGCAGACCCCGAGCCTCAACGCGTTCCTCGACCTGGGGCGCAGCGCCTGGACGACCGCCCGCGCCTGGCTGATCGAGATCCTCACCGACGAGGTCCACCGTGCCGGTGTCGAGGCGCATCTGCACGACCTCGCCGACGTGACGCTGCATCTGCCCATCGAAGTCGCCGACTATGTCGACTTCTATGCCAGCGAGCAGCACGCCACCAACGTCGGAAGTATCTTCCGACCGAACGCCGCGGCACTGACCCCGAACTGGAAGCATCTGCCGATCGGCTACCACGGCCGTTCCGGGACGGTCGTCGTCAGCGGCACCGACATCGTGCGCCCGATCGGCCAGCGCAAGGGCCCGCAGGATGAGGCCCCGGTCTTCGGACCGAGTATCCGACTCGACATCGAGGCCGAGCTGGGCTTCGTCGTCGGCGGCGGCACCGCGGTCGGGTCCCGAGTCGGCGTCGACGAGGCCGACGACCACCTCTTCGGGGTCGCGCTGTTCAACGACTGGTCCGCGCGCGACATCCAGTCCTGGGAGTACGTCCCGCTGGGTCCCTTCCTCGGCAAGTCGTTCGC
>CAZMLG010000365.1:0-1935 GCA_964566985.1 uncultured Intrasporangiaceae bacterium
CCGAGAAGTTGTCGGTCTTCGACTTCAACTCCTCCTCCGACGGCTGGCAGGTGCCACAGTTGCACCTGCCGGCCCAGAAGGCGTGCCTGGTCGTGGGCATCGTCATCATGCTGTGCGGGATCTACCAGATCGTGCGCGGATTCGGGCCGACCGCGATGAAGTGGGTCGGCTCGATCAGTGGGTTGCTCTTCGTCATCTCGTTCCTGGCCTGGGCCGGCAGCGGCGGCAGCACCGTGCAGGTCGGCGGACTGCTGCAGCAGTCCCTCTTCCTCGCCACGCCGCTGATCCTGGGCGCGATGTCCGGTGTGCTCTGCGAGAAGTCGGGAGTCATCAACGTCGCCATCGAGGGCGAGATGCTCGCCGCGGCCTTCGCCGGGGCGCTGGTGGGCAGCCTGGCCGGCAGCCTGTGGATCGGCCTGGTCGGCGCGATGATCGTCGGTGCCCTCATGGGCGCGCTGTTGGCCGTCTTCTCCATCAAGTTCCTGGTCAACCAGGTGATCTTGGGCGTCGTGCTCAACGTGTTCGCCCTCGGCCTGACCGGGTTCCTCTTCGACGCCCTGATGGCCAACGACCAGAACACCACCAACAACCCGGGTTTCTTCCACCCGCTGGCGATCCCGGGCCTGAGCGACATCCCGATCATCGGCGGGCTGCTCTTCGACCAGAACATCATCGTCTACGGGATGTATGTCATCGTCTTCGTCATCGACTTCGCGCTGCTGCGCACCCGCTGGGGCCTGCGCACCCGGGCGATCGGTGAGCACCCGAAGGCCGCCGACACCGTCGGCATCAACGTGCTGGCGCTGCGCTACCGCAATGTCATCCTGGGCGGTGCGGTCGCCGGGATCGCCGGTGCCTTCATGACGATCGGTGCCGTCGGGTCGTTCAACAAGAACATCACCTCCGGCAACGGGTTCATCGCTCTGGCAGCCCTGATCTTCGGCCGCTGGACCCCGCGCGGCGCGCTCGGCGCGGCGCTGTTGTTCGGTTTCGCCACCGCGTTGCAGACGGCGTTGTCGCTGCTGCAGACTCCGGTGCGGATCGACTCCAGCCTGCTGGGCACGCTGCCCTATCTCGCGACCATCTTCGCGGTGGCCGGCCTCGTCGGCCGGGTGCGCGCACCGGCGTCCGACGGTGAGCCCTATGTCAAGGGCTGACCTGACCGCCGTCCACATGACCACTTTCGCCCGAGATGACCATGTATAGGTGGTCATCTCGGGCGGAAATGGTCATCTCGGCGACTGATCAGGATTGGAGGCGTGATGCGTGAGATCGACTGGGAGGCGCTCACCGCGGCGGCCGTCGAGGCGATGCGCACGGCCTACGCGCCCTACAGCGGGTATGCGGTGGGCGCGGCCGGCCTGGTGGATGACGGCCGGGTCGTGTCGGGCTGCAACGTGGAGAACGCGGCCTACGGAGTGACGCTCTGCGCCGAGTGCGGGATGGTCAGCGCGCTGCACCGCGGCGGGGGAGGGATGCTCGTCGCCGTCGCGTGCGTCAATGTGGGCGGAGAGACGATCATGCCATGTGGCCGGTGCCGCCAATTGATCTGGGAGCACGGCGGCCCCGAATGCCTGCTGCAGACCCCACGCGGAGTGTTGCCGATGCGCGAGGTGCTGCCGCAGGCCTTCGGCCGGGACGACCTGGACCACGTCGCGCCCTGACACGGCCGGCGGCCCTTCGTGCCCGATCCGTGCCGTCACACGCGGAGTTGAGTTTTTCTTGGCACTGTTCGTGACGCCTTGCGGGCGTGAAAGTCGTGCGCGGCACGGCCCCCCACCCGGATGGTTGAGTAGTCCGCTGACGCAGTCGAGGACGTATCGAAACCTCTCAAGCGTGCGCTCCAAACCGGCTTGGCAGCGCGTGCTCACAGGCCTCGATCCCCCGCGCGCTCCGCTCCATGCGGGAGGGACCCCCATTGGCTCGCCCTGGGGG
>CAZMLG010000366.1:0-1885 GCA_964566985.1 uncultured Intrasporangiaceae bacterium
TCGCGCCCGGATCCTTCGGCATGCTGAACGTCTCCCAGGTCGAGGTCGGCTCAAGCGCCTCCAACGCCCTGTTGACCGCCGCATCGGCGGTGTTCGGCATCGCCATCGGCACCCTGATCGGCGCCGTCCTGTGCCGGGCGTTCGACCGTGCCACACGCGACCTGCCCCTCCCCGAGCACCCCGTCGAGTGACCTCGCTCGTCGGATAGCGTGAGCGCGGCCGACCCGTCCCCAGACAACCGGAAGGGGCACTTGCATGTCCGATGAAGTCATCCCGGTGCCGATCGAGGCCCGACTCGACGCCTACTTCGCCCAGCACACCGCGGCCGACTGGTCCCAAGGGCTGGTCTACGGGATCGTCGGCCCGGACGGCCTACGGCATACCCAGGGCTTCGGCGTCGCTAAGGAGGGCGGGCCGGTGCCCGACGCGGACACGGTGTTCCCGATCGCCTCGATGACCAAGAGCTTCATCGCCTGCGCGGCGCTCATCGCCCAGCGCCACGGACTGCTCTCCTTGCAGGATCCGATTACCGCCCACGTCCCCGAGTTCACCGCAGCGGACACCGACGACGGACCCTACGACCCACCGACTCTGGGCATGCTGTTGAGCATGTCCGGCGGTCTCACGGAGGACAACTCGTGGATCGACCCGTTCATCGGTGCGGCCGAGCAGACGCTGCTCGCACAGGTCTCCCAGGGGGTGCGCTACAGCCACGCGCCCGGTGCCGTCTACGAGTACTCCAACCTCGGGTACGCCCTGACCGGCATCGCGATCGCGCGCGCGACCGGTATGCCGATCGACCGGTTCGTGCACGAGGAGATCCTGGTGCCGCTCGGGATGACCTCGACCCACTTCGACCACGCCGCACCGGCCGACCTCACCCGCGCCACGGGATACCACCTGGACACCGACGGCGCCTGGGTCTCGTATCCCCACGCGACCTCCGACGCCTTCGCCGCAGCCGGCGGGATCATGAGCACCATCCACGACCTGGCGATCTGGGTGACCTGGCTCGGGTCCGCCTTCCGTCCGACCCACGATGACGACGTCGCGATCCTCGACCGCGCCTCACGCCGTGAGATGCAGCGTCTGCACAGCCTCGACCTGCCGGCGATGACACTGGCCGCCGACGGCGGGCTGCACACCACCGTCGCCGGCTACGGACTCGGACTGCGCATCGACGTCGACCTGCACCGCGGCACGATCGTCTCCCACGGCGGCGGCCTGCCCGGGTTCAGCCTGCACATGCGCTGGCACCCCGACTCCGGTCACGGTGTGATCGCGTTGAGCAACAGTCACCGCGGCAGCACCGGCGACCTGTGCGCCGAGACGCTCGGGCGACTGCTCGCTGCCGAGGACGCCCCCGCCGAGACGATCCGTCCGTGGCCGGAGACGGTGGCGCTGCGGCAGGAGGCCGAGCGCCTCATCCGGGACTGGGACGACACGCTCGCCGCCCGAATCTTCGCCGACAACATCGACTTCGACCGGCCTCTGTCTCAACGCCGCGCCCAGATCGAGGCGCTGGTCGCCCAGGTCGGCCCGCTCGGGGACCCGCGTCCGGTGTCGGACGTGGTCTCCTGCGCCACGCCGGCCGACGTCACCTGGTCCATCCCCGGCGCACACGGTGAGCTGTTGTGCATGATCCACCTGACTCCGGCCGAACCCGCACAGATCCAGGAGTTCGTCGTGCAGGCGGTGCCGGCCGGGCAGCCCCGCAGCGCCGCGCCCGTCGATCTGTCGCCGCGACGCACCGGGACGGGGCCGACGTCGCTCGGTCCCCTGGCGAACGTGCGAGTCCGCCTGCCCTGAGCTGGTTGAGCAGCCGAGGCTGGTCGAAACGAGCTGAGTCATGCGCAAACCCTCACCAGGTCTCGATACGGCTCGC
>CAZMLG010000367.1:0-1878 GCA_964566985.1 uncultured Intrasporangiaceae bacterium
GCCTAGCGGCAGTTTCCTGGCTTTCTGACTGGTCGGCGTGTCCTTCGTTGTGGTGCTTGGCTTTTGACCTGTGATCGTGTATTACCTATATATGGCATCGATTGTGGGGAAGAAGCAGGGCGGGAAGACGTACTACTACCTGGTCGAGTCCGCCCGGGTGGACGGCAAGCCCAGGATCGTCTCGCAGCAGTACCTGGGCTCGGCGGCGGAGGTCACCGCGAAGCTGTCGGGCGCCCAGTCCGGTGAGCCGGTGCGTACCCAGCACAAGGGGTTCGGGGATCTGGCGGCGGTGTGGTCGGTGCTGGCGCGACTGGACGTGGCCGGGGTGATCGACCGGGTCGTGGCACGCCGCGGTGACGCTGCCGCGTCGGTCGGCACGTACATCGCGTTGGCGACCGCGAACCGGATCGTGGCGCCCTGCTCGAAGCTCGCGTTTGCCGACTGGTGGGCTGGCACCGCGGGTCCCCGGTTCACCAAGATCCGCGGGGCCGCGCTCGATCATCGGCGGTTCTGGGACGCGATGGACCGCCTCGACCCCGATGCCCTGCGGCAGGTCGAGGCCGAGCTCGGCCGGCGGATGGTGACCGAGTTCGGCCTGGACACCTCGGGGCTGGTGCTGGACATGACCAACTTCGCCACGTTCATCGACTCGGCCAACGAGCGGGCCCCGATCGCGGCGCGGGGCAAGGCCAAGCAGAAACGGTTCGACCTGCGCCTGGTCGGCCTGGCCCTGGTCGTCACCAGTGATGGCGGGATCCCGCTGGTCTCACACGCCTACCCCGGGGACCGACCCGACGTGAGTCAGTTCGCGACGGTGATCACCGAGCTGGTCGACCGGTACCAGCAGATGACCGACACACTGGAGTCGCTGACCGTGGTCTACGACGCGGGACAGAACTCGGCGACCAACCACGAGATCGTCGAGGACGCCGGGATCGGGTTCGTCGGCTCCCTACCGCCCAGTGACCACCCTGACCTGCTGGCCCTTCCCGCGAGCCGCTACGCCGACGTCGACCAATATCCCGGATTGACGTGTGTGGACACCCACGTCACCGCGCTGGGCGTCACTCGCCGCGCGGTGCTCACGCACTCACCGACCCTGCACGCCAAACAGGCCCGCGGCTTCGATCAGACCCTGGCCAAGGCCCGTAAGCGCCTAAGAGAGCTCCAAGCCCGCCTGGCCCGCGGCAAGACCCGCCGGCACCGGGACGCGGTCCAGGCCGACATCGAGGCCATCACCAAGCCCCGCTGGGTCCGTCAGGTCCTGCAGGTCACCCTGACCGGGCAGCAGCCCGCCGACCTGCGACTGACCTACCGCACCGACCAGGCCGCCCGAACCCGCCTGGAAAACCGGATCTTCGGCAAACGGATCCTGTTCACCAACCGCGACACCTGGACCACCGGCCAGGTTGTAGCCGCCTACCGCTCCCAAAACGACGTCGAGTCCTCCTTCCGACAGATGAAGGACCCCCACGCGGTCTCCTTCGGGCCGATGCACCACTGGACCGACCAGAAGATCCGCGTGCACGTCTTCTACAGTGTCCTCGCGCTGACCATCGCTCACCTGATGCGCCGCGAGGCCGAGCACGCCGGACTCCACCTGTCGGTGCGGGAACTACTGACCGAGCTGGCCGGCATTCAAGAGACCGTGCTGCTGTTCCACGACGGCGGCAAGGGACGCCCCCGCGCCCGCCGCATGCTCACCGACCAGAACCGACTCCAGCAGCAACTCGCCGACCTCTTCGACACCGACCGCTACGCCCCCACCCGATGACCCCACACCCCGGACTTAGGTAATACACCCCAGCACCTCGAAAACCCTTGCTGACCAGGACAAACACCACCACCAGACACCGTAGCCAGGAAAGTCCCGCTAGG
>CAZMLG010000368.1:0-1838 GCA_964566985.1 uncultured Intrasporangiaceae bacterium
GGGCCCCCCCCCCCCCACCCGCCCGCCCCCCCCCCCGGGGGCCGCCCCCCCCCCCCCCGACGGCTCCCTCCGCCTCCGCTGCGCGAAGCGCTCGGCGGATTTCGATACGCTCGCCCGAGGGGCTCGCTACTCAATCGGCGGGGGCTGCGCTGTGCGAAGCGCCCGGGCGCGTCGGGGGCTACTCGATC
Source organism: uncultured Intrasporangiaceae bacterium (assembly GCA_964566985.1). Classification (GTDB taxonomy): domain Bacteria; phylum Actinomycetota; class Actinomycetes; order Actinomycetales; family Dermatophilaceae; genus Leekyejoonella. The sequence goes on from CAZMLG010000368.1 coordinate 189, forward strand.
GGCCGGGTTGCGACCCGCGGCAGGTGGATCGTGAAGCACGTGTCACCGGGCCGCGACGTGACGCCGACCGTGCCGCCGTGCGCCGAGACCACGGCATACACGATCGACAGGCCGAGGCCGGTCGAACCCTCGGTGCGGGTGCGGGCGGTGTCACCGCGGGTGAAGCGCTCGAAGATGTGCGGCACCAGGTCCGCCGGTATGCCGGGACCGTTGTCGCGCACGCGGATCGCCACCTGGGGCCCTTCCGCGCGCAGGCTGGTGGTGACGGCGGTGCCGTCGGGTGTGTGCCGGCGGGCATTGGCCAGCAGGTTGATGAGCACCTGGCGCAGGCGCGCCTCGTCACCGATCACCTCCAGGGCCTCGTCGGGCAGGTCCAGCTTCCACTCGTGATCGGGACCGGCGGCGTGGGCGTCGCTGACGGTCTCCAGGGCCAGCTTCGTCACGTCCACCGGTTCGCGGTCCAGGGGCCGGCCGTTGTCGAGCCGGGCGAGCAGCAGCAGATCCTCCACGAGCGAGGTCATGCGTTCGGCCTCGGACTCGATGCGTCCCAGGGCGTGGGCCGTGCCGTCGGGGACCGGTTCCTGTTCGCGGCGCGACAACTCGGCATACCCGCGGATGGAGGCGAGAGGGGTGCGTAGTTCGTGGCTCGCGTCGGCGACGAACTGCCGCACCCGGGTCTCACTGGCCTGGCGTGCGGTGAGTGCGCGGTTGACGTGGTCGAGCATGCCGTTGAGCGCGGAACCGACCTGGCCCACCTCGGTGTGTGGGTCGGTGTCCTTCGCCGGGACCCGCTCGTGCATCTGCACCTGGCCGGAGGACAACGGGAGTTGCGCGACCCGCGTGGCGGTGGCGGCCACACGCCGCAGCGGTTCGAGGTTGCCGCGGATCAGGGCGGCCGCGGCCACACCGACCAGGATCAGCCCGGAGGCCGACAGCAGCGCGACGGACAGAGCCATACGGTCGACCGCGTCGGAGATACCGTCGACCGGCAGGCCGATGATGGTCACGACCGGCGTGTTCTGGGTGATCTGACCGGTGTCCAGATCCTTGGTGGTGATGCTGTGCGCGACCGCGATCATGCGGAAGTTGCCGAGCGGGTCCAGATGGACGACGGTGGGGCTGATCGACAGGCCGGCGCGGCGCAACGAGGCGATCTGGCGGGCGCTGAGGCTGGTCTGGGTGCGGTATCCCGACACGAAGTTCTGGGCGGTGAATCGGCCGCGGCTGGAGGCGTAGACGACCGATCCGTCCGAGGTGATCGTCACCTGGATCGAGGTGTTGCCGATGGTCGGCGGTGGCGGCAGATGCCCGGTGCTGCCGGCGGATCTCGGGGCGATCCTGGCGGCGGTCGAGGCGAGCTGCGCGTCGACCTGGCCCGTGAGTGTGGCCTGCAGCCGCAGCACGGTGAGCACGCCGACGGCGGCGGTCACGAGCACGAACAACAGCAGGACCGAGGCGACCAGCTTCGTGCGAAGGGTCCACCGGGAGATCGGAAGGGTTCGGCTCACGTGGTCGCGGCCGGTTTGAGGACGTATCCGGCCCCGCGCATCGTATGGATCATCGGCGTCCGCCCGGCGTCGATCTTCTTGCGCAGGTAGGAGATGTAGAGCTCGACGACGTTGGCCTGGCCGCCGAAGTCGTAGTGCCAGA
>CAZMLG010000369.1:0-1805 GCA_964566985.1 uncultured Intrasporangiaceae bacterium
GACCCGCACGACCAGGTGTCGTGGTCGTCGGGGTCGAGCACCATCCCGCGGCGGCGGCGCTGCTCCAGCACCGCGTCCCGCGCGTCGGTGAGCGGCACACGGGTGCCGAGCGGCACGCCCAGGCCGTCCGCGAGCGCCGCATAGGCGATCGGCTCCGACACGGTCGCAAGGCGCAGTTGGAAGAGCACGTCGAGCACGACATACCGGTCGGACATCTTGAAGACCGAGTGCCGGTAGGTGAAGTCGCAGCCGGCGTTCGCGAACTCGCGCACCTGCTGTAGGCGCCGGTCATACAGACGCACCCGCGCGATGGTCTGCGCAACTTCCTGGCCGTAGGCACCGACGTTCTGCACGGGGGTCGCCCCGGCCAGACCCGGGATGCCGGAGAGCGCCTCGACACCGGACCAGCCTTCGGCGCAGGCACGCTCGACGAAGCCGTCCCAGTCCTCCCCCGCCGCGACCCGCACGTTCGCCCCGCCGCACGCATCGTCCGACTCGACCTCGATGCCGCTCGTCGCGATGCGCACCACGGTGCCGTCGAACCCGTCGTCGGCGACCACCAGATTGGAGCCGCCGGACATCACCAGCAGTGGCTGGTCGGCGTCGTCGACCTCACGCACGGCGTCGACCAGTTCGTCGGTGGTGCCGACGGTCACCAGTCTGGCGGCCGTGCCCCCGACCCGCATCGTCGTATGCGGTGCCAGCGGGGCATCCCATTCCTCGCGCACGTGTCAGCCCAACTGCACGGTGGCGAGAGCGCGGCTGAGCACCTTGGCTCCGCCGACGACCGCGGTCAGCTCGACGGTGGCACGCTGCGTGGCCCCGTCGAGAGACTTGATCGCGCCCGAGACGACCAGATCGGTGCCGCCGTTGTAGGGCACGGGCACCGGGGCGCTGAAGCGCACCTTGTATTCGACGACCCGTCCGGCGTCGCCGACCCAGTCGACGACGATCTGCACGGCCGAGCCCATCGTCCACATGCCGTGCGCGATGACGTCGGGCAGGCCGACGGAGGTGGCGAACCGGTCGTCGTAGTGGATCGGGTTGAAGTCGAGGCTCGCTCCCGCATAACGCACCATGGTGGCGCGCTCGACATGGATCGTGCGTCCCGGGATCTCGTCCCCGACACTCAGGCCATTCAACTGTGGGGTGCTCATGCTTCCTCCCCTCGGATCACGACCAGCGAGGTCGTGGTCGTGACGTTCTCGCCCGCCACGGTGTCGATCTCGGTGCGCAGCGTGACCATCGAGTGACCGCCCGCCGAGCGGACCCGCTCGACGCTCGTGCGCGCCGTGACCTCGTCGCCGGCGACGAGCGGACGATGATGGACGAAGCCTTCCTCCCCGTGCACGAGCCTACTGAAGTCGATCCCGGCGTCCGGGTCGCGCATGACGGCCGCCTCGCCCTGCTGGGCGATCATCACGGCGTAGGTCGGGGGCGCGATCACGTCGGCATACCCGCGCTCGCGGGCGACGTCGGGATCGGTGTGCGCCGGGTCGGTGGCCCCCACCGCTCGGGCGAACTCGGCGATCTTGGCCCGGGACACGACATACGGCGGCGTCGCGTCGTAGGTGCGGCCCTCCACCTTCGGATTCACAGCCATGCTCCGCACCTTACGCAGCCGCGCGTCCAGGCGCACAGCGGCGGCCACCCCGAGGCTTCGGGGTGGCCGCCGTCGACGTGGTGTGTGGCCGGCTCAGCGCGTTTCGCGGTGAGCGGTGTGCTTGCCGCAGCGCGGGCAGAACTTGGACAGCTCGACCCGGTCGGGGTTGTTGCGGCGGTTCTTCTTGGTGATGTAGTTGCGC
>CAZMLG010000370.1:0-1802 GCA_964566985.1 uncultured Intrasporangiaceae bacterium
TTGTTGCTCTCGCGGCCCAGCGGTGCCGCGCGTTCGGCCAGTACGGCGCCGGTGTCGGCGTCGAAGACCACGGCGCCGTACCCCGCGACACCGGGGTTCCCGCGCGAGCCGCCGTCGGCCTCGACGATCAGTGACCGGTTGCTCACAGGCCGGACTCGGTCGTGCGCACCAGGATTCGACGGCACTCCTCGCAGCGCAGCACCTCGTCCTCCTCGGCAGCACGGATGCGCGCGAGATCGGACTGGTTCAGCTCGAGTCCGCACCCACCGCACCGGCGGCCCTGCAGGGGCGCCGCGCCGAGTCCGCCCTGCTGCTCGCGGACCTTCTCGTAGAGCTCCAGCAGATCGGCTCCGACACCCGCGGCCACGTCCGCACGATCGCGCAGGATCTCCTCGCGCTCGGTGTCCAGGCCGGCGATCTCGCCGTCACGCTGCTGGGTCAGCTCCTCGATACGTGCGCTCAGGTCACGACGCTCCTGCTCGCGGCGGGCCAGGTCCTCCCGCAGCGTCTCGGCGCGCTCCATGACCTCCAGCTCGACGTCCTCCAGCTCGGACTGCCGACGCGCAAGCGTGTCCATCTCGTGCTGCAGGTTCTGCAGCTCCTTGGCACCGCCCTGTCCGGAGTCCAGGCGCTTGCGGTCGCGCTCGGCCCGGTCGCGGACCAGCTGCACGTCGGCGTCGGCCTTCTTGATCTCCCGCTCCACGTCGTCGACGCGGGTCTGTGCGAGCACGCACTCCTCATCGCTCGTGGTGTGCTGGGCCGTCGCCTGGTCCAGCTCTGCAAGCACCGGGAGGGTGCGGGTGCGGTGGGCGATCTGCGCGAGCCTGCTGTCCAGCTTCTGCAGGTCGAGCAGGCGCCACTGCCGCCTGATGTCAGCTTTCACGAACGACTCACTCTCCACTTGGGCCGGGGCGCTGCCCGACGAGGAAGTCCCACGGATCGGTGCGCAGCGTGCTGATGTGAGTCTCCACGCTAACCCCTTGCGGCCCCAGGGCGTCCAGCACTCGACGCGATGCCTCCGCGAGCCACAGCGACTCGGTCGCGAAGTGCCCGGCATCGATGAGGTAGGGCGGGCCGCCGGCGGCCTCCTCCCGCGCCTCGAGTGCGGGATGGTGGCGCAGGTCGGAGGTGACATAGACGTCGGCTCCGGCCTCGCGCACGGCCTCGAAACGGTCGTCACCGGCCCCACCCATCACGGCCACCCGTCGCACGCTCGCACCGGGATCGCCGGCGACCCGCAGCCCGACCGGGGTCGGGGGAAGAGCCTCGACCAGGCGCTCGGCGAGTACCCGCAGCGTCAGGGACTCGGCCAGGTCGCCCACGCGACCGATCGGCTGCCCGTCCTCCGTCGACAGCGGTTCACAGGCGCTCAGTCCCGCCGCCGCCGCCAGGGCGTCGTTGACACCGGGCGTGGCGACATCGGCGGTGGTGTGGGCGCAGTAGAGCGCCAGATCGGCGACGACCAGAGCGGTCACGGCGCGGCCCTTGGCGGTCGTCGTCGCCACCGAGCTGATACCCCGCAGCAGGAGCGGGTGATGGGTGACCAGCAGGTCTGCCCCGGCGTCGCGCGCCTCCTCGATGACCGCCTGAGTCGGGTCCACCGCGAAGTGCACACGACGCACGGGTTGGGCCAGATCACCGGTCACCAGGCCGACCTTGTCCCACCCGGCGGCCGTCCGGGGCGGATACAGCCCGTCGAGCACGCGGACGAGATCACCCAGGGTCACGGCATCGGTGTCGTCACTCACGTGGGCCCGGCCGGGATCGAACCGACGACAACCGCGGTGTAAACGCGGTGCTCT
>CAZMLG010000371.1:0-1799 GCA_964566985.1 uncultured Intrasporangiaceae bacterium
TCACGCTGCAGGAGATCTGCCACTGGGTCGAGGCCGCCCGCGACCGCGGCCGCGCGCCCGCCGTCGTGGTCGCCGAGGGCTTCGTGCCGGGCGGGCAGCACGAGGAGGTCACCCCCCGCGGGGTCGACGCGTTCGGGCGCCCCCGCCTGGGCGGCATCGGCGACCGGCTCGCCCCGCTCATCGAGGACGTGACCGGCATCGAGACGCGCTGCGCGACGCTCGGGCACCTGCAGCGCGGCGGCGTGCCCACGGCCTACGACCGGGTGCTGGCGACACGGTTCGGCACCGCCGCGGTCGACGCGGTCGTCGACGGCGCCAACGGGTCGATGGTGGCGCTGGTCGGCACCGAGATCACCCGTGTCGACCTGCACGAGGCGACCACGGTGCTCAAGACGGTGCCCCGGGAGAAGTGGGACGAGGCCGCGATCCTCTTCGGCTGAGTGACGGGACAACACAACGAACCGTCACCACTCGTCCCGCTCCCGATCGGGTGGTGACGGTTGATCACGGTATGGCGTGATCTGAGATGCTGGCGGCGTGAGCGACATCCTGCTGCTGCACTCCGCCCTCGGGCTGCGCCCGGCCGTGCACGACTTCGCCGAGGCGTTGCGCGAGGCCGGCCACACCGTGTACACCCCCGACTTCTACGACGGGCACGTCTTCGACGACCAGCGCGCCGGTCTGGCCTACCGTGACGAGATCGGTGCGGGCACGCTCTTCACCCAGCGCCTGCTGCCGCAACTGGCCGACCTGCCCGCGGATGCCGTGCTGGCCGGGTTCTCGCTCGGCTCGGCCTACGCCCAGGCGCTGGCCGCCCGCCGCCCCGAGGCGCGAGCCGTGGTGCTGCTGCACTCGATCGCGGCCCCGCGCGGGGACTGGCCCGGGCAGCCGGTCCAGGTGCACCGGTATGCGCAGGATCCCTTCGTCGACGCCGAGGCCCTGGCCACGCTGGGGCAGGCCGTGCGCGCCTCCGGCGCGACCTTCCAGGACTGGGTCACCCCGGGACGAGGCCACCTGTTCACCGACCTCGGCACCCCGGACGGCGACGCCGACGCCCTCACCGCCACCCTCGAGCGGATCCTCGCCCTCCTCGCCGAGTAGCCGCCCCGCACCGCCGAGTCTTCACTCGGCACCGCCGAATCGTCACCCAGCGCGCTCGAGTAGTCGCTGCGAAACCGTCGTGAAACCGCGCCGCGCGAGACTGCCTGTCGAGCCGTGAAGGAGGTTCGCGACGGCGGCGCCGACCGTGCCCCCGGGAATGATCCCGGACCGGGCGGCGTTGTCCGACCGGATCGACTTCCGGAAATATCCGTTGGAGACTCCCCCGTAGCCGGCGATATTCTGATAACGGGCCGCCTTGCCGCCGACCCCGTCCAGGAGCGCCGGCCACCACCATCGAGCCTCCTCGCCCGCCTGACCGCCCGAGAGGATCGCATGTCCGCAGAAACAACCCGGGAGTATCCCGACAAGATCGATGGTGAGGTGCTGAAGGTCGCCGGTGTGGTCGTCCTCGGCGCCGTCATGGCCATCCTGGACATCACGGTGGTCAACGTCGCGTTGCCCACCTTCCAGAAGGTGTTCGGCAGCGGGGGCGACGAGCTGTCGTATGCGACCGTCGCCTGGACCGTCACGGCCTACACGTTGGCCCGGGCCACCGTCATCCCGCTCACCGGATGGGCGGCCGACCGGTTCGGCACCAAACGGCTCTACATGACGGCGATCGCCATGTTCACCCTCGGCTCCATCCTCTGTGCCACGTCACAGTCGATCGGGATGTTGATCACCTTCCGAGTGATCCA
>CAZMLG010000372.1:0-1786 GCA_964566985.1 uncultured Intrasporangiaceae bacterium
GTCACGGGGACGCCCTGATCGCATTCGCTCTGCGGGACTGAGTCCGGCCGCCATCGAGGGAAGGAGTAAGAACCCATGAAGCTCGCAACCACCGAGAACCGGCCGTTGTGGGAGCCGCCCACGCTCACCCAGATTCGGGTGTCGGCCGAAGTGACTGCCTACGTGGACATCTGGGACGAGTCCGACTAGTCGACGGCCTCCGGCGGAGCGTCCTGCCAGACTCGGCGCTCCGCTGGTGATCCACCGGAGGGAGCACCGGTCGTGTGGGTGCATGTGCTGGGATCGGCGGCAGGCGGCGGGTTTCCGCAGTGGAACTGCACCTGTCCGCCGTGCCGCGCAGTGCGGTCCGGATCCCGCTCATGCACCCCACGGACCGAGTCCTCGATCGCGGTGAGTGCCGACCGACGGCGCTGGTTCCTGTTCAACGCGTCGCCGGACATTCGTGCCCAGATCGAGGCGTTCAGTGGTCTGCACCCGGATGAGGGCCGGGTGACCCGGTTGCAGGACGTGTTCCTCACCGATGCCGAGCTGGACCACACGCTGGGCCTGTTGCTGATGCGGGAGGGGCGCGGACTGCAGGTGCATGCCACCAAGTCCGTGCACGAGACCCTGACCACCGGCACCGGGATCTGGCCGGCGCTCGAGGCCTACTGCCCGATCACCTGGCACCAGGTCCTGCCGGGGGCCGAGTTCGCCCTGGACGAGGGGTTGTCCGGCCACGCCTTCGAGGCCCCCACCGACAAGCCGCCCCGGTTCGTCGGCACGGCCGCTGCGGGGCGTGTCGTCGGCTATCACCTCACCGACCACCGCACGCACAAGAGCCTGGTCTATCTGCCGTGTATGCAGCAGCTGTCCGCCGGGGTGCTCGAGGAGGTGGCCGGCTGCTCGGCGCTGCTGATCGATGGCACCTGCTGGCAGGACGACGAGCTGCCCCGGCTCGGCCTGTCGGCCAAGTCCTCCCGGACGATGGGACACCTGCCGATCACCGGGGCCGGAGGCAGTCTGGCCACCCTGGCCACGCTGCCGGTGGCCCGCAAGATCTACATCCACCTCAACAACACCAACCCGGTCCTGGTCGAGGACTCACCCCAGGCGCGGCTGCTGGCACGCCGGGGTATGGAGGTCGCCACCGACGGGCTGGAGCTGCAGCTGTGAGGAGCCACCATGACCACCACCCCTGACCTGCCCAGCACGCGCATACCCGCCGCCCCTCCTGTGGTCGGCGAGGGTGTGGTGCTGTCCCCCGACGAGCTGGAGGAGGCGCTGCGCGCGCACGCCGAGCAGTACCACCACCGTCACCGGTTTCACGTGCGGATGAATGCCGGCCGGTCCAGCCGCCAGGAGATTCGTGGGTGGGTGGCCAATCGCTTCTACTACCAGACCACCATTCCTCGTAAGGATGCCGCCATCCTCAGCCGGTGCCCGGACCGGGCCGTGCGCCGCCGATGGGTGCAGCGCATCCTGGATCAGGACGGGACCACCGACGGCGCCGGGGGAATCGAGGCGTGGGTGCATCTGGGGCAGGCGGTGGGCCTGTCTCCCGAGGAGCTGGACGACCAGCGTCATCTGCTGCCGGGGGGTGCGGTTCGCGGTCGATGCCTACCTGACCTTCACTCGGACCCGCTGCTGGGTCGAGGCCGTCGCCTCCTCGTTGACCGAGCTGTTCGCCCCCGACCTGATGGCCGAGCGCCTGGCGGCGTTCGAGCGCTACTACACCTGGATCGACCCCGAGCAGCTGACCTACTTCCGCAGTCGCCTGACCCAGGCACCGCGAGACTCCCAGCAC
>CAZMLG010000373.1:0-1760 GCA_964566985.1 uncultured Intrasporangiaceae bacterium
ACCGGGTGCTCACGATGGCGCTGCACGCCCCGCAGGTGCACGGCTTCTTCTCCGTGCCGGTGGATCACCTCAGCGCGATCGGCGTGCTGGCCGACCACTTCCGTGGCCAGGACCTGACCGACTGCGTCGTCGTCTCGCCCGACCTGGGCAACGCGAAGACCGCCACCTTGTTCGCCCGGCTGCTCGGCCTGCCCGTCGCGGCCGGCAGCAAGCAGCGCCTCGCCGACGACAAGGTCGTGATCGACGCGATCGTCGGAGACGTGGACGGCAGGCGGGCGATCGTGCTCGACGACGAGATCGCGACCGGGGGATCGGTGGTCGAGCTGATGGATCGGCTGAGCGAGTTCGGCGCCACCGGGGCCTCCGTCGCGTGCACGCACGGGCTCTTCGCCGGCAAGGCGGTCCAGCGCCTCGGTTCGCACCCGATGATCTCGGATGTCGTGACGACCGACACCGTGCCGCCCCCGGCCGACTGGCCGCAGTTGCGGGTGCGCTCGACCTCCGAGCTGTTCGCCCAGGCGATCGGCCGGATCCACGCCGGCGAGTCGGTCAGCATCCTCTTCGACGGCATCGACCCGACCTGCGCGCCGCCCGCGGCGACGCTTCCGCTGGGCTGACTCGGCGCGCCGCCCGATGCAACCGTCCGGCGGCGGGCGACGTCCATAGCTGTCATGGAGGATTCCGCACGTAGGCCGTGGTGGCGCCGCCGGTGGGTCGCCGCCGGCGCCGCGATCCTCGTGGTGCTCGGGCTCTGGTGGGCCATCGATCGCCCGGGTGCCGACGTCGGCCATCACCTGTCAGGGCACCTCGCGCACTCCCGCACGTTCCACGACCGGCACTTCACCGCGGAGGTGCCGGGCGGATACCTGGACGTCACGATGGGCACCGACCACGTGATGGAGTCCGCGAGCGGTGAGGAGTCGACCGCATCGGACGGGACGACCTACGTCGAGGTGGCCTGGGATCCCCATGTGCTCGGCGATGCGCCGGTATGGCCCGTGCCGCACGCGAGCCGACACACCCTGCCGCGGGCGCAACTGACCCTCGTCAGCGACGGGCGGCACTACACCGTCGCCTCGAAGGTCGCGGCGACCGACAAGCCGTCCTCCACCGTGATCGTCGTGAAGGGCAGTGCCGGGGACGGCGCGATCCGGGTGCGGTTCGGCGACCGGACGGTCCCGGCGGTTCTGGGACACACGTCCGTGCAGAGCCAGGCCGCACCGGTGCGAGACGGGGTGCCCTGCGCGGACTCCGGGCATGTTTACGCACGCGTGCGCTGCACTCTCGTGGCGTATCGGAGCGGATATGTCGCGGGCCTGGGCGTCGCGCCGGACGGGAAGGACTGGCTGCTCGTGCACGACAGCCGGGTCACGAAAGGGCGCGGTGGCGTGACCGTCTACGGCCTCGACGGGCACGCGATCTACCGGCGATCCGGACAGCCGACGGTCACGGTCACGGTCGACGGCCGTGGGGCGCCGGCCCGCCCGGATCGCGTCGCCGGCGACGACACGGTCGTGGGCGCCGACGTACGTTTGGCGGCGCGCGCGTGGCTGGTGCCGACCGGAGAGCGCGCCACCGTGCACCTTCGTTACCGGCTCCCGGCCCGGTTGGACCGGAAGGTCGGCGACCTGCCCGAAGCCCCCACCAAACGGGTCTTCGAGCGCACGAGCACCGTCACCTACCGAGGATGAAATCGCCGACGGAGGAGAAATTCTGGCACTCGAGTTGACCGAGTGCTAATCCCGGCATAGATTCAGTGC
>CAZMLG010000374.1:0-1739 GCA_964566985.1 uncultured Intrasporangiaceae bacterium
TCGATCCCTACCTGCGCCCGCTCTACGACGCGCTGCACGACATGGTCGACCCCGACTCGATCCCGCGCCTGATGGCCGCGGGCACGATCGAGGTCGCCCCGCTGGCCTACATGCGGGGCCGGTCGCTCAACGACTCGTTCATCATCCTCGACGAGGCGCAGAACACCTCGGCCGAGCAGATGAAGATGTTTTTGACCCGCCTCGGGTTCGGCTCCAAGATGGTCGTCACCGGCGACGTGACCCAGGTCGACCTGCCCGGCGGCACCCGATCGGGTCTGCGGATCGTGCAGGACATCCTGGGCGGAGTCGAGGACGTCCAGTTCGCCTACCTCGACGCGAACGACGTGGTCCGCCATCGGTTGGTGAGCGCGATCGTCGAGGCCTACGGCGCCTATGACACGCGAGAGGGAGAGCGCACCGGCGTGCGGCGGGCGAGTGGCCACGGGCGGCGGGAGCCGTCATGACCGTTCCGCGATCCGTCTCATGAGCATCGACCTGCTCGACGAGACCGAGGAGGACGTCGACCTCGACGAACTGCGTCGCTGCGCGGTGTTCGTGATGGAGCAGATGCATGTGCATCCGGACGCCGACCTGTGCCTGCGCGTCGTCGACGAGGCGGCGATGGAGGTCCTCCACGTGCAGTGGATGGACCTGCCCGGCCCCACGGACGTGATGAGTTTCCCGATGGATGAGTTGCGCCCGGCGGATCCGGACGAGGAGCCATCGGAGGGCGTGCTCGGGGACCTCGTGCTGTGCCCGAGCGTCGCGGCCGCACAGGCCCATGAGGCCGGGCACACCCCCGAGGAGGAGATGCTGCTGTTGACGGTGCACGGCATACTCCACCTGCTCGGTTTCGACCATGCCGAGGCCGAGGAGCGCCGCGAGATGTTCGCGCTCCAGCGCACACTGCTGCTGACGTTCCTCGCCAGCCGGGAAGGCCCCTCACAGAAGGTGCGCATCACCCCGCCCACGGGAGACTGACCGATGGTGCTGCTGGTGATCGCGGCCGTGTTGTCGGTCGTGCTCGGATTCCTCTTCGCCGCGGCCGAATCGGCGACCGGACGCGTTGGCCGCCACCTGGCCGAATCCCTCGTCGAACAAGGGCGCCGCGGCGCTCCCGCACTGCTCGTGCTGGTCGGTGACAGCGGGGCCGTCGCCATGGTGCTCACCTTCCTGCGGGTCGTCGCCGCGGCGACGGCCGCCGTGCTGGTGACTATCGCGGTCGACCACTTCATCGACGGTTTCTGGAAGGTGCTGCTCGTCGCGATCGCCATCATGGCCGTCGCATCCTTCGTTCTCGTGGGAGTGTCCCCACGCACCCTGGGGCGGCGCAACTCGGTGTCGCTGGCGCTGCTGGCCGCGCCGACCGTACTGTGGCTGCGGCGCATCCTCGGCCCGGTGGCACAGGCCCTGGTGGCCATGGGCAACGCCGTCACGCCCGGCGGCGGCTTCAAGGAGGGGCCGTTCGACTCCGCGGCCGAGCTGCGCGAATACGTCGAGATGGCCAAGGACTCCGAGCTGATCGAAGCCGAGGAGAGCAAGATGATCCACTCGGTGTTCGAACTCGGCGACACGATCGTGCGCGAGGTGATGGTGCCGCGCACCGACATGGTGACGATCGACCACGACAAGACGCTGCGCCAGGCGGTGAGCCTGTTCATCCTCTCGGGGTTCTCCCGCGTGCCCGTGGTCGGCGACGGGCCCGACGACGTCGAGGGCCTGCTCTATCTCAAGAATCT
>CAZMLG010000375.1:0-1723 GCA_964566985.1 uncultured Intrasporangiaceae bacterium
GACCTCCAGCCCGAGCGCGAACCGGTCCACCGGGACCGACTCAGGGTCGGTGCAGTCCTGCCACGACTGCGGCGGGATAACGCCGCGCTGGTGGGCACCTGCCCACATGCCGAGGCGCTCACGGGCGAACTGGTCATCCGACATGGCCGCCCGGTCATCGGCGCACGCCTCATGCGAGATCCGGATGCCATAGGCCGGATTCGCCTTGGCCCACACCTCCGGGTCGTCAAGGTCGTCATCCTCGTCGGCCGACCACTCCAGCCAGCAGTGGCGAGCCTTCCGGGCCTTGGCCGACTCGCGCACCCGCGTGAACGCGAACGGATCGTCACCCTCCGTCGGGGGAGTGCCGAGCAGCCACAGTTGCGGGTTCGGCATCGCCGACATCGTCGGCACGATCGAACCCCACGACTGCTTGCCAAGGATCTGCGCCTCGTCCAGCAACAGGCAGTCCGCGGAGAAGCCACGCGAACCACCGGCGCGGCGAGCCTTGAGCTTGATCGTCTGCCTGTCAGCGCCCTTACCGAACGCCAGATACTCACGGTTGATCGCGTCCATGCGGCCCGTGACCCGCGCCTGGACCGTCGGGTTGTCCTCGACGACGTCCACCAGGCGCTTCCAGATCTCGCGGGCCGTGTCCGTCTCGTGCGCCGAGATGATGATCATCTTCTCGTCGAACAAGAGCACGCCAGCCAAGGCGCGAGCGACGATGAGTTGGCTCTTTCCGTTCTGGCGCGGAGCCGAGATCCCGACGAACTTCGATGCCCAACGGCCATCCGACCGCTCGCCCATCGCCGCCTCGAGGGCCTGCTCCTGCCACTCATCGAGCGGCATCCCCAGGGACGCGGCCAGGTCGGCCACGTCCTCCCAGGAGTTAGCTCGAGCGCTTGGCGCGACCCTGACCCGCGGCGGAGCCGGCCCGTCGAGCAGCACGGCGCCTGGCGATCTCGTCAACCGCGTCACCCTTCTGCTCCGGTGGCTTCGCCGCCTCGATCAGCTTCAACGTCGACTCCAGGCGCGTGTAGAGCGCAGCCTTGTCGCGCATCGACTCGCACGACTGCAGGTCAGACACGATCGAGTCACGAGTCGCCTGCAGTGCTTCGAGGTAGGAACCAGTGGAGACGGTCGACAGGTCCGTCACGACGCCTCCTCAAAGATGTGGTCGTTCACCCCCGCACCGCGCACCGAGTTGCACCACCAGTGAGCGAGACGGAGATTCGACGGCTCGTCGGAGCCGCCCGACGAGCGCGGGACGACGTGGTCAAGGGACGGCCGCCAATGCGAGCGCGACCCGATCAGCGTCGGGTCAACCGAGCCGCCGCACAGTCCGCATGACCATCCGTCGCGTTCGTAGATTGCAAGTCGGTCGCGGTGTCTCATGGTGATGAGCGGGTTGCGGCGCACCTTCCGGCACGTGTCGCAATACTTCGGCCGCTGGCCTTTGGTCGCGGGGCGCGAGCACTCCACGCCGCACTCTGAGCAGGTCCAACGGTCCACGTACCCACGCGCCCGCTTGTCCTTCACGCGGTAACCGGGGCGAGCTCGGCGACACGGGTGGCAGACGACCTTTGCCGGGTCGACGCGGCCGGTGTTCGCGGCGCTTGCGCTCCACCCGCTCGGCCCACCGCAAACCGAGCAAGGGACGCGGGGGCGCTCGTTCCATGTACGCTGTGCCATAGCCGACCTCCGAGTCGGTCAGGCCCCGGAGAACAGCGCTGGAACGCTG
>CAZMLG010000376.1:0-1713 GCA_964566985.1 uncultured Intrasporangiaceae bacterium
CTAGGAGCGTGGGTCAGTAACACGCCAGTCGGGTTCGTGGGCTGAGTGGTGGTCTCGGGGGAGAATGGGGCGTGGCCTCTGATCATGATGATGATGTGCTGTTCGAGGTAGACCCGGGCGGCGAAGGCGCTCGGGTGCCGGTCCGGAAAGTGCCGGTGGATAAGACGTTCCGGGCGTTTGCTCCTGAGCAGGACTTGTTGTTACCGCCCTCGTTGGATGAGTGGCTCCCGGCCGATCACTTGGCGAGGTTCATCGCCGAGTTGGTCGATGAGCACCTGGACCTGTCGCGGATCCATGCGGCGTACACCGACCGGCGGGGCGGACCGCCGTTCGACCCGCGGTTGATGGTGCGGATCTTGCTGTACGGGTACACCACCGGGACCCGATCGTCTCGGGGGTTGGAGGCTGCGTGCACGGATGTGGTCGCGTTCCGCTGGTTGGCGGCCGGGAGCGCTCCGGACTTCCGCTCGATCGCTCGGTTCCGCAAGCGGCACTTGTCGGCGTTGGGGCACTTGTTCCTCCAGGCGTTGGCGTTGTGTCAGGCCGCGGGGATGGTCAAGCTGGGCCGGGTCGCCCTGGATGGGACGAAGGTGCGAGCGAACGCGTCCCGGCGTAAGGCGATGAGCTATGCGCGGATGAGCGAGAAGGAGAAGATCCTCGCCCAGGAAGTCTCCGACCTGATGGCCGACGCGGAACAGATCGACAAGGCCGATGACGCGCGGTTCGGTAAGGACCGGCGCGGGGACGAGTTGCCCGACGAGCTACGCCGGCGGGAGGGCCGGTTGGCCAAGCTGCGTGAGGCCAAACGGGCCCTGGAGCAGCAGGCCCGAGATCGTGCGGCCCAGCGGGCCCGGGACAAGGCGCGAGAGAAGGGCCAGGACAACGACTCGACCGCGCAGCGAGTTGCTGATGCCGTCGACAAGGCGACACCGCGGGCGAAGGCGCAACGCAATTTCACGGATCCGGCGTCGCGGATCATGAAGACTTCCGACGGGTCGTTCCATCAGTGTTACAACGCGCAGGCCGTGGTCGACGGCGAGTATCAGGTGATCGTGGCGACCGAGATCACCGACTGTGCCTCGGATGTGGGCAACCTGATCTCGATGACCGGGCAGGCCACCGAGAATGTCGGGTGGGCGCCTGGCCAGGTGGTCGCCGATGCCGGGTACACCAGCCAGGACAACCTCGATCAGGCCGAACAGCTCGCGCGGGAGACCGGTACCGAGTTCTTCATCGCGACCGGCCGGGCCAAGCACGACGATCCGGCGCCGGTTGCGCCGCGCGGACCGATTCCCAACAACGCCACGCCCAAGCAGAAGATGGCCCGCAAGCTGGCCACCAAGAAGGGCCGGGCGGTCTACGCTCGGCGCAAGACGATCGTGGAACCTGTCTTCGGGCAGATGGGCACGCTGCAAAACGGCAAGCACTTGCTCCTGCGGGGCCTTGAGGCGGCCAGCGGTGAGTGGTTGTTCCTGGCCGCTTGCCACAACCTACGCAAACTTTACGGTCACGTCGGGATCCAAGGCCTGGCCGGCATTGCGGCCAGCTGAAACAGTCAGCACGGGAGCACCGACCCCATCTCACCGGCTGCTACTCGCCAATTCGACACACCTCAGAACACATCCCGCCCGACCGTGGTGCCCGACAAGCAAGCGACGGCCGTCCATCCACTGACGACACCGCTGGACCAATCCTGACCCACGCTCCTAGGGC
>CAZMLG010000377.1:0-1693 GCA_964566985.1 uncultured Intrasporangiaceae bacterium
CGGCCGGCCGTGATCATGGTCGTCGGCGTCAACGGCACCGGCAAGACCACGACAGTCGGCAAGCTGGCCCGGGTCCTCGTCGCGGAGGACAAGCAGGTGGTGCTCGGAGCGGCCGACACGTTCCGTGCGGCGGCTGCCGACCAGTTGGAGACGTGGGGTGCCCGGGTCGGTGTGCCGACCGTCCGCTCGGACCGAGAAGGAGCCGATCCGGCGGCCGTGGCCTTCGACGCGGTCAAGAACGGCCATGAGACGGAGGCCGACGTCGTCCTGGTCGACACGGCCGGTCGGTTGCACAACAAGGCCAATCTCATGGACGAGCTCGCCAAGGTCAAGCGGGTCATCACCAAGCGCAGCCCGGTCGACGAGTGCCTGCTGGTGCTCGACGCGACGACCGGGCAGAACGGCCTACGCCAGGCGGAGGTGTTCGCGCAGGCCGTCGACATCACCGGGGTCGCCCTCACGAAACTCGACGGCACGGCCAAGGGCGGCATCGTCGTCCTCGTCCAGCGCCAGTTGGGTGTGCCGGTCAAGCTCGTCGGGCTCGGGGAGGGGGCCGACGACCTGGCGCCGTTCGATCCGAAGGCGTTCGTCGACGCCGTACTCGACTGAGGGGCCCGGGTCAGGCGGCGCCGCGGGGGTCGCCCGGAGCGCCGGTTGCGCGGCGGTCGGCCTGCACCATCGGGTCCGAGAGGATCCAGCGGATCGCCGCGGCGCCTCCTCGGCCGGCGCCGCGCAGTGCCGAGCGCCCACCCGGAGGTAGTCGTATGCCGAACATCGCCAGCGCGTGGTCCGGTAGGGTCGCGATCGCCCCGGCCGCCAGCGACAGGTAGGCCGGGCGCGCGGCGGGCGCCATCGGCGCGTGCCACAGGAGGTACCGCAGCACTTCCCGCGCGGCAGGGGTGATCTGCAGTTCCGGCCGGAACGCCTCCAGCCCGGCTCGGAGCTGTGCCACGGACTGTGGCGGTTCGACGACCCCCAGGCGGGAGGCGGCGACGCCGGTCTGCGCGACATACGTGTCGGCTTCCGCCGCGGCGAGCCTGGAGGCGCCGTAGGCCTCGAAGCAGGCCAGGAACGCGTCGACCTCGGCGAGGTGGACCCACAGGAGCAGGTGCGGGTCGGTCGCGCTGTAGGGCCGCCCGTCCGGCGCGGTGCCCGCGATGTGACGGTGCACCCGGTTGATCCGGTCGAGCAGCCGCTCCGAATCGGCGATCGTGCCGAACGTGGTCTGGGAGATGAAGTTGCTCGTCGACTGCAGGCGGCCCCACGGGTCGCTCTGATAGTTCGAGAAGTCGGTGACGCCCGCCATGGCGAGCGGGTGCAACGCCTGCAGCAGCAGCGCCCGCAGGCCGGCGACGAACATCGACGCATCGGCGTGCACCCGCCAGATCGGGTCGGAGGGGGTGAACCAGCGCTCGCCCTGCCCGCCCCAGATGCGGTCCGCGCGATCGGTGGCGGCCTCGCCGGCCACCTTGTCGCGCAGGGCCAGCGCGGCACGGTGGCGGATGCCGGAGTGCATGCGCGCCACCGGGCGGGTGAGCACGTCGACCAGAGCCATACCTTCAGTATGCGACGTGCCCCCCACGATGCTCGTTCGCTCCCGTCGGCCCACGGCGAGGGCGACGCGGTGGTCGGGCGAGAGGCCCCGGCAAGATAGCCTGGGGGACGTGTTCAACAGCCTGTCCGACCGCCTGTC
>CAZMLG010000378.1:0-1682 GCA_964566985.1 uncultured Intrasporangiaceae bacterium
GCACCCATGCGGCCGCCACGGGTTGATGGCGGCGCTCACTGAATCTCCGCATTCTTGCGTGCCCAGCGCGCCCTGGACCGCTCCCGTGCGCATGTCTTGCACATCCGGAACGAGCGGCCATTCCCTCGGGTGTGGTAGCTGGTGTTGGCCGCATCGTAGGGGTGGCCCTGTGGGCAGTGCGTTTTTCGCGCGTGAAAGTGCGTTCCGTGGCGCACCGCATCGAGGTTGTTCCGCGACTGATCCCCGTAGTAGAGGTTCTCGGGGGTGTTGTTTCTCTGGTCGCCGTCGCGGTGCAGAACGTACTCCCCCGGCTTACCTCTGCCGACGAACGCCTCTGCAACGAGGACGTGAACCCGACTTGTCTCCCCCTTGCCATCACGATGCAGTGAGACCTCCATGTACCCACCGCTGCCGCAGACCTGACGGAGAATCCGACCCCTTTGGCGCATTGGATGCCCATTACGCATGACCATCCTGTCGGTGCTGCGGACGCGCCCCATGTTGGAGACCTCGTATGCCGGGTGGCACCTGCCAACTGGGCGCCACTCTTCGCCATCGAGAGCGGGTGCGTCGTCCGGAGTCGGGTCCTCAGCGGAGCCGGTTGCGTACCACCGCTGGTAGTGGCGGTTGCACCAGCCGCGCCCCTTAGTCGGGCGGTCGCACCCTTCTATCGAGCACATTCGGGTAGCCTTCATGGCTAGCCCCTCTCTGCTAGTTCCAGATGAGTGGGTCAGTGGCCGTTCGGTGTTCCACCACCGGGCGGCCACGCTCCATTCTACCAGGTCACCGCGCATTTCCTGGGTCCTCCGCAATGCACCATGCTCCGCATCCCGCCGGCCGATGCGGCCCCCTTTTTCCGCACACGAGGCACACCCGCCATTCCTCGGGCGGGTCGGAACGCGGATCACGATCACCGGTCACGGTGCCTCCGTTCGATCTCGGCGCGCAGATAGCACGCCAGGTCCAGTGCTTCCTCGTAAGCGTCGCGCAGGTGATCCCGCCCGTTGCCGGCCTGCAGCGCCACCCCGTATTTGCTGATGCCGAGTGCTTTGCGTCCGGCGATGTCGGCGGCGACGAGGTCGTGCACGTGCGGCTCGCCGGTGGAGGTGGGCGGCTGCTGGGTGCCGTGCCCGGTGGCGCTCATGCGTCACCATCCAGGGCGCGGCGGAGCTCGTCCGACGACGCCTCCGCGAACACCGTCAGTGCCCGCACCCGCGCGATGGCGGCACGGGCCTCGTCGCGCTCAGCGATGAGCCGCTGCACCCGCTCGACGCTCTCCGGGCCGGTGATGGCGTGGCCGAGCGGGACGCCGAGGGCCTGGCCGAGGTCTTGCAGCCCGGCGAGGACGGGCATCGCCTCGATCTTCCATCCGTGCAGTCGGCCCGCGAGCTCCCGCGCCTCGTCGCGCTCGGCCTCGGCCTGCCGTGCGGCGGTGTACTCCTTGGCCCACGCCTCGCCGTGCTCGAATGCCTGCTGCTTCGTCTCCATCCGCGCCTCCCGCAGCTCGGCCACCAGCTCGGGCACCAGCGTGCGGGCGGCGGCGATGAAAGCGGCGTCGGCGGGGAATGCGGCGCTGGCGGCCACGGTCGCGCCATCGGCGAGGATGTAGCCGGTCCATGGTGACGTCCCACGCTCCCACGGCCCCTCGGTCACGCCCTCCATCGCCTGCTCGGCGCGGGCGA
>CAZMLG010000379.1:0-1678 GCA_964566985.1 uncultured Intrasporangiaceae bacterium
CGACCTCAACCTTGGCAAGGTTGCGCTCTACCAACTGAGCTATGTCCGCCTGCGGATGCGAAAAGTCTTCGCACGCTGCTCAGCGACTTTAACCGATGGCGCGGGTTGAGTCCAAACCGTCGCCGTCGTGTCCGCCGCGTCGGGGCCCGTCCGACGGGCGGGGCGCGTCCTCCGGGTCGAGGTCGTCCTCATCGGGCGAGTCGTCGGAGCCGTGCGTCTCACGATCGCGCAGGCGCTGGACACCGTCCTCGAGCAGCGCCCGTGCCCGGTCACGCACCGGAAGCAGCTCCGGGGGCGGCCACAACCGCACCGTGGCGGCGTTGAAGGCCGCCCCGATCAGCACGCCGATCCCGAGGAAGTACAGCCAGATGAGCACCACGATCGCGGCCGCCAACGGGCCGTAGATCGAGAATCCCCCGACGATGGACCGGTTGAGGGTCCAGCGCAGCACCATCGAGGTCACCACCCAGGTGGCCAGCGTCAGCGCGGCACCGGGAAGGTCGCGGACCCACGGGGTGCGCCGCGGCGTCGCCACGTAGAACAAGGTCGCGAAGCCGATGATCGTCAGGCCCCCGACGAACGGCCAGTAGAACGACATCACGAAGCGCAGCTCCGCCGGCAGCCAGTCGGACAGCAACTCCGGACCGATGACGATCAGGGGCACCAGGATCGCACCGAAGAACAGGCAGAGGATGTAGAGCGACAGGCTCATCACCCGGGTGCGGACGATCCCGCGGACTCCGCCCTGGCTGTACATGATCGAGATCGTGTCGAGAAGGACATTCAGACAGCGCGAACCCGACCACAGCGACAGCAGGAAGCCGATGGAGATCACATCGGGACGCCCGGCGTGCAGTGCGTCCCTGATCGTCGGCATGAGCACGTTGCGCAGGCTGTCCTCGGTGAGGAACTTCGCGGCATACTGCTGGATGTCCTTCGTGACCACCTCGACCGTGCCGGTGCCGATGGCGTCACCGACGTAGCCCACACCACCCAGCAGCCCGAACACCAGCGGCGGCAGCGAGAGCAGCGCGAAGAAGCCGGCCTCGGCCGACAGCCCTGTGACGCGGTATCTCATACAGATCCGGACGGTCTCGATGGTCATCCGGACCAAGGGCAGCAGACCGGGTACCCGCGAGAGGTACTCCTTCAGTGTCGCCTTGAAACCCGGGCCGGAACCAGGGGGCTTCGTAGGGTCTGCACTCACGTGACCCACGGTAGCCGTCACGGCCGGTCAGGTCGTGGACCACAATGGCGTGCCATGGAGATCTGGCCAGGACGGCCCTACCCTTTGGGCGCCACTTATGACGGCAGCGGAGTCAACTTCGCGCTCTTCTCGGAGATCGCGGAGGCGGTCGACCTCTGCCTCGTCGCAGACGACCTGACCGAGGAGCGGATACGCCTCGGCGAGGTGGACGGGCACGTGTGGCACGCCTACGTGCCGGGTATCCAGCCGGGGCAGCGCTACGGCTTCCGCGTGCACGGACCCTTCGCCCCGGAGGAGGGGCACCGGTGCCATCCGGCGAAGCTGCTGCTGGACCCCTACGCCCGCGCGATCGACGGTGAGGCGGACGGAGACGAGGCGCTCTTCTCCTATCGGTTCGACGACCCGGACGCCGTCAACGACGACGACTCGCTCGGTCACACGATGCTGTCGGTCGTGGTCAACCCCTTCTTC
>CAZMLG010000380.1:0-1674 GCA_964566985.1 uncultured Intrasporangiaceae bacterium
CATGTCCGACTCGTGGATCGCCTGGAAGCCGCGGATGGAGGAGCCGTCGAACATCTGGCCCTCTTCGAACGCCTCCTCGTCGAAGGTCGAGGCCAAGACGTTGAAGTGCTGCATCACACCCGGAAGGTCACAAAAGCGGATGTCCACGAACTCGACGTGTTCATCCTTGATGAACGTGACGACCTCTTCGGCGGTGTTGAACATGAATCCTCCATGGATCTTCTCGCACACGGCCCCTGCCTGGGCCACGCGTCCAGTCGAACCTACCGGGGCTGCGTTACCCAGCCATGACTGACGTGTTTCTCGCATGTTACGGGGTGACTCGCCCGACCCGGCGGTTCCGGCCGCCTCGCGGACGTCCGCCGCGGCCGTATGCCGTGCCTCGGCGCTCGGGGGCGGTGCTCGAAGAGCGCAGCGCCGGCGGTTAACCTGACGGGGTGGTGGACCGCAAAGACCTCGGCTCGTGGCTCGAGGGCCCGCCGACCTCGGGGGCCGACCAGGACTGGCCCGGCCAGCGCCTCGGACTGCCGCAGAGCGGCGCCGGGTCGATCGGCGGTCTGGGGCGTCGCGTCGCCGCGCTGGTCATCGACTGGGCGTTGTGCCTGCTGATCGCCTACGCGTTCTTCGGCTACCACAACGGCGACACCGGCCTGACCGGCTTCGGGCCGCTGATGGTCTTCTTCGTGGAGAACGTGCTGCTCGTCGGCACGCTCGGCAGCACCGTCGGGCACCGGATCATGGGCCTGCACGTCACCCGCGTAGGTGGGGGAGTGGCCGGTCCCGTGCTCGGCTTCGCGCGCAGCGTATTGCTGTGCATCGTGATCCCCGCGGTGATCTGGGACTCCGACCAGCGCGGCTTCCACGACCGCCTGGTCGGCACGATCCTCACCCGCACCCGCTGATCGGCGCGTTGCCGGAGCAGGCCGGGCGAAGGGCGGGGGTATGCGCTTCGTCAGCGACCGCGCATGGCGCGCCGGTCGGGCCGCGGCGCGTTGCGCGGGTCGAACCCCTTCGGGATCGGCGGTTTTGCGCCGCCGAGCGCGCGCAGACGTTTGGTGACGGCCTCGACCTCGGACTTCGTGAGCTTCTTGTCCAGCTTGTTCATCCGCTTGGTCAGCCGGGAGACCGGCACGGTGCCGTCACCATGACCGACCCGTAGGACGTGCACCGGCACCTCGGGACCGGCGACACGGGAGACCCGCTTGCGCTCGGACTCCAGCAGCTTGGTGGTCGACCCCTTCGGGCCCTCACCGACCAGCACGACTCCGGCGCGGCCGATGGCGCGGAACACCATCGATGCCTGACCCATCTCCTTCATGCTGCGCGCACGGCCACCGTCGGCCGCCACGGGCTCCTGCTCGTAACGCCACCCCTTCTTCAAGGCGCCCATCGCGGCACTCGTCGCGCCCGGCTGCCCCTCCAGCGCGGCATACGCCGAGCGTTCGGCCAACCGCCCGAAGACGATCAGGGTCGCCAACACGGCGAACATGACTCCCAGGATCCCGACGTAGATCGGGTGGCCGATGACGAATCCGACGACCAGGAAGATCACCAGGACGAGGACGAACGTCCCCGCGAGATAGAGCGGAACCTTCGGGTTCTGCCGGTGGGCGTTCTGGTAGAGCGTCTTGAACTGGCTGAAACGCTCGGCCATCTTCCCGCCCTTGGCGGGCT
>CAZMLG010000381.1:0-1659 GCA_964566985.1 uncultured Intrasporangiaceae bacterium
TCACGGGCAAAACCCGGGGAGTCGGGTGTCAGGTGCCCCCTTCCTGATCTGCGCGACCGGACTCGCGCAGATGTAACAGGGTGGGACGGTCGGTCGACCATGCCTCGTCGACGAGGTCGGGGATCTGATCTGCCGACTTGACATGGATACCGCGGCAGCCGAGGGCGAGCGCCGCGGCGGGATAGTCGACGCCGCCCAGTCGCACGGCGTCGATCGGGTCGCCCCGGTCGGCCATCTCATTGCGGATCTCGCCATAGCCACCGTTGTCCACGACGATCACGGGAAGGGGTAGTTGCAGGGCGGCCGCCGTCGCCAGCTCCGAGAAGGTGAACATCAGGCCGCCGTCGCCGAGCAGCGCCATCACCTTCGGCCGGTCGGGGGACAGCGCGGCGCCGATGGCTGCCGGCAGGCCGTAGCCGAGTGTTCCGCCGCCCGAGGGATACAGGAATCCCGCGGGGCGGTGGACCCGCATACTCGTGAGCGCGCCGTAGTAGCAGGCCATCGTGCTGTCCCCGGCGACGACCGTGTCATGGTCGACCGCCGAGTCCAGGGCTGCGGTGAGCTCGCTCCATGGAGCCCCCGAGACCGCAGCCTCGGTCGTGAGGGCGGCACGCGCGCTCGCCGCTCGGCTCGTCGGCCCCGCCTGGCGCACCTGCGGCAGCAACGCATGAAGCGCTGTGGTGGCATCCGAGACCAGGCGGACTGCCGGATCGGCATTCGTGACCACGGAGACGGGATCGATGTCGATCCGGATCAGCTTGTCGTCGGCATCGATCGGGCCGTACCAGAGGTCCGCCGGGGCGAGTTCTGTGCCGATGGCCACCACGACGTCGGCTTCGTGGAGCAGCGCGCGTGCTGCTTCGTGGTGCAGTCCGGCACCGACACTCAGTGGGTGACCCTCGTCCAGGACTCCCTTGCCGTTGACCGTGGTGAGCACCGGTGCCTGGAGGCGTTCCGCAAGGGTGCGCACGAGGTCCGCTGCGCGACGTGCCCCACCACCGGCGAGGACGGCTGGGCGGGTGGCCCGGTCCAGCATGGCCGCGGCAGCAGCGACGGCGTGGTCCTCGGGCGAGGGGAGGGCGGGTGTGATGGGGGCGACCACGTGCCTCTCGGCGCGCTCGTCGAACAGATCCAACGGAATCTCCAGGTGGACCGGCCGAGGCCTCCCCGTCTGCATCTGTGCGAATGCCAGGGCGACCGCTCGGGGGATCTCCTCGACAGAGGTCACACGGTGACTGAAGGCGACGACGGACTGCATCGCCTGTTGCTGGTCCTTCACCTCGTGCAAGAAACCATTTCCTCGCCCTGGGTGACGAAGTGGCATCCCGGGCGAGATGAACAGGACAGGCACCGAGTCCGACCAGGCCTGTGCAGCGGAGGCCATCGCGTTGAGAAGGGCCGGACCCGTTGTCGTGAGGCAGATGCCGGGTCGTCCGGACACGCGGGCGTAGCCGTCGGCGGCGTAGCCTGCGCCCTGCTCGTGGCGGGTGAGCACCACGTTGATCGGCGATGAGGCGAGAGCGGCGAAGGCGGCCAGGTTGTGGGTGCCAGGGATCCCGAAGACGGTGTCGACATGGTGCGTCTCGAGGGCAGCGACAAGGGCTTGGCCCCCGGTGCCGGACACCATGAATGACTCTCCTCTCGCCTGCCGTCGCTCCG
>CAZMLG010000382.1:0-1649 GCA_964566985.1 uncultured Intrasporangiaceae bacterium
GTCGGCACTCCCGTCGACCCGACGCCGCCGGTCCTGCAGGAGGCGCTGCGGCAGGCGAGCGATGCTCCCGGCTACCCGCAGACCTACGGCACGGCCGACCTGCGTGAGGCGGTCGCGGCGTGGTTCGCGCGGCGCCGGTCGGCCGGCCTCGTCGACCCCGACGGGGTGCTGCCGGTCATCGGCACCAAGGAGCTGGTGGCCTGGCTGCCCACGCTTCACGGCATGGGGGAGGGCGACGTCGTCGGCATCCCGCACCTGGCCTACCCGACGTCTGAAGTGGGCGCGCGTCTCGCCGGGGCCCGGTCGTGGGCGGCGCACAGCCTGCTGCAGTACGGCCCGACCCGGCCGAGGCTGCTGTGGATCAACACTCCGGCCAACCCGCACGGCCAGGTGCTGGGCCTCGGGCACCTCGCCAAGGTGGTCTCGTGGGCCCGGCAGCGCGGCGTGATCGTCGCGAGCGACGAGTGCTACGCCGAACTCGATTGGCGCGACGACGCGGACCGCGAAGGGCCGACGACCCCGAGCATTCTCGACGACCGGGTCTGCGGCGGAAGTCATGAGGGGCTGCTCGCGGTCTACTCGCTGTCCAAGCAGAGCAACCTGGCCGGCTACCGGGCCGGCTTCGTCGCGGGCGACCCGGCCCTGGTGCGGCGCATTCTCGAGGTCCGCAGGCATGCGGGCATGATCGTGCCCTGGCCGGTGCAGCGCGCCATCCTCGCCGGCGTCACCGACGACGACCACGTGGCTGCCCAACGAGCCGTGTATGCCGCGAGGCGCGACCGGCTGCGCCGGGCGATGCGGCAGGCCGGGTGGCAGATCGACTACTCCGATGCGGGGCTCTACCTGTGGGCCACCCGGGGTCGCGGCTGCCGCGAGAGTGTCGAGGACCTGGCGCGGCTGGGCATCCTCGTGACCCCGGGCGACTTCTACGGCCCGGCGGGCGAGCGGCACGTGCGCGTGGCCTTGACCGCGACGGATCACCAGATCGACACCGCCGCGGACCGGATCGTGTCGAGCGGGCCCGCAGGTTGACGGAGCGTCACGATCGGCGATCTTTTCCGCGCGGGGTCCGCTGCGGCGCGGTATCCACGCTGAGGTACCGTCACACAGGAGGATTTCCCGGCCACCGAGCCGGGCCCACAGAAGGACGGATACACACATGACTGAATCTGCCACCTTCACCGCGGGCGACCAGGAACTGCAGTTCCCCGTCGTGCCCGCCACGGAAGGTAACGCGGGGTATGACATCTCAGCCCTGCTGAAAGAGACCGGCAACTCGACGCTCGACGTGGGTTTTGCCAACACGGCCTCCTGCCAGTCCGAGATCACCTTCATCAACGGAGGCGAGGGGATCCTGCGCTACCGCGGGTACCCGATCGAGCAGTTGGCCGAGAACTCGACGTTCATCGAGACGTCCTACCTGCTGATCTACGGCGAGCTGCCCACGAAGGACCAGCTCGAGGATTTCACCGAGCGGATCCGGCGGCACACGATGCTGCAGGAGGATCTGAAGAACCTCCTGTCGGCGTTCCCGCGCGACGCGCACCCGATGTCGGTGCTGTCCGCGGCCGTGTCGGCACTGGGGACCTTCTATCAGGACAGCCTGTCGATCACCGACAAGGACCAGGTCGAGCTGTCCACCATCCGTC
>CAZMLG010000383.1:0-1645 GCA_964566985.1 uncultured Intrasporangiaceae bacterium
TCGAGTCATATGGTCTTTCGGGTGTCAAGTGGGCAGGGTGAAGCGCCCGGGCCTGGCCTGGGTCCGGGCGCTTCGCTGCGTGGAGGGGTCGTGGCGGTGGTGAGCGGGTTTATCGACGCATGGTCAGTTTCAGATTCGCAGGTTCAATGCAAGACGGAGCGTTCGGCGGGAGCATTCTCGGCGGTCTAGTGGGGAGCGTGACCTTCAGCCCTCAGTGCGAGGTTGAGGGTTGGGGTTGCTCATACTCGAGGCGCGGGTGGCTCCTCACGCGGCTCGGCCGGTCACGGCCGGTGATATTCCACGCAGGCTTGGGGTCAACAGGTCAGGTATTCATGGCCTGGCCTATCGAAAGGTGTTGTGACTGTGGTGGTTTCATGGCTAGCTGGCGTGTCCTTTTGCTGTGGAAGCGGTTGGTGGCTGGGTTAGTCCATGGTGGCCAGTGACCAGCACCAGCCGGCCAGTTCACGCGCGATGGCGGTGTTGATGGTCCGGGCGTCTTTGCCGCGGGCGGTCAGGCGGGCTCGGCGGCGGGCCAGGCGCCGGTTCCCGGCGTCCGCGCGGCTTCGGATGGCTGGGTCGGGCTCGCGGTCCCAGCGGGCTCGTAGCACGGTCGAGGGCCGGTAGCCGGGTGTGTGGTGCCAGGCCGCCTCGATCAACAGTCGCCGAGCGTGGGTGTTGCCGGCCTTGGTGATCGGTCCGCGCACCGTGTGTTCTCCGGAGGAGTATTCGGCCGGAGTCAACCCGAGGTAGGCGCCGAGACTGGCGCCGGTAAACCGGTGCCAGTCACCGATCTCGACGGTCAGACAGAATGCGGTCAAGGTATTAATGCCCTTCAAACACGCCAACCGGCGAGTGATGTCGCTGAACTCCTGACTGTCGGCGGCCATCGCCACGATCGCCTGGTTGAGTCGATCTCGCCGCGCGGTGATCGCCATCACGTTCTCGTAATAGTCATCGAATGTGGCCCGCGCGCCCGGACGCTCGACCCCGGGCCGTTGGGCGCGTAGCCACCGGTCGTGTTTGGCCGTCCAGGTGTTCCCGCCGTAGTAGACAATCCCACGACGTAGCAACATCTTGGAGATCCGGTGTCGGGCGGCCATCAGCTCCAATCGCGCGTCGTTACGGGCCCGGGTCAGATCCCGTGCGTCTTCTCGCGCGGGTGTGGGCACCGCGATCGAGGTGACCTGGTCCGCGCGTAACGCCTCGGCCAGTTTCAGCGCGTCGCGTCGGTCGGTCTTGACTCGATCGCCACTGGCGACCGGCAGCCGTGAGGGTGCCGCGATCTCGCACCGCCACCCGGCCGCGGTCAGTGCTCGGGACAGCCAATACCCCGTCGGGCCGGCCTCGTAGGTGACCGCGACCGGCCCGGCCAAGCCAGCCACCCAGTCGACCACGATCTCTGCCTTGGGCGCCAGCCTCGCCCGTGTCAACTCACCGGTCTTCGTATCGATCGCGGCCGCCGCGATCGAACGCGCGTGCACATCCAGTCCAACGCTTGTACGCTCAGTAAACATCCGGGGCCTCCTGCCCATGTTGGATAGGCCCGGCAAGGGAACTCTTGCCAGACAACCCACGAATTTGGTCGGTGAGGCCCCGGACCACAAGACCCCAGCCCCCAAAACGCGGGCACATCCATACCGTCTAG
>CAZMLG010000384.1:0-1640 GCA_964566985.1 uncultured Intrasporangiaceae bacterium
CGCAAGCCACGGCCAACGACCTGCTCGCACAGCAACTGGCTGCGGAACGCACGGACCCCGAGAATGTGGGTGACCGTATTGGCATCCCAGCCTTCGGTCAGCATGGGGACGCTGACGACGCAACGCACCTGTTCGCCGAGTCGGCCCCGCTTGCCGACCGTGTTCATCACCTCGCGCAGCAGCTCGTTGTCGGTGATCTTGTCAACATCGGCGCCCGGGTAACGCAACCGGTACTCATGCTTGAACGCGGCGATCTCGGCTGCGGCTGCGTCCTTGAACTCGCCCTTCATACTCTCACCCGACTCCAGCTGGGCGGAGTCGATCAGGATCGTGCGGGGGCGTGCCAGTGGTGCACCGTCGACGATGTTGCTGAGTAGGTCGAGCTGGCCCGGCTTGTAGGCAACCGTCTCGCCGTCGCGCTCCACCGGAGCTCCGGCGATCCAGTCATACACCAGCTTGCTCACAACCGTGTTGGGGCAGACGACGATGAAGACCGGCGGTGTCTCGCCGGGGCCTTGCAGCGCCTCCTCCCAGTGCGTGAAGGCGCGCTGATAGGAGCGATGCAGGCTGCGCAGCGCGCCCTCGAGTTCGGGAGGCGGGAGCCAGTCGGTCAATTTCTCCTTGGCGACGCGCTTCTTCGGGAGCTTGTCGCCGACGAAGTCCCATAGGCGCAGATAAGTGACGAGGTCGTCCGTGGCGTCGTCGTCCACGGGCGTGCGTGGCACCTTCACGATGCCGGACTCAATGGCATCCATCAGGGAGAAGTCGCTGATCGTCCACGGGAAAATGTGGCCCTCATTGTAGCCGGACCCGCTCAGGTAGTACGGCGTGGCGGACAGGTCGAAGATCTGCTTGACGCCGACGTGCTTGGCCACAGCCCGCAGACCCTTGAACCAGACACGGGCCTGCTCGTTCGCGTCCTTCTCCTCCGAATTGAGCTTCCCCGAGGTCACCGGCTTGTCCTGATAACAGTGGTGCGCCTCGTCGTTGAAGACCATGACCTGCTGCTTCTCGCGGCCGGTGCCTCCCAGGTCCCGGAGCACGCGGCTGACCATCGCTTGCGGCGACTCTTTGAACGGGTCGTCATGGCGGTCACCCTTCAGCAGCAACCGAGTGTTCTTCGCGACGTTTCGGATCTCCTTGGCGTCCTTGAGCTGGAAGGCGTGGTAGTTGGTGATCACGACGCGCGCCTGGTCGAGCCCGCCCTTGAGATCGGCGGGGATCAGGTCGCGCAGGTCGTAGTAGTTCTGCCCGTCCTCTGGGAGCAGCACCCGCAAACGGTCTCTGATCGTGATGCCGGGGGTGACGACGAGGAAGCGGTTGGTGAAGCGCGGATCGCGCGGGGACTGCACCTTGTTGAGAGTCTGCCAGGCGATGAGCATCGCCATCACGACGGTCTTGCCCGAGCCTGTCGCCATCTTCAGCGCCATCCGTGGCAGACCGCCGTTGTGCGCCTCGTTCTCTGGGGCAAGCCGCGCGCGCCAGTCGGCATACTCGGGGCGGCGACCCGCGACCTCGGTAAGGAAGATCGCCGTCTCGGCTGCCTCTCGCTGGCAGAACAGCACACGATTTTCACGGTCGCGGTCTGCCCAGTGCTGCAGCAGCTTGCGACTGATCGGTGTGACGCCGCGGTAGTTGCC
>CAZMLG010000385.1:0-1614 GCA_964566985.1 uncultured Intrasporangiaceae bacterium
CTGGGCCCGGATGTGGGACGACTCGCGGATCTGGTTGCCCTATGTGCTGGGTGGCTCATCGGTGCAGGCCGACATCACCTACAACGCCGCGGGGGACCGGGTGGCCCACCTCGCCCTCGACGTCTCCTGAGTCGCTCGATCAGAGGATCTCCAGCGGAGTCGGCCCGGTCGGCGGTGGGAAGGCCGCGTCGATGTCGGCGAGGTCGTCCGCGGTGAGGACGAGCTCCCGGGCGGCCGCGTTGGCCTCGACGTGCGCGAGGCTGGAGGCCTTGGGGATGGCGACGACCTCGCCGGTGCGCAGGCACCATGCCAGCAGCACCTGCGCCACGGTGGCCTCGTGCCGGTCGGCGACCTGCTGCAGCGTGGCGTCGCCCAGCAGGCGCCCCTGCTCGATCGGCGAGTACGCCATACACGGCATACCCTGCGCTCGCATGGCCGGCAACAGGTCATGCTCCGGGCCGCGCCGGGACGGGTTGTAGAGCACCTGGTCGGTCGCCGGCGGTTCCGGCAGGTCGGCGAGCTCCGAGACGTCGAAGTTGCTCACACCCCATCCGCGGATCAGACCCCGGTCGAGCAGGGTGTGGAATGCCTCGACGGTCTCATCCAGTGGGTGCGGCCCGGGCCAGTGCAGCAGGTAGAGGTCGATCCGGTCGGTGTCCAGGGCGCGCAGGCTGCGCTCGCAGGCCTCGATCGTGCCCGCCCGGGAGGCGTTGCCCGGCAGCACCTTGTCGACGAGGAACACCTCGTCACGGCGCGTGCCGACGGCCTCACCGACGAGCTGTTCGCTCGCGCCGCTGCCGTACATCTCGGCCGTGTCGATCACGGTCATCCCCAGGTCGATGCCGCGGCGCAGCGTCGCGATCTCCTCATCGCGTCGGTCCGGACGGTCGCCGAGATACCACGTGCCCTGTCCGAGTGTCGGCACGGTCTGACCGGCGAGGTCGATCGAGTTCACAGTCACCGTCGCAGCCTAGGTGGGCAGGCCGAGCGCGCGCCAGGCGCGAAAGCCCCCTTCGATCGCACCGACTCGGGGGTGCCCGCTCGCGCGCATCGCCTGCGCCACGGTTGATGACGCCCGCCCGTCGTCGCACAGCACCACGACCGGCACGTCCGTGTCGCCCGAGACGCACAGCTCGGTGGCGATCTCGCCGTGGGTGCGTCGCTGCTCCAGCGTGCGCAGGTCGAGCAGCCTCGCGCGGCGATACAACAGCATCTGGTATGCCGCGCGGGGGCTCAGGAGATCCTGCTGCCTGGGCTGCGGGTCGTGGGTTGCCGGTGCGAACAGGCGGGTCTGCCAGTGCGGGTCGAGGTCGTGGCGCGGCGGCGGGGCGGTACGGGTCATGACGGGTCCTCGGTCGTGTGGGGGGCGGGCGGTGGTTCAGCCCGCGCGACAGTCCCCGGCCCGGCGTCCGGGAGGCCCACCGCGACGCGCGGGATAGGCGATGTTGATGGAATGCATAACGGAAGGTTAGAGACGGCCTACATGCCTCGGAACGACCGTTCCAGGATGTGGTCAGTGGCGTCGGGGAGCGAAACCCTGGTGAGTTGAGCGCATGAGGCTCACGAGGTCTCGATACGGCTCGCCCTGGGGGCTCGCCTACTCGACCGGCCGAG
>CAZMLG010000386.1:0-1602 GCA_964566985.1 uncultured Intrasporangiaceae bacterium
ACGGCGCCAGCGTGTCCTTGACGAACTTCCACAGCGCCGACAGGGCCGGCTGGGCATAGTCGACCCACAGGGCGCGGATGACCCGGCCGACCTCCTGCATCGCCGGCCAGATGCGATCGATGAACGCGGCCTTGATGTCCGGCCACAGCCGCTCCATGATGAACCGGCCCAGCTCCTTGAGCGCGGGCAGGCCCTCGTCGCGCAGCCAACCGAAGACCTGCTTGCCCGCCTCCCAGATCCGGTCAAAGACGTCGCGCAGCTTCCCGCCCGCGCCCTCGCCCTGGCGGAACTCCTCGATGAACTGCTGGATTGCAGGGATAGCCGTGTCCCTGACCCACGTGAAGGCGGCCACGATGGCGTCGCGGATGCGCTCGACCACGTCGCGGAATCGGCCGCCCGCCCCCTCGCCCGCTTTGAACTGGGCGGCGAACTCGCCGATGCCGACGCTCACCCTGTCGACGAAGGCGCCGATCGCCTCACCGACCCTCGTGGCGACCGGCTCGACCTGACCCAGCCACTCAGTCACCTTCTGCACGGTCGGGCCGAACTTGTCGAACACGCCGGACAGGAGGTTCGCGCCGACGCGACCGATCGCCGCCCAGGCGTTCTTGAGCGAGCCGGTGAGCGTCTTGCCCATCTCCTGCGAGACGGTGCCGGCAGCCTCCTCTGCGGCCTTGCTGAACGTCTCGAAGTCGACCTTGCCCTCAGATGCGAGCTTGAACACCTCGCCCGCGGTGACGCCCATCTGGTCGGCGAGCGCCTGGTAGATCGGGATACCGCGGTCGGCGAGCTGGGAGATGACGTCGTTCTGGACGCCGTTCGCCTGGGTCGCGGCCTTGTTGAAAACCGCGCCCATCTCCTCCATCGACACCCCGGCGGCCGCGGCGTTGTTGGCAACGTTCGTCAGGTGCCCGGCCAGCTTCTCGCCCGGCTCGATCCCGGCGGCGACCGCGGAGGCGGCGATAGTGGCTGCCTCGCCCAGCCCGAACGCAGTCCCCTTCACCGAGGTCAGCGCGTTCGCCATGATCTTGTCGACCGTCTCGGCGTCGTGCCCGAGGCCGCGCATCTTGGCCTGCGCATTCTCGATCGCCGTGAGCCTGCCGAGGCCCTTGGTCAGCGCAGCCCCGAGGCCGGCGGCGACGGCGGTCCCCGCTGCGGCCATACCGACCGCTGCGGCCTTCTTGAAGCCGCCGGAGACCCGCCCGCCGAGGCCCTTGCCGACCTTCTCGCCCTGTGGCCCGAGGCCCTGCAGCTGCTTGCCGACCGACTTCTGGAAGCCCGAGAACGTGGGCCGGATCAGGACTTCTGCGTTGCCGACGACAGCCACGAGCCACCACCTTCCAGGGGGTCAGAGATCCTCGGGAGAGAAGCCGAACCGGGACGCGATGCCCACGGCGTAGGCGCGGGCCAGCAGGTCCGACTGGCGGTCGACCTCGGTCTTCGGCCAGGGGATGTACGTGGGGTTCTTGGCGCCGGCCAGCGACGCCACGTTGTGCGCGATCTCGCGCAGCAGCAGCGCGTGCAGGTCGAACTCGGACAGGCGCGGCGACCACGTGGGCGCGTCGTCGTCCTGCCCCTCGTCGCGGGCCGCGGCGATCACCG
>CAZMLG010000387.1:0-1574 GCA_964566985.1 uncultured Intrasporangiaceae bacterium
CGGGGCACATCGTCAAGGCGCGCTACACCCCGCAGCAGCAGATGGTGCTGGGAGTCGACGAGCAGGAGAGCCCGCACCACGACCTGCTGGCCGAGGCCGACAGCATCACAGGTATGCCGGTCGTCGTCGCCGACCTGCACTCGGCCGTACCCGCGATCATCGCCGGTCTGCGAGAGGCCGCGGGCGGGCCGCCCCGGGTCGCGTATGTCATGACCGATGGTGGTGCGCTGCCGATCGCCTTTTCCCGCACCGTCGCCCAGCTGAAGCAGACCGGCTGGCTCGTGGGTGCGGTCACCGTCGGCCAGGCGTTCGGCGGCGATCTGGAGGCCGTCAACGTCCACACCGGCCTGCTGGCGGCGCGTCTGGTGCTGCACGCCGACGTGGCCGTGGTCAGCCAGGGGCCGGGCAACCTCGGCACCGGCACCCGATGGGGGTTCTCCGGCACCAGCGCCGGTGAGGCGATCAACGCCGCCGGCGTGCTCCAGGGTCGTCCGGTCGCCTCGCTGCGCGTCTCCCAGGCCGACGAACGCCCGCGGCACCGGGGGTTGTCCCACCACAGCAGCACGGCCTACGGACGGGTCGCCCTGGTGGAGGCCGACCTGCCCGTCCCGGTGATCGACACCGAGCTGGGGGGCCGGATCAACGCTCAGGTGGACGAGCTGGTGCGCCACTCACACGGCCGGATGCGCCGGGTGGACATTCCGGTCGACGGCCTGCTCGAGGCCCTTCGGGAGTCTCCGGTGCCGCCACGGACGATGGGCCGCGGACTGGATCAGGACGAGGCGTCCTTCCTCGCAGCGGCGGCCGCGGGACGGCATACCGCCTGCCTCCTGCAGACCGAGTAGTCCTTACCCCGGTCGAGTCGGACCGCTCAGCCGATCCCGAAGGACGAACCGGCCCCGGGCGCGTTGGCTGAGACCAGGTCGACCACGAAGATCAGCGTCTCGCCGGGGCCGATGACACCACCGGCGCCCTGGTCGCCGTAGCCCAGGTGAGGTGGAATGGTGATGGTGCGGCGACCTCCGACCTTCATGCCCAGCAGACCCTGGTCCCAGCCCTGGATGACCTGGCCGATACCCGCCTGGAACTGCAGCGGGGTGCCGCGGTTCCAGGAGGCGTCGAACTCCTCACCGGTCGACCAGGCGACGCCGACGTAGTGTGCGCTGATGGTGTCACCGGAGCGCACCTCGCGCCCGTCGCCCTCCCACTGGTCCTCGACCTTCAGCTCACCCGGCGGGGTCTCCCCCGGGAAGTCGATCTCGGGCTTGGTGGTGTGCGGGTCGAACGGCATCAGCTCTCCTGTGGGGTATGACGTGGCGCGGGCGGCGGGGGTGGGTTAAGACCTTCCAGATCAGCCGGCGGCGAGGATGTCGACGACGAAGACGAGGGTGTCGGTGCCCTTGATTCCGGCGCCGGGGTTGCCCTGCTTGCCGTAGCCGGCCTCAGGCGGCGCAACGATGAGCACGCGGCTACCGACGGTCTTGCCGACCAGGCCCTTGTCCCAGGCCGGGATGACGCCGCCGACTCCGATCGGGAAGGAGCTGGGCTGGCCGCCGTCGCCGTGCTTGGCCGTG
>CAZMLG010000388.1:0-1563 GCA_964566985.1 uncultured Intrasporangiaceae bacterium
GGTTGTAGATCTGGTCGTCGAGACCGGCGACCGGGCGCTCGGTATCCATCGACGGCTCCTGGGTGTTCGCCACCGTCTTCTCCTCCATCTGGTGTGGGTCTGCCTTCACTGGACCCTAACGTCAGGCTTCGTCGACTTCGTCCCCGCCCGGGGTGGTGTTCGCCCTGAGCGCAAGAACCCCCTTCGCACGGGGCGAAGGAGGTTCGAGCGTCGGATGCGGGTCGGCCTACTCCGCGGACGCGGCCTGCGGCTCGCCGTCCTTCTGTGTGTCGTCACTCGTGTCGTCGGCGGCCTCGTCACTCGCGTCCTCGCCGGACTCGTCGTCCTCCTCGAGTGCCTGCAGGTCGACGGTCTCGCCGTTGGTGTCGACGACGTCGGCCCCCTCGAGCACCGAGGCCAGGGCCTTGCGGCGGGCGACCTCGCCCATGACCGCCGGGACCTGACCCTGCTGGTCGAGCGCCTGCGCGAACTGGTTGGGGTCCATGCCGTACTGCTGCGCCGACATTACGAGGTATTCGATGAGCTCCTCCTGCGACACCTCGACCTCGTCGTCGCGCACGATCTTGTCGAGCATGAGCTGGGTCTTGAGGGCCTTGCGGGTCTCGGCATCGACCTCCGCGCGGTGCTCGTCGTCCTCGAGGCGGTCCTCGCCCTCCAGGTGCTGGTGGACCTCGGCCTCGACGACGGCGTCGGGCAGCGGCAGTTCGACGTGCTCCAGCAGGTAGTCGAGGATCTTGTCCCGCGCCTGCACGCCCTGCTCGAACCGCTTGTTCTTCTCGGCCTGCTCGCCGACCTCGGCCTTGAGCTCCTCGAGCGTGTCGTGCGACGAGGCGAGCTGGGCGAACTCGTCGTCCAGGTCGGGCAGCTTGCGCTCCTTGACCGCCTGCACGGTCACGGTCACCTCGGCGTCCTCACCCTCGCGGTCGCCACCGACCAGCGTCGAGGTGAACGTCTTGACGTCTCCTGCGGACATTCCGGTGATGGCCTCGTCCATGCCCGCCAGCATGTTGCCCGAGCCCACCTCGTAGGCGATGCCCGACACGTCGTCGATCTGCTCGCCGTCGATCTGAGCCGTCAGGTCGATCGTCACCGAGTCGCCCTCGGCGGCCGCGCGCTCGACGGATTCGAGCGTGCCGAACCGCTCACGCAGCTCCTGCATCTGGGTGTCGACGTCCTCGTCGGTCACCTCCAGCGGGTCGACCTCGACCTTGATGGTGTCGTAGGCCGGCAGCTCGAACTCCGGGACGATGTCGACCTCGGCGGTGAAGGTCAGGTCCTCCTCCGCGCCGGCGGGCACCTGGGTGACGTCGACCTCGGGCTGGCCGAGCGGCTGCACCTTGCTCTCCTCGAGGGCCTGGCCGTAGAAACCCGGCAGCGCCTCGTTGATGGCTTCCTGGAGCACCGCACCACGACCGATGCGCTGGTCGATGATCCGGGCGGGCACCTTGCCCTTGCGGAAGCCGGGCACCTGGATCTGGTTGCCGATCGACTTGTATGCCTCGTCCATGCTCGGCTTGAGGTCCTCGTAGGGAACCTCGACGGTCAGCTTGACCCGGGTCGGAC
>CAZMLG010000389.1:0-1553 GCA_964566985.1 uncultured Intrasporangiaceae bacterium
ACGAGGACGCGTTCGGCCCCTGGGGGCCGCGCGGCGGTCGGGGCCGGCGGGGCCCGCGGAGCCGCCGCTTCGGTCCCGGGCGGCTCGACGCCTCGATGCACGCCGTGTGGGACCAGATGCGCACCGCCGCCCGGGACGGCAAGCCGTTCGACGGCATACAACTGCTGGTGGCTCTGATGGACTCCGATAGCCCGGCGGTCGCGGCGATGCTCGCCGGGGCCGACGACCTCGACGCCCTCCGCGCCGAGGCGAGGCAGCGAGCCTCCCGCCCGAAGGCCTCCTGACCCACACCGCCCACACAGGCACTTTCGCCCGAGACAGGCACGCACACGTGCCTGTCTCGGGCGAAAGTGCCTGTTTCGCGGGATTTCCTGCGGCTGGCAGACTGGGCCGCGAACCCATCGCTCACGAGAGGACGCTGTTCATGGCTGGTTTGGTGCAGGACAAGGTCGCGGTCGTCACCGGTGGAGCGCAGGGCATCGGCCTGGCCATCGCGCACACGCTGTCGACCGAGGGCGCGAAGGTGGTCATCGCCGACCTGGACGAGCACGCAGCCCAGCAGGCCGCCGACTCGCTGCCCGGTGAGGCGACCGGCCTCGCGTGCAACGTCGTCGAACTCGACCAGGTGGAGGCCACCTGCCAGGCCGCCGTGAAGGCCTACGGCTCGCTCGACATCATGGTCAACAACGCCGGCATCACCCGCGACGCGACGATGCGCAAGATGCCACCGGAGGACTTCGATCTGGTCATGCAGGTGCACCTGCGCGGCACCTGGAACGGCGTACGCAGTGCGGCGGCCATCATGCGTGAGCAGGGCCACGGCGCGATCGTCAACCTCTCGTCGATCTCCGGCAAGGTCGGCTTCCTGGGCCAGACGAACTATTCCGCCGCCAAGGCCGGCGTCGTCGGGCTGACCAAGGCGGCGGCCAAGGAGGTCGCGTTCAAGGGGGTGCGGGTCAACGCCGTGCAGCCCGGTCTGATCCGGACCGCGATGACCGAGGCCATGCCACAGAAGATCTGGGACCAGAAGATGTCCGAGATCCCGATGGGCCGGGTCGGTGAGCCTTCCGAAGTCGCCTCCGTCGTGCTCTTCCTCGCCAGCGATCTGTCGTCCTACATGACCGGCACCGTCCTCGAGATCACCGGCGGGCGCCTGATGTGACCCTCGCGCGCCGCGGCGATCGCGCGGCGCAGCACAATGGCCGAAGAACAGGACATGACGAAAGGCGATGCAGTGAGCGATCAGGAGTATCGGGTCGAGCGCGACTCGATGGGCGAAGTCAAGGTGCCCGCGCAGGCCAAGTGGCGGGCGCAGACCCAGCGCGCGGTGGAGAACTTCCCGATCTCCGGCCAGCCGATCGAGCGTGCCCTCATCGGTGCCCTCGGCGCGATCAAGGGTGCCTCGGCCGCGGTGCGGACGCAGGAGGGCATGCTCGACGCCGACAAGGCGCAGGCGATCCAGGACGCCGCGGCGCAAGTGGCGGCCGGGCAGTGGGATGCGCAGTTCCCGATCGACATCTTCCAGACCGGCTCGGGCACCTCGTCCAACATGA
>CAZMLG010000390.1:0-1539 GCA_964566985.1 uncultured Intrasporangiaceae bacterium
GCGTGGTGTCGCCGGAGCTGGACGAACTCGGCGCCGAGGTCGTCGGCGGCTACCTGGGGTCGCGCGCCGGGGGAGCGACCTACGGCGCCTGGGGGTCCCGTGGTTTCTGGGCGACCGGCTGACCGGGGCCGACCGCATACGGCGAGGGCGGACGCGCGCCCGCGGAAGGGTCGACCTCTCCCAGGTGGCTTTGGATGCAGGCGATGGCGTCACCGATCGTGCCGGAGGCGAGCAGTCCCGGGCCGAGCGGGCCGGAGGCGTTCTCGCCGACGGGCGGCAGCAGCCCTAACGCCCGGCGAACGTCGGCGGACATGTGGTCGAGTTGTCGGCGGATCTCTGCACTCGCGGCGCCGGAGTCGTCGGGCGCGGCAAGGTGAGCCGCCTTGACGGCATACGCGGCGGCGCCGAGAGCGTGGGCACCCATGTGCGGAACCGCCGCGGCCTGTCCGGCGGCCCGCGCCGCCGCAGCCGCGGCAGGGTGGTTGTGCACATCGGCGACAGGGACGCCACCGGCGAAACGGCGACGAATCCCCTCGGCGGTGCCGAGCCGGCCGCGGGCGTAGGCGCGTGTCCGTGCGATCAGGTCACGTGGCCGGTCATCGCCCGGAACGGCGGCCTCGAACACCTCGAGCACGTGTTCCGCGCAGTCGGCCGCCCATGCGGCGACGATCCGTCGGTCGGCTTCGCTGAGGGACTGCGGGGAGGTCACCTCGCCATTCTCTCAGTCGCTCGTCCGTCGGCTCCTCGGTGTGCCGGCGTGGTCGCCGCCGCTAGACGGCAGGAGACAGGTCGCGGCACATACGGCGGGAAGTGCCCGCTCGCGAGGTCTCGCTAACCTGCTGGCATGACCTCTTCCCCGACCATCGGTGTCCTCGCGGTGCAGGGCGATTCGCGCGAGCACGTGCGAGCCCTGGAGGCGGCCGGAGCCGCCGTCGTCCTCGTGCGTCGGCCCGCCGAGTTGGCCTCGGTCGACGGCATGGTCCTGCCGGGCGGCGAGTCGACCACGATGGACAAGCTGCTGCGCGCCTTCGACCTGCAGGTGCCGATGCGCACACGCATCGCGGACGGTATGCCGTGCTACGGCTCGTGCGCCGGCATGATCCTGTTGGCGGACCGCATCGTCGACGGACAGCCGGATCAGCAGACGCTCGGGGGGATCGACATCGCGGTGCGGCGCAACGCCTTCGGCCGGCAGGTCGACTCGTTCGAGGAGGATCTGGCGATGACCGGGGTGTCGGACTCGGGGCGTCCGTTCCATGCGGTGTTCATCCGCGCGCCGTGGGTCGAGTCGGTCGGGCCGGACGTGAAGGCCCTCGCCACCGTGCGGTCCGGACCTGCCGCCGGCCGCGTGGTCGCCGTGCGGCAGGGCGACCTGCTCGCCACCTCGTTCCACCCGGAGATGACCGGCGACCACCGGGTGCACGAATACTTCACCGAGATGGTGCGCGGCCGCGCACGGTAGATCCACGCCGCCGGTGCCTCGCGGACACCGATAGGATCGATCGGGGCCCCTGGGGTCATGCACGACTATCGACAATC
>CAZMLG010000391.1:0-1521 GCA_964566985.1 uncultured Intrasporangiaceae bacterium
GCTCGACTCACCTGCTGCTTGCCCAGATCCACGCGCAGGTCGCCGGCCTCGATCACCACCGGGACGTCCTCGACCGGTGCAGCGGGACGAGTCCGCCTCAGGGTCGCCGATATCCGGGCCAGGAGCTCCTCGATACCGAAGGGTTTGGTCATGTAGTCGTCGGCCCCGGCGTGCAGCGCCGCAACCTTGTCCCGTTCCCCGCCTCGGGCCGAGACCACGATGACTCCGATACTGGAACGGCTGCGGATATCGCGGCAGAGCCTGATCCCATCGGCGTCCGGCAGCATGAGGTCCAGGAGCACGATGTCCGGTTGTTCGGTCTCCAGCAGCCGGATGACGCGCACCCCGTCGGTGGACACCACGGTGTCGAATCCTCGAACCGACAGGTTGGCCCGGATCAGGTCGACGATATTCGGATCGTCCTCCACCAGCAGGACCTTGGTGGGCACGTAGGGTTCAGTCATCGGCGACCTCCACCGCCGGCACGGCATCCTCGATGGGTAGCCGGATCGTGAATCGTGTGCCAGGGTGGGTCGATTCCTGAGTCATGACGCCGAGGTGCGCCGCCACGATCCCGCGGGTGATGGACAGGCCCAGTCCGGCGCCGGCGGTCGGGCCGTCGGATCGCCGCCGGTCGTCGTCGCGGCGCTCCGCACCGTCCGGCATACCCTGTCCGTCGTCACTCACCCGGATCAGCACGCTCGCTCGGCCGTCGACCCGCACGTCCACGAGCACGGCGGTGCCGGGTGGGTTGTGGTGAGTCGCGTTGTCCAACAGGTTCATGATCATCTGCTCGAGGCGGTCGTGGTCGGCCCAGATCACCGGAACGTCGGGAGCGCAGCGCACCTCCACCTGTTTCGCGGACGCAGGCGGAAGGCAGGAGCGTGCCGCGTCGATGACCAGTGGCAGATCGACCCAGTCGGGTCGCAGGCGCAGGACGCCGGACTCGATCAGTGAGAAGTCGAGCAGGTCATCCACCAGACGACGCAGTCGCGCCGACTCGCTGCTGATGCGGCCCAAGAAGCGCTGTTGGGAGGCCGTATCCCAGGTGACGTCGGTCTGCATGAGGCTGGAAGCATAGCCGCGAATCGCCGTGAGTGGCGTGCGTAGCTCGTGTGACAGGCGCGCCAGGAACTGGCGTTGCATCTCCTGCGATCGACGCAGCGCCGCCATCTCGTGGCGCGCCTCCTCGGCTCGATCGCGCTCGAGGGCCAGTCGGATGGAGTGGCCGGCATCCTCGAGCAGGGCCCGCTCGTCGGACGCCGCGCGGCGCGTACCCCACCGTGCGACCAGGACGATGCCGCCCGACAACCGGGTGTGCAACCGGCTACCACTCTCGGTGGCAAACTCGACCTGTGCTCCGTCGTCCGCCGGCAGTTCGCCGGCCGCGGGGGCCGCATCGTGCCAGGCTGTCGAACCACTCGCGTCCGTGGACCCGGCGTGGGCCAGACAGGCGGTCGTGTCGCCGTCTCGTTCGTACAGTCCGATCTCGTCGGCACCGGTCGACTCGCGCAGCGTCGT
>CAZMLG010000392.1:0-1495 GCA_964566985.1 uncultured Intrasporangiaceae bacterium
TACGCACACCAGTTCGATGAGGTCAAGAGGTTATGGGAGGTGTGTTCGATGTTTTTCCCGGGTGTGCTGGTCCTGGTGCGACGGGGTCATCGGGTGGCTCGTGTGGTCGGGGATCGCTTGTGGCTCACCGGGTTTCGATACGCTCGCGCCAGGGCGCTCGCTACTCAACCAGCGGTGTGGGTTTCGATACGTCCTCGACCCTTCGACGGGCTCAGGACATACTGCGTCAGCGGACTACGAGGCCAGCCGGGTTGGGTTTCGATACGCTCGCGCCAGGGCGCTCGCTACTCAACCAGCCGAGGGGCGGCGAGGCGGCGCGGCTACGGGGCCAGCCGGTGGCGGCGCGGCTACGGGGCCAGCCGGTGGCGGCGCGGCTACGGGGCCAGCCGGGGTGGGGCCGTGACCACACACGACTTTCACTCCGGCAAGGCGTCACAAACAGTGCCAAGGAAACTCGACCAACCGAAGCCGGTCCGGTGTCAGGCGAGTTCGACGAGCTCCTCGTAGTCCGGCCCCCAGAGGTCCTCGACCCCGTCGGGGAGCATGAGCACGCGCTCGGGCTCCAGTGCGTGCACGGCGCCCTCGTCGTGTGTCACCAGGACGACCGCGCCCTCGTATCCGTGCAGCGCGGACAGGATCTCTTCACGCGATGCCGGATCGAGGTTGTTGGTCGGCTCGTCCAGCAGCAGCACATTCGCCGCCGAGACCACCAGCAACGCGAGCGACAGGCGGGTCTTCTCCCCGCCGGACAGCACGTGCGACGGTTTGTGCACGTCGTCGCCGCTGAACAGGAACGATCCGAGCACCTTGCGGGTCTCCGTCTCGTCCAGGTCGGGCGCGGCCGACTTCATGTTCTCCAGCACGGTCCGGTCGAGGTCGAGATTCTCGTGCTCCTGGGCGTAATAACCGAGCTTGAGACCGTGCCCCTGCACGACCCTCCCGGTGTCCGGATCGTCGATACCGGAGAGGATCCGCAACAGCGTGGTCTTGCCGGCACCGTTGAGCCCCAGCACGACGACTCGCGAGCCGCGATCGATCGCGAGGTCGACGTCGGTGAAGATCTCCAGCGATCCGTAGGACCGTGACAGACCCTCGGCGGACAGTGGCGTCTTGCCGCACGGGGAAGGCTTGGGGAACCGCAGTTTGGCGACCTTGTCCTGCCGGCGCTCCCCTTCGACGCCGGACATCAGCCGTTCCGCCCGGCGGGCCATGTTCTGGGCCGCGACGGCCTTCGTGGCCTTGGCACGCATCTTGTCCGCCTGCGTCATCAGTGCCGAGGCCTTTTTTTCGGCATTCAGCCGCTCGCGCCGTCGGCGGCGCTCGTCGGTCTCACGCTGTTGCAGATACGTCTTCCACCCGACGTTGTAGATGTCGAGCGCGGACCGGTTGGCGTCGAGGTGGAACACTCTGTTGACCACCGTGTCGAGCATCTGCACGTCGTGGCTGATGATCAGCAGGCCCCCGGAGTAGGCGCGTAGGTAGTCGCGCAGCCAGA
>CAZMLG010000393.1:0-1483 GCA_964566985.1 uncultured Intrasporangiaceae bacterium
GGCAGGATAGGCTAAGCGCCGGCGGACTGTTGCGTACGCCAAAAAGCCGCCTGTGCGATCGATCCAGACATGCCGGGGCATTGCCCTATCAACGCCGACCCTCAAAAAGCAGTCTGCGGGAGGCAGCGAGGCAGGGATGGGGGAAAAGGGTGCGAGGGATCGACCTGGGCCAGCAGCGGACACCACGGCCCGGAAGCCTGCCCCCGTCCGTCCTGGACTCGACCGGGCATCCTGCCCTCACCGCTCCGGCCGATGTTCACAGCGCTGTTGACAGAATCTACGAGGTGACGGAGTACCCGCGCCCGGCCAGATTGGCGGCCATGGCCAGCGTGACGGCTTCGGGGATCCACTCAGACACGCCCCGCACGCGCGACAAGGCAGGATCAGGGCAGCGGAGCATCCCACGGGCAGAACGCAGCCTGTACGGCTCTCCAGAGGCCCTAGCGTCGGCCAGACGCCACCCCCGCACCATGCGCCGATACGCGAACCATCCACCGTCCCCGTGCTGATCCTGAAGATTGAGGCGCACCGTAGGACGTACAGGCCAGTCACCCACCTTTCCC
Organism: uncultured Intrasporangiaceae bacterium; assembly: GCA_964566985.1. Lineage (GTDB taxonomy): Bacteria > Actinomycetota > Actinomycetes > Actinomycetales > Dermatophilaceae > Leekyejoonella. The sequence continues at coordinate 564 of CAZMLG010000393.1, forward strand.
CAGACACGACCCGTCCGCATGCGCCACGACGCGGGGACATTCTCAGAGCACCGCTGATAGTGACGGACGCCACGTGCCGCGTGCTTGCTCAGGTACTGGAACCATCCAACGGTGCCAGTGATGGCGCGGACATCCTGCCCGCGCAGCCCGACCCCCCACGGTTCAGCGAGCGATAGCCACGCATCGAGCACCACCGCCTGGACTTTTCCCCGGCTCAGCGAATCAGGGAACCAGATGGCCCCGTGCAGGTGCGGAACCCCCCGCCGTTGCCACTCGGTGACCCAATGCATGCGAATCATTCCGGCCCGTTTCATGCGCTTCTCGAACGCACGACGAAGGCCACGCCACGTTTCAGAGTCCGGGGGGCAGTCGCGAAGGGTCAACGTGACCGCGTAACCGCAGCCGTCGAGCTGGTCTTCTTGGACGGAATAGAGGAACTGAGTATTGCGGCGAGCCGCTGATGGACTCCAACCGGCAACCTCACCCCGGGGCACGCGTTGATGGTCGTTCTTCATCGGGGGCACCCCACCGGTCACCCCATGGCGGTACAATGTCACCACTGGCACAGGCCACTCTCCTGTTGCTTAGTCATGACCTCGGGACGTTCGCACCGTCGCCGGGGTCTATTTTTTCCCGCTGTGTCGTCTCAATCGTGATGGGGGGCTGACACTGCCCCGCCGCAGGTTCTAGCGAAAGGAAACCGGCCTCAGGATACACCCACGGCCCGATATGTAACCACTAATCAAGGGCGGGCAGGATAGGCTAAGCGCCGGCGGACTGTTGCGTACGCCAAAAAGCCGCCTGTGGCTGTCAGTGGCGGACGTGTGCGGAGCCCACTGCCGGCACTGACAGCCACAGGCGGCCCCCTGTGCGATCGATCCAGACATGCCGGGGCATTGCCCTATCAACGCCGACCCTCA
>CAZMLG010000394.1:0-1482 GCA_964566985.1 uncultured Intrasporangiaceae bacterium
TCGGCCACGAGATCGGTCACGGATTCGACGACCAGGGATCGCGATTCGCCGGCGACGGATCTCTCACCGACTGGTGGACGCAGGAGGATCGGCAGCGTTTCGACGCACGCGCCCAGCGGCTCATCGACCAGTTCGACGCGCTGGAGCCGGCGGAGGCGCCCGGGCACACGGTCAACGGCGGGCTGACCGTCGGCGAGAACATCGGCGACCTGGGCGGACTCACGATCGGCTACAAGGCCTACCAGATCGCCAACGAGGGTGGCACCGCGCCGGAGCTGGACGGATTCACCGGAGAGCAGCGGTTCTTCCTCGGCTGGGCTCAGGTGTGGTGTGGCAAGGCCCGGGAGGCCGAGGCGATCCGCCTGTTGGCGATCGACCCGCACGCTCCCGCGAACTGTCGGTGCAACGTCGCGCGCAACCTGCGCGAGTTCCACGAGACCTGGGGCGTGCAGGAGGGCGACGGGATGTATCTGCCCGAAGAGGAGCAGGTCCGCATCTTCTGATCCGCTCGAGCGGTGATGCGGTGTGCGTACGGTGGTGACGATTCGGCTGGTTGAGTTTCCTTGACACTGTTCGTGACGCCTTGCACGCGTGAAAGTTCCGCTCCTGCTGCCCCTCCCGGATGGTTGAGTAGCGAGCGCTGCGCGAGCAATGGGGGCACCACCCGCACGGAGCGAAGCGCGCGGGGGAGCGAAACCTCGTAACGGGCGCTGTCAACCGGCCCGACGACGCGTGCTCGCAGGCCTCGATAGGGCGAGCTGCATCGAAGTCTTTGGTGGGGAGGCTGGGGGTTGAGTATCGTTGTGTCTCACTGGGTTTCGATACGCTTGCCTAGCGGATCGCTACTCAACCAGCCGTGGGAGGGTTGTTCGATCGGCGTGCGGGGCGCTGATCAACCGGCCGTGGGGGAGTGGCTGTTCGATCTGTTTTGCGGGTTGCTATTCGTCCGGCCGCGAGAGGCTCGCACTCGTCAGGCCTCTGCGACGCCGGTGATGCGGTGGATGGAGAAGGTGCGTGATCCGTCGTCGCCGGCGATCCCGGTGGCGCGCCCGCCGTCGACCCGTTGCGGGGTGAACAGCGTGCGGCGCAGATCCCCGGATCCGTCGACGTATCCGATCCAGACGGCGACCTGCTCGGCTGCCGCGTCCTGCAGCATCGCGAGGGTGACGGACGGGTCCGTCGACGGGATGCGCGGCCGGGACGTCGAGGCCTCTCGTGTCGGTGTCCTCTCGGCTCGCCGGAGGCTCGTCACCAAGGTGCTCGCCGACTGCTCGTCGACCGGGTCGCGGGTCACCGCAGGGGTGTTGCGCCGCGGCGTGGGAGCGCGGCGGGCGGTGCCCGTGGCGGCCACGACGCCGCCGTCCGGGGTCTCGGCCACGGGTGAGTAGCGGTGATCTCGCAGCATCCCGAGGACGGTGGGCGGGGCTGCGGGAGACGCGAGCACCGTCGGGGCGATCCGGCGCAACTGCAGCGGGGCGAGCG
>CAZMLG010000395.1:0-1463 GCA_964566985.1 uncultured Intrasporangiaceae bacterium
ACGTCTGGTTCGACGCGGTCATCGGCTACCTGTCGGCCTCCATCGAGTGGGCCCGCCGCCTCGGTGAGCCCGAGCGCTGGCGAGACTGGTGGAACCCCTCGCCGAGTGGCGAAGCCAAAAGTTCGGCTTCGTCGACGGATCAGCCCGGGGGAGCCTGCGATGACGGGCTGAGGAGCAGCGAAGCCAAGAGTTATTACTTCCAGGGGAAGGACAATGTGACCTTCCACGCCCAGATCTGGCCGGCCGAGATGCTGGGGTATGCCGGGAAGGGCGACAAGGGAGGCGAGCCGGGGGAGTACGGCGAGCTCAACCTGCCGACCGAGGTCGTGGCCTCCGGCTTCTTGAACCTCGCGGGCGCGCAGTTCTCCACCTCCCGCGGCCGCGTCATCTACGTGCAGGACATGCTGGCGACCTACGGCGCCGACGCACTGCGCTACTTCATCTGCGCATCCGGCCCGGAGACCCAGGACAGCGACTTCACCTGGGAGGAGTTCGTCACCCGCAACAACAACGAACTCGTCGCCGGATGGGGCAATCTCGTCAATCGCACGGCCTCGATGGTGGCCAAGAACTTCGGGCAGGTCCCGCAGCCGGGTCGGACCGAGCCGGTCGACGACGCCCTGCTGGAGCAGGTGCGCGGCGGTTTCGCCACCGTCGGTGACCTGCTGGAGCGGCAGCGGCAGAAGGCCGCCCTGACCGAGGTGATGCGGATCGTGCACGCCGCCAACAAATACGTCACCGACACCGAGCCGTTCCGGCTCAAGGGCGACGACCAGCGCGAGCGCCTGGCGACCGTGCTGCACACGCTCGTGCAGGCCGTCAGTGACCTCAACACGATGATGGCGCCGTTCCTGCCGCACGCCTCCAACACCATTCACCGGGTGCTCGGCGGAGACGGCGAGTTCATGCCGATGCCGCGTCTGGAGCAGGTGCGCGACCTGGACGACGACACCCGGGGATACCCGATCATCACCGGTGACTACTCCGCGACGCCCCGGTGGGAGTCGCGGCCGGTCGTGCCGGGCACGCCGATCGCGAAGCCGAAACCCGTCTTCACCAAACTCGATCCGATCGACCCGGCCGACCCCTTCGGTCACGGTGCCGGGGGCGCGTAGCCACCATGAGCACGAAGTCCGGTGGTCACCACGCGGATCCGCCGCCGGCCCCGCAGCCGTTGCCGATCCCGGTGGTCGACAACCACACGCACCTGGACATCACCCGGGACGGTATGCCGAGGGCGGACGTAGCGCAGGTCCTCGCCGAGGCGAGCGCGGTCGGCGTCGACCGGCTCGTGCAGATCGGCTGCGACCTGGACGGGGCACGGTGGACGCACGAGATGGTGCAGCGGCATCCGCAGCTGCTCGGCGGAGTGGCGATCCATCCGAACGAGGCGCCGGGGCACGCCGAGCGCGGGGAGACGAGCGACGCGCGGGCGAGCATCGAGGCGCTGGCCGCGCACGACC
>CAZMLG010000396.1:0-1439 GCA_964566985.1 uncultured Intrasporangiaceae bacterium
GGTCAAGTCCTTCGGGGTGGTGTATCAGGGTGTGGACCCTGCGGGTGGTTTATTCGGTGAGCTCGCCGGCGATAGCAGGCTCGAGGCTGGTTGTGTCCTCCTTTGATGACTCGGTGGTGCGGGCGGTCAGGATGGCCTGCGCGGCGGCGAGGGCATCGACGCCGAGGTAGCGGCGTTGTTCGGCCCATTCGTCGTGTTGCTCGGCGAGCACGGCCCCGACCAGGCGGATGACCGAGTCGCGGTTGGGGAAGATCCCGACCACGTCGGTCCGCCTCCTGATCTCGCGGTTCAACCGCTCGTTCGGGTTATTTGACCAGACCTGCTTCCACACGACCTTCGGGTAGGCCGTGAACGCCAGTACGTCCTCGCGGGCATCCTCCAGGTGCTCGGCCACGGTGGGGAGTTTCTGGGATAGTCCGTCGAGGATGCGGTCGAACTGGGCGCGCACCGCGTCGGCATCGGGCTGGTCGTACACGCTGTGCAGCAGTGCCTTGACCCAGCCCTGGGAGGATTTCGGGGTCACGTCGAGCAGGTTCTTGGCGTAGTGCGTGCGACACCGTTGCCATGACGCGTTCGGCAGTGTTGCCCCGATCGCCTCGACCAGTCCGGCGTGCGCGTCGGAGGTAACCATCGCCACCCCGGATAGTCCGCGGGCGACCAGGTCGCGGAAGAACGTCAACCACCCCGAGGCCGTCTCGGACGAACTCGCCTGCAAACCCAGGACTTCGCGGTAGCCGTCGGCGTTGACGCCGGTGGCGACCGAGCCCCGCGACCTTGACGACCCGTCCGCCCTCGCGCACCTTCATCATGAGCGCGTCGGCGGCCACGAACGTGTACGGCCCCTCCTCCAACGGGCGGTTGCGGAACGCTGCGACCTGCTCGTCGAGATCCTTGGCCATCTCCGAGACCCGCGACTTCGACAACCCGGTAATCCCGAGGGTCTGCACCAGCCGGTCCATCCGGCGAGTGGACACGCCAAGCAAGTAGCAGTTAGCCACCACGGTGGTCAGGGCTGCCTCGGCACGCTTACGCCGCTCGAGGAGCCACTCGGGGAAGTAGGTGCCCTCGCGCAGCTTGGGGATCGCCACGTCCACGGTGCCCATCCGCGTATCGAGGTCGCGGTGCCGGTACCCGTTGCGCCGGTTGGTGCGCGCATCGGTGCGGGTGCCGTAGTCCGCGCCGCACACGGCATCGGCCTGCTGCGACAACAAAGCGTTGACGAAGGACTGCAGCATGCTGCGCATCAAGTCAGGGCTGGCCTGAGCGAGTTGCTCGTGCAGGAACTGCTCAGGATCAATATCGTGGGGTGCAGCGGTCATCGTGGTGCTCCATTCGAGTCGGTTGTGGAAGATCTCTCGAAGGATCCACCCGATGACCGCGCTCACGCCGTAGCGACACGACCACCGGGCTCCTCATACACCAAACCTATGGACGCAACT
>CAZMLG010000397.1:0-1434 GCA_964566985.1 uncultured Intrasporangiaceae bacterium
ACACCGGCTGGTAGGTGTTCTTGTAGACCTGCGAGGCGATCTGCTTCCGGTTGATGGAGTCGGCCATCGCCTGACGCACCGCGAGTGCCTTCTTCGGATCCGGGTTGCTGGTCTTCTTGCCGAAAGGCATCGTGTTGAAGTTGAAGACCATGTAGCGCAATTCGCCACCAGGACCCTTGTGGATCACGACGTTCTTGTTCTTCGACAGAGACTGGATGTCGGTCGGGCTCAGCGTGCGGTAGGCCATGTCGATGTTGCCGTTGCCGACGTCGAGCTTGAGGTTGTTGGGATCCGAGTAGTACTTCATGTTGATCGTCGCGGTCTTCGCCTTCGGCAGCAGACCCTTGTATCCGTCGAACTTCTTGTAGGAGACGAGGCTGTTCTTGCTGTAGGAGGCGATCTGATAGGGGCCGGCGAATGCGTCGGCCTTGACGATCTTCTGGTCCGGGGTGAGCTTCGTCGGGGACAGGACCTGCTCGTCGACGATCGGTCCCGCGGATGAGGTGAGGACCCCCGGCCAGGTCTGGTCGTAGGAGCCCTTGAGATGGAACACCACGGTCAGGTCGTCGGGGGTGCTGACCTTCTTCAGGTTGGACAGCAGCGATGAGGGGCCGTCCGGGTCGGCGATCTTCTTCTGTCGGTCGAAGGAGAACTTGACATCCGATGAGGTCAGCTTGTGGCCGTTGGCGAAGGTCAGCCCCTTCTTGAGCTTGACGGTGAAGTCGTGCGGCGAGGTGAACTTGGCGGAGGTCGCGATGTCCGGCTCGGGCTTGGCGGTCCCTGGCTTGGAGTTCATCAAGAACGGATAGACCTGGCTCATCACGGCGAGCGATCCGTTGTCGTAGGCACCGGCCGGATCGAGCGAGACGATCTTGTCGGTCGTGCCGACGGTCAGGGTCGAACTACTGCTGCCCTTGCCGGATTTGCCGCTCCCGTTGTCACTGCCTCCTGTCGACGAACTGGTGCAGCCGGTCACGGCGATCGCGGTGACGCCGGCCATCGCGAGCGAAATATGCCAGGTGCGTTTGGACATCTTGAGGCCTTCCTTGGCTGAGGCGGATGGACACGGAAAAGGACCCGGAATCGGGGGTGAGCCCGACCATACAACCGATCCGTCTCAGGGGTAAGGAAAATCACAGACTGTGACGTCGATGTGACACAACGGCTGCGCCGCGTGCCGCTCACACGAGGTGAGCGACACGCGGCGCCAGCGTCAGAGGTGCGAGGTGCCGCCTCAGCGGGGCTCGTCACCCGCGATGAAGGCCTCCAGGCGAGCGCGGCCGAGGTCGTCGGCGCGCTGCTCCGGCGGGGACTTCATCAGGTAGGCCGCCGGGGAGAGCAGCGGGCCGCCGATGCCGCGGTCCTTGCCGATCTTGGCGGCGCGGATCGCGTCGATGATGATGCCGGCGCTGTTGGGGGAGTCCCAGACCTCGA
>CAZMLG010000398.1:0-1424 GCA_964566985.1 uncultured Intrasporangiaceae bacterium
CCCTGGTCGCGACGTGGATCGTGCAGGTCGGCGCGATCGCGATGGTCCACTGGCCCGTCTGGTTGTACTACATGGGCGACCACGGCGGCATGGAGTACAACGTCACGATCCTCGCGGTCACCCTGGCGGTGCTGTTACTGACGCCGCTGCGCCGCCCCGAGCCCCACACACCCTGACCTCATATCTGCGCATACATATGAGCCTCGACAACTGACCTGTCATCGCAGGTCAAAACCGGCAAAACCCCGAACTGACCCCGGCCACGTGCCGGGGCCTTCGCATGAAAGAAGGCACCCCCATGACCATCTGGCTCGACGAGTTCACCCGTCACACGTGGGACCCCTACGGGTTCGGCTACGCCTGCGCCTACCGCAACGGCGAGCCGTGGCCGATCACCAAGCACGGCCGCTCCCGAGGGCTCATCCACTCCACCGAGACCCGCGGCCTGCCAGGCTACGGCGGTGGCCGCATGAATCCCAACGCCACGATCGACCCCTGGGCCAAGCGTCGCTGGCAGCACGTGCCCTTCGACATCGCCGCCCGCGCGACCGCAGCGAACAACCACCAGTACGTCCAGTTCGAGATCGTCGGCTATTGCGACCGCAGCAACGGACGCAAGTACGGCCACTACCTCGAAGACATGGGCAAGGACGAGCTGGAGTACATCGCCGAGTCCCTCGCCCTGGTCGGTGCCGCCCTGGACGTGCCGACCTCGTCCGGGGTCACATGGAAGTCCTACCCGTCGTCCTACGGCAGCAACGGCGTGCGCCTGTCCCAGCGCCAGCTGCTGCGCTATGAGGGATGGCTGGGCCACCAGCACGCGCCCTACCCGGACAACCACGGCGACCCGGGCCACTGGCCGCACAGTCACAACCTGTTCGGCGCCATGACCGGCGCAGGTGGCGGCGGCTCGCACGCGCCGGTCAGTCCGCCCGACCCGACCGAGGGCGACCGCATCGAGGTCGACGGCTACTTCGGCCCGGCCACCACGCGACTGGCGCAGAAGATCGCCGGCAGCGCGGTTGACGGGGTGATCTCCGACCAGCCGATCACGATCAAGGAAGGCGCCCAGGTCGCGGTCACCTTGGAGACCTGCTGGCCGACCATCGACTACGACCGGTCCCGCCGCCCGGCCGGGTCTGCCCTGGTCATGGCCTACCAGCATGCGGCCGGGGTCGAGGCCGACGGCTACCTCGGGCCGATCACCCGCCGCGCGCTGCAGCACATGGCGGGAGTCAAGGCCGACGGCCTGCCCGGATTCAACACCGTCAAGGCGCTACAGCGCCGACTCAACGAAGGAGAGCTGTGAACATGCCCATCTCACCGAAGGTCACCGCCGCGGCCCTGTCCGCGGCCATCGCCACGATCGCCCTGTGGATCCTGTCCACCGTCGGCGTCGACGCGCCCGCCGAGGTCGGCGCGGC
>CAZMLG010000399.1:0-1420 GCA_964566985.1 uncultured Intrasporangiaceae bacterium
ATCACGGCGGGATGAGTCACATCCTCATCACGGTGGTATGCCGTGACGGCTACGTTCTTGCCGGAAGGAGGGAGTTGGAGTGGATGCGTGCTTGGCGCTACAGCAACCACCTCCGGGGCGCCTTTGATGGGGACGTGTACATCGTGACCCCGCACGGTTGGACCGGGCTGATGGACCATCGGGCTGGACATGAGCCTTGTCTGCTGTCACAACCGGTGACCTGAGGAGGTCTGCACCCTCTGATGCCGACGTCACACCTCATCGCAGTGCAGCCCGTTTCAGCAAGGTCAGGCGAAGCCGGAGCCCAGGACGCTCCCAACTCCGTTCAATGGGAAGGGACGGGAGTTGATGAGCCGGGGGTAGCCGCCACGTCGGGCCATCCTCCACCGGGCTTGGCCAAGCTTGGCCACGGCGCGTATGCTTGCATCATGACCACGGTGAACGTCGGACAGGCGAAGACGGAGCTTTCGCGGTTGATCGCCCTCGCCCTGGCCGGCGAGGAGGTGGAGATCGCGAGAGATGGCGTCCCGGTGGTGCGGCTGGTCGCGTTGGAACAAACGAAGCCGGGCGAGCGGTTCCTCGCCGCGCGCGGCTCGCTGTCCGGGGTGATCCGGATCGGCGACGACTTCGAGTTCACCGACGCCGAACTCGACGAGATGCTCGACCCATGAGGCTGCTCCTCGACACCCACGTTGTCCTCTGGCAGCTTTCGGGCGAGCGTGAGCTGTCGATGCCGGCCCGGAACGCGATCGCAGCGGCCGATGACCTGCTGTTCAGCGTGGTGTCCTTCGCGGAGGTGGGGATCAAGGCCTCCGTGGGCAAGTTGGATGTACCTGACGGCCTGCAAGCGCGCGTTGCAGATTCCGGCGTACGGACCCTCGGGCTGTCGCCCGCCCATGGGCTCGCGGTCTCCGATCTTCCCGTGCATCACCGCGACCCGTTCGACCGACTGATTATCGCCCAGGCGATGATGGAACGCCTGACCATCGTCACGGCCGACACGCGATTTCAGGCTTACGGGATCGATCTACTGGAGGCCTGACGGGAGCCCCGATATTGACTGGTCGTGAGGCGTGTTGAAGTGGGACGAGTTGCCAGCATAGCGAGCTGACTTTCCCTAGAAATATTCTCGGTACACCGCTTCGGATGGGTTTTCGTGTAATCGAGTGAAACGCGCCTTTGTGGCAGGGGCCATGGCAGTGCGCCTGTGGGCGAAAGGCGTGGCTGCGGCATTCCACTCCTGGTTGAAACACCGCTGTGCTACCGGTGAAGGTGCGGGTGGCATAGTCGGGAAAGTTGTTCGGCCAGTTCCGGCGAAGGCATCACGATGTATGCACATGGCGATGTCCAGCGGCGACTTGCCAGGAGGAGCGGGCGCCCAAGGGCGTCAACCATGCTGTCGGGGATTTCGGCGTGCTTG
>CAZMLG010000400.1:0-1403 GCA_964566985.1 uncultured Intrasporangiaceae bacterium
AGATCCCCTGCGTGCTCACCATGATGGCCGACGAGTTCGGTGGCCCGGTGCCGGTCGGTCCGTTCGCGACGATCGGGGACGACTCGATCGGCCGGGGCATCGTCGAGACGCTACGTGGCACCCGGTCACCGGCCGTGTTGATGCGCAACCACGGCCCGTTCACTGTCGGCAAGGATGCGAAGGCGGCGTTGAAGGCGGCGGTGATGCTCGAGGAGGTCGCGCGCACGATCCACATCGCCCGCCAGCTCGGCGATCCCGTGCCGATCACGGCCGAGGCGATCGACTCCCTGTACGACCGGTATCAACACGCCTACGGCCAGCCGTCGTCGGTGCCACCGGCACCGCGGTCGAGCCGAGGCGAGGAAGGGCGTGGATGATGGACAACCCGTTCGAGGGACGAGAGATCTGGCTGCTCACCGGGAGCCAGGATCTGTACGGGAAGGACGTCCTCGACCAGGTCGCGCGGCAGTCGCAGGCGGTGGCCGCAATGCTCGACGAGGCGGATGCGGTGCCGGTGCGTCTGGTGTGCAAACCCGTGCTCACGGACTCGGAGGCGATCCGTCGGCAGATGCTCGAGGCCTCCGTCGACGACCGGTGCATCGGGGTGGTTGCCTGGATGCACACGTTCAGTCCCGCGAAGACGTGGATCCGCGGGTTGACCGTGCTGTCGATCCCTCTGCTGCAGCTGCACACCCAGGTGAACGTGGCGCTGCCCTGGGACACCATCGACATGGACTTCATGAACCTCAACCAGGCCGCACACGGGGACCGCGAGTTCGCTTATGTGCTGGGCCGGATGGCGGTGCCGCGCAAGGTCGTCGTCGGCCATGCCTCCGACCCGTGTGTGCAGGCCGCCGTGGGTGTATGGGCTCGTGCGGCCGCCGGACTCGCCGAGCTGCGGTCCCTGCACCTGGCGCGCTTCGGTGACAACATGCGGGGCGTCGCGGTCACCGACGGCGACAAGACCGGCGCCGAGGCCACCTTCGGATTCTCGGTGCGCACCTGGGCGGTCAACGAGCTGGCCGCCCGGGTGCAGCAGACCTGCGATCGTGCGGTGGACGAGGTGGTCGGCCAGTACCTGGACACGTATGACGTGGCGCCCGAGCTGCGCGCCGGGGGAGACCGGCACGCATCCCTTCGTGATGGCGCGCGGATCGAGCTCGGGCTCAGGGGATTCCTGGAGGAGGCCGGTGCCGGAGCCTTCACCACCAACTTCGAGGATCTCGGTGCCCTGCGACAGCTGCCCGGTCTGGCCGTGCAACGGTTGATGGCCGACGGCTACGGCTTCGGGGCCGAGGGCGACTGGAAGACCGCGGCGCTCGTGCGCGCCGCGAAGGTCATGGGCTACGGACTACCGGGTGGTGCCTCGCTCATGGAGGACTACACCTACGACCTGAGCTGTG
>CAZMLG010000401.1:0-1399 GCA_964566985.1 uncultured Intrasporangiaceae bacterium
GACCCCGAAGAACGCGCTCGTCAAGCAGTATGAGCGGATGTTCGAGATCGACGGGGTGGAGCTGGAGTTCACCCCTGATGCCTTGGAGGCGATCGCCGAGCAGGCCATGCTGCGCGGCACCGGCGCGCGCGGGCTGCGCGCCATCATGGAGGAGGTCCTCCTGCCGGTGATGTTCGATGTGCCCAGCGACGACGACATCGCCCGGGTCGTGGTGACCCGGGAGGTCGTGTTCGACAACGTCAATCCGACGATCGTGCGCCGTCGCACGTCCCAGAAGCGCAAGCGGGAGACCCGCAAGGAATCCGCCTGACCCGATGATCCTCGCCCTCGGCCGTCCGGCGTTCGCTGCCGGTCGGGGAGCGGGGTCGGGTCTTTGAGAAGATCGGCCTATGACGCAGCGCCCCTCCGGTTGGTACGACGACCCGAACGATCCCGATCAGCTGCGTTACTGGGACGGCATCCTGTGGTCCGACCGCACGATGCCCAAGGTGAAGCCGGGGCTGGACGACTCGCATCTCAGCGCCCCGATCCGGCCGGAGGCGCCCACCGGCCCGGAGGGGCCCACCGGCCCGGAGGGGCACGTGTCCGGTTCCTCCCCGGACCCGTATGCCGGGCCCGGGCGGCACCCGGACAGGGCGCAGAGGCCTCCGAGCCCGCCGTCGGCCTACGGTCCGCTGCCCGTCCCACAGACTCCCGACGGGCAGCGCCTGTCCGGGTGGTGGCGCCGGGTCGGGGCGTTCATCATCGACAACATCCTCGTCATGATCATCGCCGGCATCGTGACGTTCCCGTGGCTGTCCGACTGGCTCACGGCCTACCAGGGCTGGGTCGACGAGGTGATGACCGCTGCCCAACAGCACACCCAGAGGCCGTCCGTGCCCGGCGCGGTGCTGGCGTTCCCGTGGCAGACGATGCTGCTCAACTTCGTGCTCTACGCGATCTATGAGATCACCATGGTCGCCCGGCGCGGGCAGACGATCGGCAAGATGGCCACCGGCATCCGGATCCGGCAGGCGGGCAGTGACGGGTTGCTGTCCTGGCACGACTCCGCGATGCGCTTCGTGATCAAGCAGGTCAGCATCATCGGGGGCCTGATCCCGATCATCGGCTCACTGACCATCGTCTTCACCGTCGTCGACTACCTGTGTCCGCTGTTCGACCGGATGAAGCAGGCCCTCCACGACAAGGGGGCCCGCTCCTCCGTCGTGCACCGTCGCTGACGGCGCCTCGAGGGGCGACGGGCACCGGCTTGCTGCCGCGACGCGTCAGTCCTGCCGGGCGGCACGGATCGTGCCGACGACGTCACCGAGGGCGACGCGTCCGCGGTCGTGACCGCGCGCGGACGCGCTGAGCGTGACGGTGTCGCCGTCCTCGAGGAAGCTGCGGGTGCTGCCGTCGG
>CAZMLG010000402.1:0-1394 GCA_964566985.1 uncultured Intrasporangiaceae bacterium
CGGCTGCGTTCGACGAGGCCCGCCTCGCGCAACTCGCGGATGACCGCGAGCGCGGCCTTGGGCGGCACGCTGAGGTAGTGCAGCCGTTGCGGCACGTGCCCGGCGTCGTCGATGCCGGGCATCGCGGCCTCCGCCTCGTCGACGGCGTCCTTGAGCGCCTGGGGGCCTGCGCTGCCCGGCACGAAGTCGAGGCGGGTGGAGAATTCCTGCCACTTGTCGCCGGTGCGGCTGTGCGTCGAGTAGTCGTCGATCGCCTGCGCGGCGAACTCGATGAACGACTCGCGGTCGTAGTCCTCCAGCGAGGTGCCGATGACCCGCAGGTTGCCGAGCAACTCGCTCTCGAAGAGATGCAGCAGGCCGGGCAGCAGTTTTCGCCGTGCCAGGTCTCCGGTGGCGCCGAACAGGACTACGGTCGTGAATCGCTCCGACATACCCTCACTCTGTCGTGGATCGGGCGCGATGTCACGCAGCGGCGGCATTCCCGCGGCCGCGGCGCACATACGCCCACGCGATCGCGCCCAGCACGATGGCGATCGGGGGCACCCACGGCCACCAGTCTCGCCCGCCCTCGTGCAGCCCGGGCACGGCGAGCAGCACGACCAGTGCCACGGCCCAGCAGGCGACGCCGGCCTCGATGACGTGCAGCACGTCGATCTTGACGGGGGTCGGGTGGATCGGGTCGAGGGACTCCTCGCCGAACGGTTGCCTGCTCATCGCCGCCAGCCTACCCAGGGCGGCGTGTCGTGCCCGTCAGGAGGCCGTTGCCGGCAGGTCCTCCGCGTCGATGATCCGGTAGGCGTAACCCTGCTCGGCGAGGAAGCGCTGCCGGTGCGCGGCGAAGTCGGCGTCGACCGTGTCCCGCGCGACCACCGTGTAGAAGTGCGCGGTCCGCCCGTCCCCCTTGGGGCGCAGCACCCGCCCGAGACGCTGGGCCTCCTCCTGTCGGGATCCGAAGGTGCCCGACACCTGCACGGCGACGGTGGCCTCGGGCAGATCGATGGAGAAGTTGGCGACCTTGCTCACGACCAGCAGGGAGATCTCGCCGGTGCGGAAGCGTTCGTACAACTTCTGCCGCGCCGTGACCGTGGTCTCCCCGGTGATGAGGTCGGCGTCGAGGCGTCCGGCGAGGCTCTCGAGCTGGTCGAGGTATTGCCCGATGACCAGCGTCGGCTCGCCGCGGTGACGTTGCACGATCGTGTCGACGACCGGGTCCTTGACTCCGGCGCAGGAGGCGAAGCGATAACGCTCCTCGGCCTCGGCGGTGGCGTAGGCGAGCCGGTCGGAGTCCGGCATGGTCACCCGCACCTCGACGCAATCGGCAGGGGCGATGTAGCCCTGGGTCTCGATGTCCTTCCACGGTGCGTCGAACCGCTTGGGGCCGATGAGGCTGAACA
>CAZMLG010000403.1:0-1385 GCA_964566985.1 uncultured Intrasporangiaceae bacterium
AGACGCCGTTGTTGACCTCCGTATAGATCCGGTGCATCACCTCGTCCATCTCGTCGCGCACGTCGTCCGGCCACAGGTCGGGCGCGCCGTCGCGGTGATACGGCGTCCACTGCGTCGACAGGTCATAGGTGATCCACGGGAAGTTGTTGGTGACGACCTGACCGCTGGGGACATCGACGATCGCGGGCACGGTGATCCCGCGCGGGTATCCAGGCGTCCGTTTCTCGTAGGCGTCCTTCAGGCGCGGGATCCGCAGCACCGGGTCGAGCCCGCCGGGATCCAGGTCGAAGGTCCAACTGTTCGCATCGTGGGTGGGGCCGCACAGGCCCATCGAGATGACGTCCTCGAGTCCGAGCAACCGACGCACGATGATGGCGCGGTTGGCCCACGGACAGGCTCGCGCGACGACAAGTCGATAACGGCCCGGCTCGACCGGCCAGCCGTCCGCCCCATCGGTCGTGATGCGATCGCTGATGTAGCGGGTGTCCCGCTCGAAGGTCGGTTCCACGTAGCTCATCGGTGCATCCTTCCCAGACGCTCGAGCAAGAGCGCCTCTGCGAGACAGACTTTTTCGAACTCGCCCAGGTGCAGGCTCTCGTCGGCGCCGTGCGCGCGGGTGTCGGGGTCCTCGACACCCGTGACGAAGATCGCGGCCTCGGGGAAACGCTGCGCGAACGCGGCGACGAAGGGGATCGAGCCACCCACGCCGATGTCGACCGGTGGCGTGCCGCCCCACGCGTCCGTGAAAGCGGCCCGCGCCTCGTCGTAGAAGGGCCCGTCCGACTCCGCCTGAAAACCGGCGCCCTCGTCATCCAGGACGATGTCCAGGTGGGCGCCCCACGGGGTGTGCTCCCGAAGGTGGGCGGCCAGTGCGTCGTAGGCCTGTCGCGGGTCCTCGTCCGGCGCGATGCGCATCGACACCTTCGCTCGCGCCGACGGCACGAGGGTGTTGGACGCCACGTCGACCGCCGGAGCGTCGATCCCGATCGTGGTGATCGACGGCTGGGTCCACATCCGCGACAGCAAACTGCCGGACCCGATCGGCCGCGCGTCCGGCAGCAGGCCGGACTCGGCGCGCAGGCGTGCCTCGTCATACGGCAGGTCGGCCGCCTCACCCGAGCGCAGACCGGAGACAGCCACGTTGCCGTCGTCGTCGTGCAGGGAGGCCAGCAGCCGGACCAGTGCGGAGAGGGCATCGGGGACGGCCCCGCCGAACATGCCGGAGTGGATGCCGTGGTCCAGCGTGCGCACGGTGACCGCGACGCGGATCATGCCGCGCAGCGTCGTGGTGAGCGCGGGGGTGCCGATGTCCCAGTTCATCGAGTCGGCCAGCACGATGGCGTCGGAGGCGAGCTTGTCGCCGTGCCGCTCGAGGATGGTGGCCA
>CAZMLG010000404.1:0-1381 GCA_964566985.1 uncultured Intrasporangiaceae bacterium
GCCGCCACGGACACGTCGTGGCACATGATGTGGTCCGGGTGCGGATAGCCGCCGTTCTCGTCGTAGGTGGTCATGACGTGCGGGCGGAACGCCCGGATCACCCGCACCAGCGCCTCGGTGGTCACCTCGAGGGGCTCCAGCGCGAAGCACCCCGCCGGCAACGGCGGACGCGGGTCGCCCTCGGGCAGGCCCGAGTCGACGAACCCCAGCCAAGTCTGGTCGACACCGAGGATCTCGCGCGCCTTGCGCATCTCCTCACGCCGCACCTCCGGCAGGTTGCGCTCGATGTGCACGTCCCCCTTCAGTCGGGGGTTGAGCACGTCTCCGCGCTCGCCACCGGTGCAGGTCACGACCATCACGTCGTGCCCCTCGGCCACGTATTTGGCCATCGTCGCCGAACCCTTGCTGGACTCGTCGTCGGGGTGCGCGTGCACCGCCATGAGCCGCAGTCCGTCTGCCACTTGACACCTCACCCGAAGTCTTCTGTGCAACGACGCCTATCCTCTCATCCCATGAGGATCACCCGCCCCGCGCCCGGGCAGCTCAAGTGGTGGGTGATCGGCATCGTCGGTGTCCTCGCCGCGTCCGCGATCGCCGTCTGGTTCGGGATCTCGGCGACGCGCGGCGTCAGTTGGGCCGACGCCGGCTACCACATCGTCGACTCCTCCCGGGTCGACGTGACGTTCGACGTCATCCACCAGGACGGCAAGCCGGTGAAATGCACTCTCGAGGCGCTGGACATCAAGCACGCGCAGGTGGGTGAGGTGACCGTGAAGCTGCCGCCCAGCGAGCACCCGTCCACCCGCTACACGCGCACGGTCAAGACCGTGGCGAAGGCCGTCACCGGCACCGTCGAGCACTGCACCTACCGCTGACGCTCGGGTGCGGCTTTGCACAGACCGACATGACAATCGAGGAATGCTTGCTAGACTTGTGAGTTCAACATGGGTCTGGGCACCAGTCACGCACGTGGCGGCCCGGGCCTGATTGTTTGACAGCCACAGCAAGGAGAATGTCGTGACCAGTACCGCCGACTCATCGGCCAGCTTCCTCACCCAGGAGGCGTATGACCGATTGAAGGCCGAACTCGAGCACCTCCGGGGCGAGGGCCGCACGGAGATCTCCAAGCGCATCGAGGACGCCCGGGAAGAGGGCGACCTGAAGGAGAACGGCGGCTATCACGCGGCCAAGGAGGAGCAGGGCAAGATGGAGGCGCGCATCCGCGTGCTGACCGACCTGCTCGACAACGCGATCGTCGGGAGCGCCGAGGGGTCCGCCGGCACCGTCAGTTCGGGCATGGTCGTCACGGTCGAGATGTTCGGCGACAAGGAGAAGTTCCTGCTGGGCAACCGCGAGATCGCCGACGACTCCGACGTGGACG
>CAZMLG010000405.1:0-1377 GCA_964566985.1 uncultured Intrasporangiaceae bacterium
GGGCCCGTGATTTGGTGGTCTGCCAGTCGGATCCGCCCATCTTGTTGAGCGTGGGAGACTCAACACCGACATAGCGGGTGACCTGGTCGAGCTGATCGGTCGGCACGAAGAGCCGGTCCCCGGGTTGCCCACGCTTGGACGAGGCGTATTCGAGCACGAGGTATTCGCGGGTCGCGCCGGCGACGGTGCGTTGCACCATCTCGACGAACTTGCCGACGCCGTGCTGCTCGTGCACGACGTAGTCGCCGGCGTGCAGTTGCAGCGGGTCGACCATCTTGCGCCGGCGCGACGGCATACGGCGCATGTCCTTGGTCGACCCGCCCTGCCCGGAGGTGCCGGTCAGGTCGGCTTCGGTGAGCACGACCAAGCCGCCGGCCAGGGTGAATCCGCGGCCGAGGGCGCCGGTGGTGATCTCGATGATGCCCGGTGACAGATCAGCGCATTCGCGCACGGGCAGGTCGTTCTCGGCGAGGATGGCGCTCACTCGCTTGGCCAGACCCGGGCCCTCGGTGACGATGAGCACGCGCCGGCGGTCGTGCACCCAGCTCTTGAGGTCGGCGAGCGCGCCGTCGGTGCTGCCGCGGTATTCGGGGGCGTTGTCGGCGTGGATGGTGATCCGCTCGCCGGGCAGGTCGTCGAGGGCGAACTCCTGCAGCTCCTCGTCGGAGGTGAACGACGAGAAGGACCACCAGGGCCGCTGCCCCGCAAGGGCGTGCTCGCGCAGGTCGGCCAGGCTCCAGTAGGACGCGCTGCCGAGGACGGACTGCAGGTCGATCGGCACCTGGTTGCCGGCGGCGGCGTTGGACCAACTGGCCTCCAGGAACTCCTGATTGGTGGAGACCAGGTCGTGCGCGCGGGTGCGAATGCGCTCCGGGTCACACAACACGATGTGGGAGTGCTCGGGCAGGACGTCCAGCAGTGACTCCATGCCACCGTCCTCGCCGTCGCTTCCCCCGGTCGAGCCCCCTCCGCCGGTCGAGCCCCCTCCGCCGGTCGAGCCCCCTCCGCCGGCTGAGCCCCCTCCGCCGGCTGAGCCCTCTCCGCCGGTTGAGCTTGTCGAAACCCCCAGCAGCAGCGGCGACAGCGACTCCATCCCCTCGACGGCGATGCCTTCGGCGATGCGACCGAGCATCTCGGCGACGCCGGGCAACTGCTCGGCGAGGGCCTTCGCCCGGGTGCGCACCTCGTCGGTGAGCAGCAGTTCGCGGCACGGCGGCGCCCACAGACCGTGCTCGGCGATCTCCAGGCTGCGCTGGTCGGCGACCTTGAACCAGCGCACCTCCTCGACCGTGTCACCCCAGAACTCGACGCGCAGCGGGTGGTCCTCGGTCGGCGGGAAGACGTCGAGGATGCCGCCGCGCACCGCGAAGTCGCCGC
>CAZMLG010000406.1:0-1375 GCA_964566985.1 uncultured Intrasporangiaceae bacterium
CGGTGAAGTTCTGATCGACGATCTCGGCGCGATTGAAGCCTTTGTGGCGGGCGGCGATGGGAGCGTTGTTGGACATGGCTGATCTTCAACTCCAGAAATGGGCCAAGCAATAGTCTCGTAAAAACAATAGACTATATAATATAGTGAATGTTATCTATCGATCCTGTCGTGCCAGGACGCCCGGGTTTGTCCCCAGATGTCGATCGGATCGTCGGGATGTGGCGGCGGCAAACGGCCCTTTTTCAGGTAGCACGACCCCAAGCGTCGCGCCAATCGCCGCGACGGTCTGTTTTCGGCGGCAATGGTATGCACGACATAGTTCCACTCGAGCACATCGAAGGCATAGTCCATGGCGGCAGCGGCTCCTTCGGTGGCGTAGCCCTGCCCCCAGGCGTCGCGCAACAATGCCCAGCCCACTTCCGGCCCCGGCCATCCTTCGGGCCGCCACGGACCAAGGCGCCCGAGCCAGCGACCGCTCGACTTTTCGATGACCGAAAACATGCTGAAGCCCTGGATGACCCAGGCGCCGGCAAAAGCGATGAACTTGCGCCAGGCCTCGGGCCTCGATTGCACACCGCCAATGAACCGCGCCGTGCGCTCGTCGGCCATCAGTGCCGCAAAGCCGTCGAAATCCTCGACCCGCGGCGGGCGCAGGATCAGACGTTCGGTTTCGATGCGGAGGTCTTGCAAATTCACATCATGCTCGAGTCATCGGACACATGACGGGCCTTGGCCCATCATGGCCGGCGGCGGACAAAGCCGCCCTGCGCACGCGTCCTGTTTTCAGAACGCGTTGATACCGGTCAGCTCGCGGCCGATCACCAACTGATGGACCGTCTCGGTGCCCTCGTAGGTGATCACCGATTCCAGATTCAACGCATGGCGGATGGCGCAATGCTCGGTCGTGATGCCGGCGCCGCCAAGGATGTCGCGGCATTCACGCGCGATGTCGATCGCCATGCGCACGTTGTTCCACTTGGCCAGCGACACGTGGTTCGGAACCATGGTGCCGGCGTCCTTCTTGCGGCCCAGTTCCAGGGACATCAGCTGAGCCAGCGTGATGCGTCGCGCCATGTCGGCCACTTTCAACTGGATGATCTGGTTGGCAGCGAGCGGTCGATCGAACAGAGTGCGCTCGGCGGTGTAATCGAGCACTTCCTTCAGGCAAGCCTGAGCGGCACCGATCGGACCCCAGGTGATGCCGTAGCGGGCCTGGGTCAGACAACCCAGCGGGCCTTTCAGGCCTTTGACGTTGGGCAGCCGGTTGGCATCCGGAACGCGCACGCCATCAAGAAACAACCCGCTGGTGACCGAAGCGCGCAAGCTCATCTTGCGGTGGATCTCCTGTGCGGTGAAGCCCTTGCTGTCGGTCGGC
>CAZMLG010000407.1:0-1372 GCA_964566985.1 uncultured Intrasporangiaceae bacterium
GCCGACGCTTGGAGCACGTTGTGTCAGAACAGGTCACCACCCCCACACGCCCGAACGACTCACCACCTGCACCGCCACCCACCTCCCGCCGACGGGGACTCGCTCGCATCCTTCATGCCGCCCGTCCACTGCTGTGGATCGGACCGGCCCTCGCCCTGATTCTCGTCGTCGTGCTGTGGCCGGTGGTCGTCATGGTGCAGACCTCCTTCAAGGACATCAGCCCCGACGGGTTCGACCGAGGATCTGCAGGGTGGGACAACTTCATCCAGCTGTTCAACGAACCCGCGCTCATGGGAGTCCTGTTCCGGACGGTGATCTGGACCGTCCTCGTCGTGGTCGTCACGGTCTTCCTGTCCCTGCTGCTCGCCCAGCTGTTCAACCAAGCCTTCCCCGGTCGCCGCTTCGCACGCTGGGCGCTCATCGCTCCCTGGGCGGCGTCGGTCATGATGACCGCCCTGGTCTTCCGGTGGGCACTCTCGACCAAGTTCGGCGTCATCAACCTGATCCTCGACAAGCTCGGGCTGGTGGACCTCGGCTCCAAGCAAGCCGACTGGCTGGGTGATCCCACCACCGCGATGATCTGGATGATGATCGTGGGAGTCTTCGTCTCCCTGCCGTTCACCACCTACGCGCTGCTGGCAGGGCTGCAGACGATCCCGAACGACGTGTACGAGGCCGCCCGGGTCGACGGCGCGGGCAACCGAAAGGTCTACTTCTCCATCACGTTGCCGCTCCTGCGCCCTTCCCTGATCGTGGCGACCCTCATCAACGTGATCAACGTCTTCAACTCCTTCCCCATCATCTGGGAGATGACCCGCGGTGGTCCCGGCTACAAGACCAGCACGACGACGACCTTCATGTTCATCCTCAAGCAGGGCTACATCGGTGAGTCCGCCGCGATGTCGGTGATCAACTTCGCGCTGGTCATCGTCATCGTGCTGATCTTCCTGAAGGCCACCAAGTGGAAGGAGCAGGTGAGCTCATGAGCCTCGTCGCCCCACACTGCACGCGACCCCGCGGAGGGTCCCGATGACCGCCCTGCCGACCACCACACCCCGCAAGCCACTCACCGGGCGTCGTCTCCTCGTGGCCTGCACGGCCTACGTCGTGGCCATCATCTTCCTGCTGCCGTATGTGGAGATGATCATCGCGGCCCTGCGTCCCAAGGACCAGACCACCGCACCCAACTTCCTGCCCAGTCACTTCAACTTCTCCAACTTCACCTCCATCTGGGAGACCGGTTTCGGGGGCAACCTCGGCGCCAGCCTCGAGGTGGCAGGCGGCGCAACCATCCTCGTGCTCGTGGTGGCGCTGCCCGCGGCCTACTACACCGCACGGTTCAGGTTCCGCGGTCGCGCGATCTTCCTGCTGC
>CAZMLG010000408.1:0-1370 GCA_964566985.1 uncultured Intrasporangiaceae bacterium
CGCTGGAAGGTGGCGAGCGGCCGGCGCTGACCTAGTCGTCGTCGAGCGCGTCGGCCATGATCCGGAAGCACTCGCCCCGGTCCCAGCCCAAGGTCTCGGCGATGCCGAGCAACGCGTGATCATTCGCCGGATGCCCCAGCTCGATCCGGCGCCACGTGGTGACGGGCACGGACGACCGCCGGCCGATCGCGCGCCAACCCCATCCCCTCTCTTGCCGCGCGTCACGGATGCGTGTTCCGAGGGTCGCCCGCCACGGCGACTCGCTCATACCTCAACCGTGGCACTCCCTGCTGTGAAACCGGCGGGTAGGGCGATGCCAGAAGTGGGCAGCCCAGTCCTGCGCAAACCGCAGGCACGCTCCGGTATGGCCACCGAAGATGGACGGCATGGGATGGGACAACGAACACGCCACGCACGACCCTCTGGACCGACTCAAGGCTCACGGCATACGCGTCGTGTGGGCGCCCAATCTGGATCGACGAGTGATCCTCGTGCAGTCCCATGACCTGGCTGTAGCCGATGCCGTTCTCAGTCGGGACGACGCAGCGCGCCGTGTGCTCAGTCTGCTGGGTCGTCGTCCCGACCGGTCGTGATCTCGTCACCTATGGGGGCTTGACTCGCTTCCTGCTCATCGTGCACCACCGCCTTCCTTCCTCGCTCCATTCGGTTCGCCACCTCGGCCAGCAGCTGTGCGTCTGACGCGGCGTGTAGCGACGGTCCGTCGCCACCTGTGTAGGCGCTGAGCGCTTCCTCGATGACCGGCATCTTGTTGCGGGGCACGGTGCTCCCCCGCTCGTAGTTGCCGATGCTGCGCATGGAGACACCGACGATCGCGGCCAGCTCTTCTTGCGACCACTGAGCCCGCAGTCGGGCCTGTCGGATCTCGTCTCCGGTGAGCATGTGGTGATCCTCCTGAGGAAAGTTGAGGAAAGCAAACGGCAGGACATCGCCACTGTAGGGGCAATCTCAGGAAAACCACGCCTGTAGTTCGCACGCATTTGTGCAGGTCAGAGGCTTATTTCCTATTCTTTCCCTTGCCTGCTTGACGTTCTTTCCTGAAGTTGCCTATGCTAGGCAACATGAACAGCAAACGACTCACCCACGGCGCGGCGGTCCGCGCGATCCGTGAGGCGCTGGGCATCAAGCACGGGGAGTTCGCCATCCAGTGCGACATCACCCCCGGCTACCTGACGAACATCGAGGCCGGGCGCAAGCAGCCCTCGCCCGAGGTGGCCGTCGCGATCGCCAAGCGCCTCGGCGTCCCGCTGGACGCCATCACCTACAGCGTCGAAGAGACCGCGGCATGAACACCACCGCCGACCGCCTCACCACCTCGGAGGCCGCGACCTATCTGCGGATCTCTCCGTGGA
>CAZMLG010000409.1:0-1356 GCA_964566985.1 uncultured Intrasporangiaceae bacterium
CCGTTGCCGACGACTATGCGAACTTCCTCACCCTGCCGGCCTACGAGCGGATGCCCTAGGGCCACGTCATGACCGGCGCGGCAGCCGGGTCCGTCGCCTCGGTGATCGAGCGGTTGCGGTCGGCCCTGCCGCACGAGGCGGTCATCACCGATCCGACGCGACTGTCGACCTATGAGTGCGACGGGTTGTTGCACTACCGGGTGACGCCGGCGGTCGTGGTGCTGGCGACGTCCGCCGACCAGGTGCGCTTGTCGGTGCGGTGCTGCCACGAGGCGGGAGTGCCGTTCGTGGCGCGCGGATCCGGCACCGGATTGTCGGGTGGCGCACTCCCCCACGCCGACGGGGTGCTGATCGTCATGAGCGGCTTCCGCACCATCCACGAGGTCTCCGGCGACGACCAGCGCGCGGTGCTGGACCCCGGGGTGATCAACCTGCAGGTGTCGCAGGCGGCAGCGCCGGTCGGGCACTATTACGCCCCCGATCCGTCGAGTCAACAGATCTGCTCGATCGGCGGCAACGTCGCGGAGAACTCCGGTGGCGCACACTGCCTCAAATACGGATTCACCGCCAACCACGTGATGGCGCTCGAGATCGTCACGCCCGAGGGCGAGCAGGTCACGCTGGGTCAACCGGCTCCGGACCCGGCGGGGTATGACGTGATGGGCGCGTTCGTCGGGTCCGAGGGCACGATGGGCATCGCCACGCGGGTGACGGTGCGACTGTTGCGGTCACCGGAGACCGTGCACACGCTGCTGGCCGGATTCTCCTCCACCGACGACGCGGGCACCGCGGTCTCCGAGGTGATCGGTGCCGGCATCGTGCCGGCGGCGATCGAGATGATGGATGCCCTGGCGATCGAGGCGGCCGAGGCCGCGGTCGCCTGCAACTACCCCGAGGGCGCCGGGGCCGTGCTCGTTGTCGAGTTGGACGGACCACGGGCCGAGGTCGACCAGGAGGCCGCGCAGGCGGAGCAGCTGTGCCGACGGGCGGGCGCGTTCGAGATCCGCGTGGCCGCCGACGACCAGGAGCGGGAGGCGATCTGGAAGGGGCGCAAGTCGGCCTTCGCGGCCGTGGGCCGGATCAGCCCGGACTACATCGTGCAGGACGGAGTCATTCCGCGCACGGCGCTGCCGCAGGTGCTGCGCGAGATGCAACACCTCGCCCAGGAGCGCGGCCTACGCGTGGCCAACGTCTTCCACGCCGGTGACGGCAACCTGCACCCGTTGGTGCTCTTCGACGAATCCGTGCCGGGCCAGGGCGATTTCGCAGAAGAGTTGTCGGGGGAAATCCTCGACCTGTGTCTGGCGCACGGCGGCTCGATCACCGGCGAGCACGGCGTCGGGTTCGACAAGGCGC
>CAZMLG010000410.1:0-1356 GCA_964566985.1 uncultured Intrasporangiaceae bacterium
ACTACGACGAGGTGTTCGCCGAGGTCGACCGGATGCCCAAGTTCGAGGTGCCGGAAGGACACACGGCGCAGAGTTGGCTGCGGCACAAGATCGACGAGGGGCTGGAGCTGCGCTATGGCGGGGAGCCGAGCCAGGAGGTCCTCGAGCGCATCGAGACCGAGATGGCGGTCATCGAGCCGATGGGATTCAGTTCCTACTTCCTCGTGGTCGCCGACATCTGCCAGCACGCGCGGGACGTGGGTGTCTCCGTCGGGCCGGGGCGTGGGTCGGCCACCGGGTCACTCGTCGCCTACCTCACCCGGATCACCGAGCTCGACCCGCTGGAGCACCAGCTGTTGTTCGAGCGGTTCCTCAACCCCGAGCGCATCAGCCCGCCGGACATCGACCTCGACTTCGACGACCGCCAGCGCGACAAGATCATCGACTATGTCACCGACAAGTACGGTTCCGAATACACCGCGCAGGTCAACACGTTCGGCACCATCAAGGCGAAGGCCGCGGTCAAGGACGCCAACCGGATCCTCGGCTATCCCTTCAGCCTCGGCGACAAGATCACCAAGGCGATGCCGCCGGACGTCATGGGCAAGGGCGTGCCCCTCGCCAAGCTGTTCGACCCCGAGCACGAGCGCTACAGCGAAGGCGCCGACTTCCGTGCCCTCTACGAGCAGGACCCGGACGTCAAGAAGGTCGTCGACACCGGGCTCGGCCTCGAGGGGCTGATCCGCGGCACCGGTGTGCACGCGTGCGCGTTCATCCTGTCGTCGGAGCCGCTGCTGGACGTCCTGCCGATGCACCGGCGCGACAAGGACGGGATGATCATCGCGGGGTTCGCCTACCCGCAGTGCGAGGCCATGGGCCTGATCAAGATGGACTTCCTGGGACTGCGCAACCTGGGCATCCTCGATCACGCCATCAAGATCATCAAGGCCAACCGTGGCATCGACATCACCACCGAGACGATCCCGCTGGACGACCCGAAGACCTACGAGCTCATGGCGCGCGGCGACACGTTGGGCGTGTTCCAGCTCGACGGCGGACCGATGCGCAATCTGCTGAAGCTGATGCGCCCGACCCGGTTCGAGGACGTCGCCGCGGTGCTCGCGCTCTACCGCCCGGGGCCGATGGCGGCCAACGCCCATATCAACTACGCCGAGCGCAAGAACGGACGGCAGGCGCTCACCCCGATCCATCCGGAGCTCAAGGACGCCCTCGAACCGATCCTCGGCACGACCTACCACCTGCTCGTCTACCAGGAGCAGACGATGGCCATCGCCCGGGAGCTCGCCGGGTTCACCCTCGGCGGCGCGGACACCCTGCGCAAGGCGATGGGCAAGAAGAAGAAGGAGATCCTGGACG
>CAZMLG010000411.1:0-1351 GCA_964566985.1 uncultured Intrasporangiaceae bacterium
CTTGACCGCGAGCGTGTAGGGGGTGATGCGGTGCTCCTTGAGCTTCGCCTCCACCAGGGCGAGCGTGAGCGTCGATCCGACCAACGGCAGGTCCGGCTTCAGCCGCAGCAGATACGGCACCGCGCCGATGTGATCCTCGTGACCGTGGGTCAGCACGACCGCCTCGATGTCGTCCAGGCGATCGCGCAGATAGTCGAAGTCGGGCAGGATCAGGTCGACGCCCGGGTGGTCCTCGGGGAACAGGACGCCGCAATCGACGACCAGAAGGCGGCCGGCATACTCGATGACCGTCATGTTGCGGCCGACCTCGCCGAGGCCGCCGAGAGGGATGATCCGCACGCCGCCTTCGGGAAGGGCCGGCGGGGTGGTCAGATCGGGATGAGGATGACTCACAACACTCCTGATTGGGTCAGTGCAGCGCGCAACAGGTCGCGGTGCACGTCGGGGGCCGGCAGCAGTGGCAACCGGCAGAAGTCGGACTCGATGACGCCGAGGAGACGCATCGCGGCCTTGGCCATGATGGCTCCCTGGCTGGTGTGCATGACGGCCTCCACCGCCGGGATCAGCCGCGTATAGATCTCCCGGGCCCGGGCCATGTCGCCGGCATCGACGGCGGCGATCATCTCGGCATACCGAGGTCCGGCGACGTGGCCGACCACGCTGACCAGTCCGGTCGCGCCGTGGGCGAGCCAGGCGAGGTTGAGCGGGTCGTCACCGGAATACCACATCAATCCGGTCTCGGCCATGAGGCGGGCGCCCGCGAACAGGTCGCCCTTGGCATCCTTGACCGCCTTGATCTCCGGGATCTGCGCGAGGCGGCGGATCGTGTCACCGGCCAGCGCCGTGCCGGTGCGGCCCGGGATGTCGTAGGCCATGGCGGGCAGTCCCGTCGCGGCCGTGACCGTCGCGAAGTGCTCGACGATGCCCTCCTGAGTGGGCTTGTTGTAGTAGGGCGTCACGATGAGCACACCGGTGGCCCCGCGCGCCGCCATCTCCTTGGCCGCCGCGACCGAATGGGCCGTGTCGTTGGTGCCGACACCGGCGGTGACCTTCGCTCGGTCGCCGACGGCCTGCACGACCGCCTCGACCGTGTCGAAGTTCTCCTCGTCGGTGGTCGTCGCGGACTCACCGGTCGTGCCGTTCACGACGAGGCCGTCGTGACCCTGATCGACCAGATGGGAAGCCAGGGTGGCAACCCCTTCGAGGTCGAGCGAACCGTCGTCGTGCATCGGCGTGACCATCGCGGTGATCATGCGACCGAAGGGGTTTGTCGTCATGTCCCTCAGGTTATCGGCAGCACCATGGGAAATCGCGTCGCCACCCGCTCGGGGGTCCGGGTGGCGACGCGATC
>CAZMLG010000412.1:0-1337 GCA_964566985.1 uncultured Intrasporangiaceae bacterium
CCGGCATCCCGCGGGACGCCACCCGCACCCGTGGTCACACCTAGGAGGACGCGGTCAGCGCCTCACCCGAGCGACGCGCAGTCGGCCCCACACCCCATCGTCGGGTGAGGGGCCGCCTCGTCGGTCGCGGAGCTCGCCCTCCGCAGCGAGGGCACCGGAGGGCGAGACTACCCTCGAGGCATGACCTTCTCCGACATCTCGCTTCGGACCCTCGACGGGCAGCCGGCATCGCTCGGCGACTTCGACGGAAGGGCGCTGCTCATCGTCAACGTGGCCTCGCGATGCGGTTTCACGCCGCAATACACCGGACTCGAGCACCTGCACCAGACCTACGGCGACCGCGGCCTGACCGTGATCGGTATGCCGTGCAACCAGTTCGGTCAGCAGGAGCCCGGCAGTGCCGAGCAGATCCGCGAATTCTGCGACACGAGCTACGGCGTGACCTTCCCGATGATGGCCAAGATCGACGTCAACGGACCGGACCGCCACCCGCTCTATGCCGAACTCACGCAGCATGCCGACGCGGACGGCGAGGCCGGCGACGTGCGGTGGAACTTCGAGAAGTTCCTCGTCGCGCCGGACGGGACGGTGGCCGGGCGGTTCCGCTCGGCGGTCGAGCCGGAGTCGGCGCCCTTGACGGCGGCGATCGAGGCGGTCCTGCCGAGGTAGCCACGGCGAGCGCGCCGCCCGGAGCGACCGGCGCGGGGACGAGCCGGCCCGAGGGGGCAGTGCCGATTTGGAGATCCCGCGACGCTACCCATATCCTTGAGGCACCAAAGACCGCCGGTCGTCGCTGCGCAGGCAGCGACCGAAGGATCCGCAGGAGCGGGCGACCAGCGCAGGTGAAGCCAGGCAAGTGCGCCGGGCACGGCATACCTGAGGTATGCCGTGGGTCGGCATCGTGAGCCCCGCGCCATCTGCGCCGGGGCTCGTGTCATGTCCGGACCCGGGACCGACCGGCACTCACCCGGAAGGAGGTCCGCATGGCGAAGGACAAGCAGGCAGTCATCGCCGAGCTCACGAAGCGTTTTCGGGAGTCGGATGCGGCCGTTCTGACGGAGTACCGCGGCCTGTCCGTGGCGCAGCTGAACGAGCTGCGTGGCACGCTCCGTGAGAACGCGACCTACGCCGTGGTGAAGAACACGCTGACCAAGCGTGCCGCGAAGGAGGCCGGTGTCACGGCCTTCGACGGGCAGCTGCAGGGTCCGTCCGCGATCGCTTTCGTCACCGGTGACCCGGTCGAGGCGGCCAAGGGACTGCGTGACTTCGCCAAGGCGAACCCCGCCCTCGTGATCAAGGGCGGTGTGCTCGACGGCAACCCGATGGACGCCGAGGGC
>CAZMLG010000413.1:0-1321 GCA_964566985.1 uncultured Intrasporangiaceae bacterium
CCGACGATCTTGCCGCCGTCGGACGACGTCGTCTTGATCCACGCCTCGATGCTGAACGAGGACCCGACAGCCTGTGTCGATTTCGTCGCCGTATACGAGTCGCTCGTGAGCCATCCACCTTCACCCTTGAAGGTCGTCGCGGTCGTGGCGTCACCTGTGATCGGCCCACCTGCGCCCCGGGTCACATTGTGGGCGGTGGCGTCGTTCGTCCCCGTAGCATCGGTCACCGTGCTCCCGCTCGACTCCCCGAGTCGCCAGAAGTTGGTCGCCCCGGACTCGAAGACGGCCTTCGCGTATTTGCTCAGAGTAGCGCCGCTGGTGCCTGTCACCGAGTTCGTCGTAGGAAGTGTGTATGTATTGCCGAATGGATCGGACGCCTTGACCGTATAGGTATACGTCGACCCGTCCGTCGTGTCGGCGTCGATGCCACTCATCTGTGGGCAGTTCCAGTACTGGTTGCTCTGAGTCGTGGTGTAGACAGGTTCGGACGTGCCGGACCGATAGACCTTGTAGGTCAACTTGGCGTTGTCGGGGTCCGTCGCCGCCTGCCAACTCACGCGGACGAGTCCGTTGGACAGAACTTTCGCCTGCGGCGTCGGTGCGTTATAGCACGCGGTGGGACCCATCTTGTTGGGCGCATCCTTCTTGACCGCGAACCGGACCAGGCCGTATTGCGCCTTTCCATTGACCGACTGGAACTCTCCACCGAAGGCGAGGTAGTCACCGTTCCCGGTGATCGACCAGCCGGACTGACCCTGGTTGGTGTAGTTCCCCCAGGAGAAATTCGGATACCAGGTCAGCAGATCAGAGTGGTCGTAGGCACGATAGTCCCAGCCATACTGATCGGGTCCTTTGTTCTTCTGGCCCGAGGATTCGGTCGAGAACGCCAACGCGTGACGTTGGTTGATCCCCCAATCACTGAGCTGGGTGAGACCACCAATCATTTCGCAGTTGTGCACGTGGCTGACGGTGTACAACGCCCCGTTCATCGGGTAGGTGTCGTAGGTGTCCCCCTGGCAGTCGTTGAGCCAATTGATCGACCCATCATCGGGATCGAGGGAAAACTCGCCTTCGAACGAAGCCCCCGAGCCGAATGCCCATCCGCTGCCGTAGATGTTGGTTCCATCCGTGCTGAGGCCCGTGATTGCCCCATTGACGGCATCGGGGATCTTTGTCGTCGCGGCCCACGGCACGAGAGCACCACTGGTGGGGTCGACCGCGGCGAGGCCATCGACGTCTACGCCATTGAGCTTCTGGAACTGCCCGCCGATCACGACCTTGGACTGGTCCGGCGTCATGATCATGCTCCACGGGACGTAGT
>CAZMLG010000414.1:0-1319 GCA_964566985.1 uncultured Intrasporangiaceae bacterium
TGAAGCCGACGCCGGGAACGTGGTCGATCTGCGCGTCGGGCAGCTCGGCGTGCAGAGCCTCGACGAGGCTGTCGAGGCGGATCCCTGCTCCGGCTTCCTCGAACCTGGAGAGCACATGGTTGGGGAAGCTGTAGCACCCGAGGTAGGTGCGCGGCTGGGTGGCTGTCGGGCCGATGAGCGTGACCTGGGAGGCTCCCGTCGCGAGGGGAAGAACACCATCGTTGTCCACGAGGACGATCGAGCGTTCCGCCATGCGTCGTGCATGGTCACGATTGCTCGCCGGATCCAGGTCGTCCGGTGGATCGCTCGGGGCCGGCTCCCACGCAGGGTCCAGCAGACCGAGCTGCACCTTCTGGCTCAGGACGCGCCGCACGGCGCGATCGAGCGTGGCTTCGTCGAGCCGCCCCTCGCGGACCGCGTCGGGGAGAGATCGGAAGCAATTGGTCTCCGGCAGCTCGACGTCCAGGCCGGCACGCAGGGCCAGCACACCCGCCTCGGCAGGTGTCGCCGCCACATGGTGCATCGACTCCAGGAAGCTCACCGACCAGTAGTCGGAGACGACGGACCCCTCGAATCCCCAGCGCTCACGCAACAGCTCGCTGAGCAGATGGTGGGACGCACCCGGTGGCACGCCGTCGATGTCCGCGTAGGAGTTCATCACCGACTGGGCCCCACCCAGACGGATCGCCATCTCGAAGGGCACCAGGAGCACGTCCTCCAGCTCACGCCGTCCGATTGACACCGGCGCATGGTTGCGTCCCGAGCGTGAGGCCGAGT
Source organism: uncultured Intrasporangiaceae bacterium (assembly GCA_964566985.1). Taxonomy (GTDB): domain Bacteria; phylum Actinomycetota; class Actinomycetes; order Actinomycetales; family Dermatophilaceae; genus Leekyejoonella. The sequence goes on from CAZMLG010000414.1 coordinate 778, forward strand.
ACCCCACGAAGTGCTTGAGGGTCGCGATCACCCCGGCACTCTGCAGCCCGTGGACGTACTCGACACCCAGTGATCCCACCAGATACGGGTCCTCCCCCATCGTCTCCTCGACGCGGCCCCATCGGTAGTCGCGCACCACGTCCAGCACGGGCGACAGTCCCTGGTGCACACCCACCGAGCTCATGTCCGCACCGATCCGCCGTGCCATCTCCCGGACCAGGTCCGGTTCGAAGGTGGCGCCCCAGGCCAAGGCGGAGGGGTAGCACGTGGCGCCCATCGTCGTGAACCCCGTCAGGCACTCCTCATGGGCGATCGCCGGGATCCGGAACCGCCCGGCCGTCATCACCTGCTCCTGGAGGCGGCGCAGGTGCTTGACCCCCTGATCCGGCGCGAGCGGCGCCGATCCGAAGGCACGGGTGATGTGGCCGAGCCCCCGGGTGATGGACTCCTCGAACGATGCACGACCCTCGTCGAACGACGACTGCATCGGCGCGACATCGGAGTCGGCCTGGTCCGGACGCAGCCAGTAGGAGCCCAGCTGT
>CAZMLG010000415.1:0-1312 GCA_964566985.1 uncultured Intrasporangiaceae bacterium
CCGAGTCTTCCGAGGAACTGATGAACAAGTACCTCGAGGAAGGCGGGTTGAGCGAGGACGAGATCATGGCCGGTCTGCGCGCCGGAACGCTGGAAACCAGCATCATTCCCGTGTTCTGCGGTACCGCGTTCAAGAACAAGGGCGTGCAGGCGATGCTTGACGGCGTCGTGAATCTGTTGCCGGCCCCGTCTGATCGTCCGCCGGTCGAAGGTATCGACGAGAACGAGCAACCGGCGACCCGCTCGGCCGATGACAAGGCGCCGTTCTCGGCGTTGGCATTCAAGATCATGACCGATCCGTTCGTCGGCTCGCTGAGCTTCTTCCGCGTCTATTCGGGCGTGTTGAACTCCGGTGATGCCGTATACAACCCGGTCAAGATGAAGAAAGAGCGCGTTGGCCGCATCCTGCAGATGCACTCCAATGACCGCAAGGAAATCAAGGAAGTGCGCGCGGGCGACATCGCCGCCGCGGTGGGTCTGAAGGACGTCACCACCGGTGACACGCTGTGTGCGCAGGACAACGTCATCACGCTGGAGCAGATGGTATTCCCGGAGCCGGTCATCTCGATGGCTGTCGAACCGAAGACCAAGTCCGATCAGGAGAAGATGAGCGTCGCTCTTGGCCGTCTGGCGCAGGAAGATCCATCCTTCCGCGTACGTACCGACGAGGAATCCGGTCAGACCATCATTTCCGGCATGGGCGAGTTGCACCTCGACATCCTGGTCGACCGCATGAAGCGCGAGTTCAATGTCGAAGCCAACATCGGCAAGCCGCAAGTGGCTTATCGCGAGGCGATTCGGGAATCCGTGCGCGCCGAAGGCAAGTTCGTGCGTCAGTCCGGCGGCAAGGGTCAGTACGGCCACGTCGTTCTGGAAATGTCGCCGACGGAGCGCGGCGAGGGTTACGAGTTCGTCAACGAAATCGTCGGCGGCGTGGTGCCCAAGGAATACATCGGTGCCGTCGACAAGGGCATTCAGGAAGCGATGGCCAATGGCCCGCTGGCCGGGTTCCCCGTCGTGGACATGAAGGTTCGTCTCGTGGACGGCTCGTATCACGAAGTCGACTCGTCGGAAATGGCCTTCAAGATTGCCGGCTCCATGGGCTTCAAGAACGGTTTTGCCAAGGCCAGTCCGGCCTTGTTGGAGCCGGTCATGAAGGTCGAGGTGGTGTCGCCCGAGGAGTACATGGGTGACGTCATCGGCGACCTGAACAGCCGCCGTGGACAGATCCAGGCGATGGAGGACGCACAGGGTGTCAAGGTCATCCGTGCGCTCGTCCCGCTGTCGGAGATGTTCGGCTACATCGGCGACCT
>CAZMLG010000416.1:0-1309 GCA_964566985.1 uncultured Intrasporangiaceae bacterium
CGCCGCACAAGACCGTCTGCTCACCGAACAGGTCGGTCTCGGTCTCCTCGGTGAAAGTGGTCTCGATCCCGCCCGCACGCAGTCCGCCGATGCCTTTGCCGTAGGCCTTGGCCAGATCCCACGCCGTGCCGGTGGCGTCGACCTCGACGGCGAGCAGGACCGGCACTCCCCGTCCGTCGACGTATTCGCGCCGCACCAGATGGCCCGGTCCCTTCGGGGCGACCATCGCGACGTCGACACCGTCGGGCGCCGTGATGTAGCCGAACCGGATGTTGAAGCCGTGGGCGAAGAACAACGCGTCGCCGGGCTTCAGGTGCGGCTGAATCTCCTGCGCATACAGGGTGCGCTGGACCTGGTCGGGAGCCAGGATCATCACCACGTCCGCCTCCTCCACGGCATCCGCCACGGAGAGCACGCGCAGGCCCTCGGCCTCGGCCTTGGCCCGGGACTTCGAGCCCTCCCGCAGGCCGACACGCACGTCGACCCCGGAGTCGCGCAGGTTCAGCGAGTGGGCGTGGCCCTGGCTGCCGTAGCCGATGACGGCAACCTTGCGGCCCTGGATCACGGACAGGTCGGCGTCGTCGTCATAGAACATCTGCGCCACGGTCATTTCTCCTTGTGTTGAATTGCTGTCGGACGATGAAAGGGTCGGTCACGCCGAGCGACGGGACCGGTCGGTGATCGAGCGGCCGCCACGACCGACGGCGACCAGGCCGGACTGCACGAGCTCGCGCACACCATACGGTTCGAGCACGTCGCGCAGGGCTTCGAGTTTGTCGTGATTGCCGGTCGCCTCGATGACGACGGCATCCACGCTGACGTCGACGACGTTGCACCGGAACATCTGAGTGACCTGGATGACCTCCGAGCGCGACGCCGCGTCACAACGCACCTTGAGCAGCACGATCTCGCGCTGGACGGAGGCGTCGGGGTCGAGTTCGACGACCTTGAGGACCTCCACGAGCTTGTTGAGCTGCTTGGTGACCTGCTCCAACGCGAGTTCCTCGACGTCGACGACGATCGTCATCCGCGAGATCTCGTCGTGCTCGGTCTGCCCCACCGCGAGCGAATCGATGTTGAACCCGCGCCGAGAGATCAGGCCCGCGATGCGCGCGAGCACACCGGGCTTGTCCTCGACGAGCACGGACAGGGTGTGCCGGCGCCGGATGGGATCACTCACTGTCGTCACCTTCTCTGTCGAACACCGGGGTCATCGCCCGGGCCACGGTCACCATGTCGTTGCTGACGCCGGCCGGGACCATCGGCCACACCATCGCATCACGCTCGACGACGAAGTCGATGACGACCG
>CAZMLG010000417.1:0-1297 GCA_964566985.1 uncultured Intrasporangiaceae bacterium
GGACGAACTTCGTGCGCTTCCTCATCTCGTGGCGCATGGTCGAACCGAGCCCCGGCGTGTATGACGAGGGGTACCTCGACGACGTCGCCGAGCGGGTCTCGTGGTACGCAGAGCGCGGATATCACGTGATGCTCGACATGCACCAGGACCTCTGGAGCATGGCGATCACGCCTGACGGCGCGCACGGCAACGGGGCTCCGGAGTGGGCGACGTACATGGACGGTCTGCCCGTCGCGGACCACGACATGTGGGAGCTCTATTATCTCGAGCCGGGCGTCATGCGCGCCTTCGACAACTTCTGGAACACAACGGGAAAGCACCCGGAGCTGCAGGACCACTACGCGAAGGCATGGCAGCACGTCGCCGAACGCTTCGCGGACGAGGATGCCGTCGTCGCCTACGACCTGATGAACGAGCCGTACGGAGGCACGATGCAGGGGCCGCGCTTCGAGGCCGGCCCATTGACCGAGCTGTATCAGACGACGATCGACGCGATCAGACAGGTGGATGCCGACACGTGGGCGTGCCTCGAACCGCAGGCGATGGGCTTCAACTGGGGGCTCCCGAGCGGCCTCGGGTTCGTCGATGACCCGCGGGCAGGCCAACCGCGCATCGCCTTCTGCCCGCACCTGTATCCGCTGCCGATGGACCTTGGTGACGGCTACACCGGCGCCTCGAAGCAGCTCGTCGACGCGACGATCGACGCGTGGGCGGGCAATGTGCTTCGCACCGCGGAGGCGCTGGGCGATGTTCCGGTGATCCTCGGCGAGTTCGGGCTCAACACGACCCTCGATGGAGCGCTCGACTACGTCGACGCGGTGTACGACATGGCGGCGACGACGGGAATGGGCGTCGCGTACTGGTCGCGGGACGACGGGTCGTGGGGGCCGTACGAGTCCGATGGGACCGAGCGGAACCTCGTCACCGCATTGAACCGTGCCTATCCGCGGGCGGTCGCCGGCGAGATCACCGAGTGGTCGTCGGGTGAGGGGGAGCTGACGCTCACGATGATTCCGGATGCCGATGCCACGGCATCCACCGAGATCTACCTGCCTGCCGAGGAGTTTCCGAACGGACCGGAGGTCGACGGCGCCAAAATCGAGGCGTGGCTGCCTGACTCCGGCATCCTGACCGTAAACGTGCCCGCCAAAGGCGCAGACCCGGTGACGGTGACGGTCACCGCGGCCTAACGCTTCTGACGGGCTGCTCGGGCTGCGACCGATGGTCGATCAGCGCTGCAGACGGGGTCAGTCGTCGGTGGTGATCAGGTCGCCGCTGACGGCATCCACGGTCACCT
>CAZMLG010000418.1:0-261 GCA_964566985.1 uncultured Intrasporangiaceae bacterium
CGGGCCCCCCCCCGCGCGCCCCCTGGGCGAGGGGGGGGTCTCCCGTGACTTATGGGACTCGTGGGATTTGGGGAGGAGGATGCGTCGGGGCGACCGGGGGCGCTTGTATGAGGCCAGAACCGCGTATCGCCCCGACGCAACCGACGGCTCCCGCCGCCCGGCTGGGTGCGTCCGGACCAGTGGTTTCGACGCGGGGGGGCCCGGGGGGGGGGCCCGGGGCAACCAGCCGGGGGGCGGGGCAAAAGGCGGGGGGGGGGGGGG
>CAZMLG010000418.1:271-1294 GCA_964566985.1 uncultured Intrasporangiaceae bacterium
TCAACCAGCCGGGGGTGGGCTCAACCAGCCGGGCCGCTCAACCGGCGGTGGTGTGGGAGTCCTGGGTCACGGTGGTGGGAGCGTTGACGGCGGGAAGGTAGACCTCGAAACAGGTCTCGCCCGGGACCGAGCGCACTCGCACCGATCCGCCGTGTGCGGTGACCACGGCGTGCACGATCGACAGGCCGAGTCCGGTGGATCCGCCGGTGCGGGTGCGGGCCTCGTCACCTCGGGTGAAGCGCTCGAAGATGTGAGGGACCAGGTCGGGTGGGATGCCGGGACCGTTGTCGCTGACCGTGATGCGGACTTGATGCTGCTCGGGGCGCAGGCTGGTGGTCACGACCGTGCCGGAGGGGGTATGCCGTCGAGCGTTGGCCAGCAGGTTGATGAGCACCTGGCGGATGCGAGCCTCGTCGCCGAGCACCTCCACGGCCTCGTCCGGCAGGTCCAGGCGCCACTCGTGGTCGGGGCCGGCGGCGTGTGCGTCGCTGACGGTCTCCAGGGCGAGCTTGGTCACATCGACCGGTTCCTGCTCGACGGGGCGGCCGTTGTCGAGGCGGGCGAGCAGCAGCAGGTCCTCGACGAGTGACGTCATACGCCCGGCCTCGGACTCAATGCGGCCCAGGGCGTGGGCGGTGTCCGGGGGCACCGGGTCGGTCTCCCGGCGGGACAGCTCGGCATACCCCCGGATCGAGGCCAGGGGAGTGCGCAGCTCGTGGCTGGCGTCGGCGACGAACTGGCGCACCTTGGTCTCGCTGGCCTGCCGTGCGGTGAGGGCGTTGTCGACGTGGTCGAGCATCCCGTTGAACGCCGTGCCGACCTGACCGACCTCGGTATGGGGATCCATGTCCTTGTCGGGGACGCGCTCGTGCATCTGCACCTGACCGGTCGACAGGGGCAGCTGGGAGACGCGGGTGGCGGTGGCGGCCACGCGGCGCAGGGGTGCCAGGTTGCGACGGATCACGGCCGCGGCCGCGACGGCGACCAGCAGCAGACCGGAGGCCGACAGCAGCGTCACCGACA
>CAZMLG010000419.1:0-1292 GCA_964566985.1 uncultured Intrasporangiaceae bacterium
CGTGGGTGCCGTAGGAGGCGCCCTTGCCGTCGGTGTTGTTCTTGTAGAGGTTGACTCCGGGCTCTCCGGGCGCGGACAGCAGGCCGACCGCCTCACGCATCACCAGCTCGCCGGCCCGGTCCCAGGTCAACGCCGCCCTGGGAGTCGTCACCTCGGGCGAGCTGTATTCGGGATGCGAGTGATCGACATACAGCCGCGCACCGTTGGTCAGCACGACGTTGGCGAGCGTCGGGTCGTCCTCGTCGGTGAGCTGGCTGGAGTCGGCCGCGCCCCGAGCCATGTCGAACCCGCGGGCGTCCCGCAGCGGCGCCTCGTCCTCGTAGTCCCACCCGGCTCTGGCCGCGCGCAAACCCTGCTCGCGGGCGTAGGCCGTGACCACCCTCCCGGACTGCACCATCGGGTTGGCCGTCGGATCGCCGGGCACCGAGATGCCGTATTCGGTCTCGATCCCCATGACACGACGCACGCTCATGCCGGGGCCCCCGCAAAGCGGTGTCCTGAGCCCGTCGAAGGGTATCGGAGTGAGCCTGCGAGCGGAGAACTTTGTGGGGTGGTGATCATGCCGGGGCCCCCGCAAAGCGGTGTCCTGAGCCCGTCGAAGGGTATCGGAGTGAGCCTGCGCGCCGTCCTGAGTAGGGCGGAGCTTGCGGAGCCCGTACCGAAGGGAGCGGAGAACTTTGTGGGGTGGTGCTCATATACCGACCATAGTCAGCGTCGGGCGCCGGCGAGGAGCGGCGGGGCCATCCTGGCCACGTCGGCTGGTCGAGTCGGTCGAGCGCCCCGGCGCGAGCCAACGGGCGTCCCTCCCGCATGGAGTGCAGAGCGCGGGGGTGCGAGGCCTGAGGAGTATGCGGTGCCAAGCCGGTGTGGAGCCCGCGCTTGAGAGGTTTCGATACGTCCTCGACCCTTCGACGGGCTCAGGACATGCTGCGTCAGCGGACTACTCAACCATCCGGGTGGGGTTCGGGGTTTGTCTTGGCGGTCGGCAGGGCGGCCCACTCCACTCGATCAGAGGTACTGGCCGGTGCCCTTGATGGAGTCGATGGAGCGGCCCGGGCTCGAGCCGTCCTTGCCGTCGATCAAGGTCCTGATGTAGACGATCCGCTCGCCCTTCTTGCCGGAGATGCGCGCCCAGTCGTCCGGGTTCGTGGTGTTGGGCAGGTCCTCGTTCTCCTTGAACTCGTCGACGCACGACTTGAGCAGGTGGTCGACCCGGATCCCCTTCGCCCCGAGCGTGAGCTGGTCCTTGATCGCCATCTTCTTGGCCCGGTCGACGATGTTCTGGATCATGG
>CAZMLG010000420.1:0-291 GCA_964566985.1 uncultured Intrasporangiaceae bacterium
CCAGGTCGACGCCGTGGTCCTTGGCGAACTTGCGCACCGGCGGCTTGGCCAGCGGCCGGCCGGCCGGTGAGGCCGGAGTCGCCGTAGGAGGCGCCGACGGGGCGCCCGGAGCCGATGCAGGAGGCGCGGGCTGGGGGGTCGGCGGAGCAGACGCACGAGGCGCCGACGGGGGGTTCTGCGGAGCGGACTGGCTGGGCCTGGCGGGAGGACGAGCTTGCGAGTCCGGATGGTTGGTCCGCGCAGCGGGACCCCCCGTCGGCGCCGGACCCGACCCCGAGGTCTCGATACGCT
>CAZMLG010000420.1:391-1285 GCA_964566985.1 uncultured Intrasporangiaceae bacterium
CGCCCGAGGGGCTCGCTACTCGACCAGCCGAGGGGGACTCGCCCGAGGGGCTCGCTACTCGACCAGCCGAGGGGGACTCGCCCGAGGGGCTCGCCACTCGACCAGCCGGTGAGGGGGCTCCCTTGCGCGCGCGACGCTTGGTGGATCCTGTCGACGGGCCGTAGCCCACGAGGTTGGCGACCTTGTCACCGTCGCCCTCCGAGCCCGAGCCGTCGGCCGCCGCCGGGGACGAACCGCCGGCGGCAGGATCGTCCTCGGCACCCTCGACGTCGATCGCGACGATCGGTGTGCCGACCTCGACGGTGGTGCCTTCCTCGACGAGCAGCTCCTTGACGGTGCCGTTCCACGGGATCGGCAGTTCGACGAGCGACTTGGCGGTCTCGATCTCGACGACGACCTGGTTGGTCGTGACGGTGTCGCCGGCCTTGATCTTCCACGAGACGATCTCGGCCTCGACGAGACCCTCACCGGGGTCGGGCAGGTTGAAGTTCTTCATACCCATGGCAATTCTCCCGGGTTCTCAGTAGGCCAGTGACTGGTCGACGGCGTCGAGCACCCGGTCGAGGTCGGGCAGGTACTCTTCCTCGAATCGGCTCGGCGGATACGGAATGTTGTAGCCACCGACCCGCATCACCGGCGCCTCGAGGTGATAGAAGCACTCGCGCTGGATCAGTGCCGCCAGCTCGGCGCCCATGCCGAGGAAGGTGGCGGCCTCGTGGACCACGACGACCCGGCCGGTCTTCCTGGCCGAGTCGAGGATGGTCGGCAGGTCGAGCGGGGACAGCGACCGCAGGTCGACGACCTCGATCGAGGTGCCCTCCTCGGCGGCGGCCTCGGCGGACTGCAGGCACGTCTTGACCATCGGCCCGTAGGCCAGCAGCGTGACGTCGGTGC
>CAZMLG010000421.1:0-1282 GCA_964566985.1 uncultured Intrasporangiaceae bacterium
GACAGCGTCTGAGCCGGGCGAGTCTGCAGGAGGTGCTCCCGGCCGTGCACCGGGCAATCGAGGCCTCCGCCATCACGGTCTCCCGGGCCGGAGCCCAGCCCCCGACCCGCGCCGAACTGGTCGAGTAGCTCCCCGTACCGCCGGCTGGTCGAGTAGCTCCGCTGCGACGAAGGAGCAAGGAGCGTATCGAGACCCGCGAGCGGACGCTGCCAACCGGCCAGGCTCAGCGAGGTGCCGCTCGCCTTCGTCTCCCTACGAGCGTCGCCACCCCGATCGCAGTGGGCTACGGCCCAGTGCGGGACCTGCGGTGCAGACGCCAGAGCGCCGTAAAGAAGGTCGCTCCGGCTCCGAGTTTCAGCAGCAGCATGCCCAATGCGGCCTGCCCTGGAACGAGGAGCCATATCAGGACACCAGCCAAGAACAGAACCATTCCGGCAAGCAATATCACGAGCGTGGTGCGGGTTGATCTCCCTCCAACTCCATTGTCCATCACTGGTGCCATGTATAAGTCCCACCGTTATAGAAAACCCTGATGAGGTCGACCAACCTGCGTGCCCTGCTGCTACTCATACGAATATCGCAGTAACCGTACCAATGGCATGCATATCCATTGGCATTACTCGTGAAGGCACGCATGCGCCGACCTGCTCCACCATTCACCGCGGCATCAGCAGCCGTAAGGGCATGCTGGAGGTTAGTAGGGCGTGTCGATGGGCTCAACGCCAAACGTTTCGCCTTAGCAACCCGTGACAAAGTTTGGCCCTAACCATGTGGCGGCGAGACTGCCCGTCGATGCGAATCGGGCTTGTCCTGAGATGGAGTCGCTGCAGCGGCCCCCGGCATAGCGGTAGAGAACGCTACGCAACATACCGTCATGAATGTCGTCAGGCCCACGAGAAACGATCGAGTAAACTTGCCATGTGCTTCCCTCCCAGTCTTCTCGGGCACGGCACCAGACAAGTTGCCGCCGGTGCGAGCGCGCCAACTCCACGACGCGAACGTAACATCTGCAAGCCACTTCCGGTTGCTTGCGAAACTGAGAGATGTTGGGGTCAGCGAATCAGCAGCTCGGATCCAATGTCTACCGCCCCGTGAGGCTACCTCGAGGCAGGCCTTACGAAGATTGTGCACCCGCGATGATGTGCGCTGACATGCTGAAATGGCGCTACCGTCGAACGGCGGTGGGTAGATGGGTGGTATTCGGCGTGTTGCTACCTTGCATGGGGTCGGATCCAGAGGGTCTCGATCGCGGCGTCGTCGGTGCTGGTGAGGGCGAGTCGCA
>CAZMLG010000422.1:0-1272 GCA_964566985.1 uncultured Intrasporangiaceae bacterium
ACTGAATCTATGCCGCGATTAGCACTCGGTCAACTCGAGTGCCAGAAATTGTTCCGTGGACCACGCCTACCCCCGGTAGGTGACGCTACTCGTACGCTCGACGACCCGCGTCGTGGGCGCCTCGGACACGGCGCCCTCCGTGTGGTCCAACCGGGTCGGGAGTCGGTATCGAAGGTGCACGGAGACTCTGCCGTGCGGCACCAGCCAGGCCCGCGCTGCCAGATGCACATCGTCGCCCACGACCGTGTCCTCACCGGCAACTCGGCCTGGCGCACCGAGACCGTCGACCGTGACGGTGACGGTGGGCTCTCCGGCCGGCCGGTAGATCGCCCGACCCTCGTGGCCGAAGACGATCACCCCGCCACGCCCACGGGTGATCCCACTGTCGTGCACGAGCACCCAGTCCTTCCCATCCGGTGCGACGCCGAGCCCTTCGATGTATCCGCTCCGATAGACCTCGAGGGTGCAGTGCACACGCGCCTCATCGAAGCCGCTGCAGGGAACATGCCGCACCGAGTCGCTGGGAGGGCCGTGCGCGTCCTCACTTCGCAGGATCGCCCGCACCGTCCGACCACCGAACCGCACGTGCATCTCAGCGTCTGCGGCGACTCCGTCCACGAGCACCACCGTGGAGGACGGCGCATCGGTCGCGGTAACCCTCGAGGCGACCGTGTAGTGCCGGCCGAGGCTGACGAGGATCAGATCCGCCCCCGGCGCCGTATGGCGGGTCCTGGACGGGGCGGGCCACACCGGCGCCTCGAGCACATGGGGCTGCCAGTCGACCTCGACGTAGATCGTGCCCTCCGGCGCCTTCACCTCCTCGCCGCTCGGAGTCTGCCTCACGACGTCGGTATACATCGTGGCGTCCACGTATCCGCCCGGCACCTCCGACGCGAAGTGCCGTTCGTCGAGCATGCCGGAGTGGGCGACGTGCCCGGAGAGATGACCTCCGATGTCCGGGTGACGGGCGAGCCGCCACCCGAGCCCGAGCACCAGGAGGATGGCGGCGCCGGCGACGACCCACCGATGTCGCCACCACGGCATCCCTCTGCCCGCGCGATGCTCCATATCACCTGTGGACGGCGCGCATCGCCGGATGGTTCCGGCGAGGGGAGGGCTGCGGGTCAGCCCAGCGGAAGGGTCGCCGCAGGAGGCGCGCAGGTGGGGTCGATGCCGTCGAACAGACTGCTGACCGACTCCCCCGCGTGAATGCGGCCGATGGCCTGGGCGAACAGCTCGGAGGTCGAGCGCACCTGCAGCTGGGGCCAGTCC
>CAZMLG010000423.1:0-1267 GCA_964566985.1 uncultured Intrasporangiaceae bacterium
GTCGACAGCGTCAACTGAGACAGCGGCGTCGGCGAGGGCGCGTCGCATGGCCTCGGCTGCACCAGAGCCGTCGGGTCGTGGAGCAGTGGGGTGGTAGGCATCCGAGGTCGCTCCGTAGCCCGCGAGCTCCGCGAACCCCGCGACTCCTCGGTGGCGCGCGTGCGCCTCAGATTCGACGAGCAGTGCGGCCGCCCCCGCGGACATCACGAACCCGGAGCGGTCACGATCAAACGGTCTGCTCGCTGCACCAGGCGCGTCCGCGTAGCCGGGGGCGAGGGCGCCGAGGGTGGCGTTGACGGCAAGATTCACTCTGTTGAGGCAATCATCGGCAGCGACGACGAGAACGACGTCTGCATAGCCGTGACGAATCGTGCGAAGGGCGTCGCCGAGTGCAACGGTTCCGCTCGCGCACGTCGCAGCTGTTCCGACGGAGGAGCCGCGAGCGTCATGCTTCTGGCTCAAGTACGCGGCCGCGGCGTCGGGACCGCCGTAGACGACGACGCCGGGTGGTACGCGACGTGGGCCGTCGGCATCAAGCCGACGCGTGGCGTCCTGCGTCAGTGAGACCGCGCCGGAACCGGTCGCCACCGTGATCGCGAAACGATACGGATCGGAGATATCGACGTCGCGCATGGCTTCGTCTGCAGCGGCGATCGCGTAGTGAGCGTGACGATCGAGGCGACGTGCATCCGAACGGGAGACGTGATCAATCGGGGAGAACCCGCGCACCTCTCCGCCGACGGACACGGTCAGATCGGAGACATCGACATCGCGGAGGAGCCCGATTCCGCTGCGCCCGGCGACAACGGCATCCCAGGTCTCGGCCATCGTGAGACCGCAGGGAGTGACCGCTCCGAGGGCGGTGACGACAGCGCGTGCTTCGACAGTCACAGGCGCTCCGTCTGTCCGGCGTCGACGAGCTCGACGACCTCAACGCGACGAATCTTCCCGCCCGCTGTGCGCGGAAGCCGATCCGCGCGGTAGTAGCGGTGCGGCACGAACTGGGGCGCGAGCTTCTGACGGAGCTCATGTTGGATCGCAGACTTTGCGGGAACGTCGTTGCCCTCGATAACAGCCGCGATGACAGAGCCCAGTGCGGCGTCGGCGAGCGCGATCGCGCAACAGACCTCACAGCCGGGAATCGTCGAGAGCGCTCGCTCGACCTGCGGCAGAGAGACCTTGTGCCCGCCCGACACGGCTATGTCGCCCGCACGCCCCGCGAGCACGATTCGCCCATCGTTCAGCGACGCCTGATCGTTCACGGTGG
>CAZMLG010000424.1:0-1257 GCA_964566985.1 uncultured Intrasporangiaceae bacterium
TCGCCGGGACGGTGGGCAGGTCGCCCATGTCCTCCAGGATCGAGGGGGTGAGGAACCCGTCGTGGGACCAGTAGTGGGTGACCAGTGTGGCAAAGACCTGACGGAACTCGTCATCCTCCCAACGGGGGTCGCGGTGCATCCCGCCTGCGCCGATGGACACGTGCTGGTCCTCCCACTCGGCCCACGCCCGAGAGGCGGCATCCCTGGTCGCCGGGTCCGGATCGGTCATCAGCCGGGCATAGGCCTCGACCACGCGATCGCGGCCGCGGTGGTAACCGATGCCCGCATCCTCGGCATACGACGCGAACCGGTCCCACGCCTCCGGATAGATCGCCCCCACCGTCTCGGTGATCCACTCGACCTGGAACCGGTCGGTCGTCGTCACTGCCATCACGACGATGCCGAGCACCCGGTTGGGATGCGCGCGGGCGTAGGCCAGGGCCAGCGTGGAACCCCACGACACCCCGTTGACCAGCCATCGCTCGACGCCCAGATGCTGTCGAAGGTGCTCGAGGTCCTCGATCAGGTGCGCGGTCGTGTTCTCGGTCAGGTCGTATCCCGACGCCGTGACGTGCGGACGTGAGCGGCCACACCCGCGTTGGTCGAGCCCGATGATGCGCACCGTGCTCGGGTCGAACCTCTCTCGGTAACCGCCCTTGCCGAGGGTGCCTCCCGGGCCTCCGTGCAGGTATACCGCCGGAACGCCGCCGGGACGGCCCGACTCCTCCCAGTAGATCTCGTGCCCACCGCCGACATCGAGCATGCCCGAGCGGTGGGGCGGTGCCCTGTCGACCATGGCGTGACGGTATCGCAGGCGCCGGCAGGGCGACCGGTATGCCGAACCCGCCTGGTAGCGATCTCGGCGGCGCGGAAGTCACCGGGTCGATTCACCCCATACACGGTGGAAGTGGAGTTGACTGAGACGAGTAGTTTTCGCAGTCGACCTGGAGACGAAAATGCCTGACATCATCCGTCGCGGCCCCTCGAGCTCGAGTCTGACCCGCCGCCAGCTCATCGGCACCGGCCTGGCCGCCGGAGGAGCGGTCGCCCTCGGGGTGCCCGAGGCCGTCGCCGCCCCCGCCCGTCACGGCCACGGTCACGGCCCTGGGCGCGGCAGTGACCGCCGGATCTCTTACCACGCCTTCCGGGGCTTCACCGGCTTCGTGCGAGGCGACCACGACGGCACCCGACCCTCCCGGCAGGGCCTCGAGCTGCATCGGCCCCGGCGAGAGCGCACCTACACCGATCCGCACGCGG
>CAZMLG010000425.1:0-1250 GCA_964566985.1 uncultured Intrasporangiaceae bacterium
AGACGGGGCCGTGGGACATCCGGTGGCCGGCGCGGGTCGCCACGTCGCGGACGGTGAGGTCGAGGGCACCGGCGACCGCGGCCAGCACCTCCGAGGAGGGATCCTTGCGACCCCGCTCGACCTCGGACAGGTACTGCGGTGCGACGCCCGCCCGGGCGGCCACATCGGCGAGCCGTTCGTCGCGGTCGGCGCGCTCGTCACGCAGGATCGACCCGACCGCCTCCCGCCACAGCGGCTCCGGGGCGGCCCGGCGGGCTCTGCGGCCAGGGAACGGCACGACGGTACTCATGGCGCCAGCCTACGGCGCCGACTCCACCGGTGCATGCGGATCCGCTCTGAGCGGACACGTCGACGACACGCAACGGGTGTCTGGTCGATGGAGGAGGAACCGACCGGAGGATCACCGGGGCGTCGAGCGATCCGTGGGGCCTCACACGTCCCGGTCGAGGGCGTCGGTATAGGCGATCAGCGCTCGCAGCATCGGCTCGAGCACGGCGATCACCTCGTCGACGCTGCTGGACGCGGTCAGCCCGAACGCGGGGTCACTCGGGTAGATCGTGCGGTCGCCGGTGAGGGTGCGGATGATGCGCCGCTCCGTGGCCGACACCTGGTAGTCGTGGCCGATCACCTCCAGGATCTGCCGCAGCTCCTGGGTGGCCGCGTCGTCGAGACCCTCGATGACCTCGGCGACCGCGTCCAGCCACCCCTCGTCCTGCAGCGCCCCGACCACCTCGTCGAACAGGATCTGGTGCACCTCCCAGACGGCCGGGCAGGTCTGCTTGTGCTCGTCCCAGGGGAGGGCTGCGGCCCGGAGGAGGTAGGTGTGGGCTCGCTGCTGGTCGCCGGTGTGCTGAGCCTGGTAGGCCTTCTCCAGCAGGTTCCCCGCGGCCTCCTCCCACGCCATACTCTGCTGGACCTGGCGCTCTGTGGAGGCGCGCTGCACGTCCCCGAGCGCGGGGTGGGATGAGTCGTTGGCGGGGATCCCGAAGGCATTGCTCATGATCTCACCGTAGGCCGTGTCCCTGGGCCGGGCAGGCGTCAGGGCACGGTGGGCGTCCCCGGGGATGAGGGCGGCCGGGGAATGGTTCTGCTCGGGGAGGTTTCATCCGGACGGGTCGGTGTGCTGGGTGCCTGCGTGGACGCGTCCCGCAGGTGCAGGGCGTCCTGCACGGCCAGTGCGATCGCGAGCTGCCCACTGGCGGTGGGATGGAACGGCGCCTTGGCGTCCAGACCCTGCACGTACGGCTGTG
>CAZMLG010000426.1:0-1247 GCA_964566985.1 uncultured Intrasporangiaceae bacterium
GCGCAGGTAGTTGCGCCACGCAGTCTGCTCGGCGTCGCTCAGCCAGGGTGGGTTGGTCATAGTGCCCTCACTCTAATGGCGCATCTCACACGCGCCCACATGATGCTAGTTGAAATATCAACCAGTATGCTCTATGTTACGTGAAGCATCAACTACACGCCTTCCGAAGGAGTACACATGACCACGCTGACCGGCCTGACCCCCGGACCCTGGACCGTCGACACCTCGCACAGCGAGGTGGGCTTCGTCGCCCGCCACCTGATGGTCACCAAGGTGCGCGGCTCGTTCGCCGAGTTCGACGCCGAGGTCAAGGTCGGCGACACGCTGGAGGACTCCAGCGTGAACGCCACCGTGCAGATGGCCTCGGTCACCACCGGATCGCAGGACCGTGACAAGCACCTGCACTCCAGCGACTTCTTCGAGATCGAGACCCACCCGACGATGACCTTCAACGCCACCCGCGTCACCCCCGACGCCCTCGAGGGCGAGCTGACCATCAAGGGTGTGACCCGGCCGGTCTCCTTCGACCTCGACTTCGCCGGTGTGTCCCCCGACCCGTGGGGCGGCACCCGCGCCGGGTTCGAGGCCAGCACCACGATCCGTCGCAAGGACTTCGGCCTGAGCTTCGACGTCCCGGTCGAGGGCGGCGGCACCCTGGTCAGCGACAAAATCGAGATCAACCTCGACATTCAGCTGGTCAAGGCCTGATTCATGACACCGACGCCGGCCGACCCCGACACGGAGTCGGCCGGCGTCACCCTTCCCGACGGCAGGAAGAGCACGCGCTCGGCCGACGTTGGCGGTGATGAGATGGAAACTCCACGCATCCGAGTCGCCGTGATCGGCGCCGGCCAGGCCGGGCTGTCCGCGGCATACCACCTCCGATCCCGCGGACTGCGCCCATGGGAGGACTTCGTGGTCCTCGACGCCAACGACGGACCCGGTGGCGCCTGGCGTCATCGGTGGGACTCCCTGACGTTCGACCGGGCCCACGGCATCCACCCTCTGCCGGACGGCCCCTGGCAGGCACCCGACCCGACCGAACCGGCCAACACGGTGGTGCCGCGCTACTACGGCGCCTACGAGCGCGACCACGATCTGCCGGTCCTGCGCCCGGCCGAGGTCCTCGACGTCATCTCGGACGGGGGCGGATTCGTCGTGGAGACTCCCAGCGCCCGCATTCGAGCCGATGCGGTCATCAACGCGACCGGCACCTGGGACAGCCCCTATCTGCCCTCCTACCCCGG
>CAZMLG010000427.1:0-1238 GCA_964566985.1 uncultured Intrasporangiaceae bacterium
CTTGGAAAGCGTGTTGGGTTAACGCCCTCAGGGGTTCGAATCCCCTATCCTCCGCACAGGTGGTGGCCAGGACCGCGCGTCGGCGAGCGGTCCTGGCCACCACATTTCTCCGGCGCTGAGGTCGGGCGGTCAACCCGGCTGTCGCTCGGCAAGATCGACCGAAGCGGATATCACGTCTCCGGGTTCGATCGCCTCGGCCCGCCGGATCGCCACGCGCAGCGGAAGCAGATAGTGCCCGTCCTTGGGGAACAGCGCGGTGCGGAAGTCGGTCTCCCCGATCCGGACCTCGACGGCCACCTGACCCCAGTACTCCAGGCCGCGCGCGGCCTCCTTGATGTCGTCACTGACCTCGGCCGAGGCCTGCAGGAACCAGAAGGGCGCCGGCCCGCGCCACTCGACGACCGGCCCGGTGATCGTGAACTCCACCCGGGCAGTGTGACCGTTTCGATGCGCCGCCGTCCAGGGGAACGGCCTGCGCGACACGCTCTGGATGTTGCCCGTGATCAGGGTCGAGTGACGTCGTACCCTGAGCCGATGGACACCATCCGCGCCCTCGATCCTGCGGGCGGACGCAACCTCACCGAGCAGCAGGTGGCCGACGCCTACCCGTGGCCGGACACCGATCGCTGGGTGCGGGCGATGATGGTGACCACCCTCGACGGCGCCGCCGCGGGACCGGACGGGCTGAGCGGCACGGTCTCCTCCGACACCGACCAGGTGGTCTTCTCCGCGACACGGCGGTATGCCGACGCCGTGCTCATCGGCAGCGGCACCATGCGGGCGGAGCAATACACCCCGATGCGAGCGACCGACGACGACGCGCGCCGCCGCACCGAGGCCGGCCAGGCGCCCGCCCCCGTCATCGCGGTGGCGAGCAGATCGCTCGACCTGCCGTGGGAGCTGCCCGTCTGGCGGGAGTCCGCACAGCGGCCGATCGTGATCGCACCCGAGTCCGCCGACGCGGGCCGGCTGGGTCGGGCTCGCGAGCACGCGGAGGTCGTCACGGTCCCGGACACCACTCCGCACGCGATCGTGGCCGCCTTGGTCGACCGGGGCCTGCGCCGCATCGTGTGTGAGGGCGGACCACGGCTGCTGCGCGACCTCGTCGCCGCTGACTTGGTCGACGAGGCCGACATCACGCTGGCTCCCTACTTCGCCGGCACCGCCACGTCGCCGACGACGTCCGCGCTCCCCGACGTCACGCAATACCGGCTCGCCCACGTCCTCGAGGGCGAGAA
>CAZMLG010000428.1:0-1232 GCA_964566985.1 uncultured Intrasporangiaceae bacterium
GGCCATGCTCTTCGACGAGCCGACCTCGGCGCTCGACCCGGAGATGATCAACGAAGTGCTCGATGTCATGGGCCAACTCGCCCACGAGGGCATGACCATGATCGTCGTGACGCACGAGATGGGCTTCGCCCGCCGCGCCGCCGACCGCGTCGTCTTCATGTCCGACGGACAGATTCTCGAGCAGGCCGCTCCGGAGCAGTTCTTCGACCACCCCGAGTCCGACCGCGGCAAGGAGTTCCTCGGCAAGATCCTCACCCACTGACACGCACCGGCGAGCTCTGCCGTTGCCCCGAATGCAGGTCCGTCACCAACACAGGGAGTAACCATGCACCACCTCCGACGCACCACCGCCTCGATCGCCGTTCTCGTCGCGGCCGGCCTGAGCCTTGCCGCCTGCGGCGGCTCCGACGACTCCGGGTCTGATTCCGGGTCAAGCGACACCATCAAGATCGGAATCAAGTTCGACCAGCCCGGCATAGGCCTGAAGAAGGGCGACAAGTACACCGGGTTCGGCGTCGACACGGCGACCTACGTGGCCAAGAAACTCGGCTACGACGAAGACCAGATCAAGTGGATCCAGGCGCCGAGCCCGCAGCGCGAGACCATCATCAAGTCCGGTCAGGTCAAGCTCGTCGTCGCGTCGTATTCGATCACCGACGCCCGCAAGAAGGAGGTCTCCTTCGCCGGCCCCTACTTCATCGCCGGTCAGTCCCTGCTGGTCAAGTCCGACTCCGACATCAAGAGCGTCAAGGACCTGAAGGGCAAGAAGGTCTGCTCGGTGACCGGTTCGACCTCGGTCCAGAACCTGAAGAAGGAGCAGCCCAACCTCGTCCCGCAGAAGTTCGACACCTACTCCAAGTGTGCGGAGGCCCTGTCCAACGGCGTGATCGATGCGATGACCACCGACGACACGATTCTTGCGGGCTACGCCAACCAGGAGGCCTACAAGGGCAAGCTGAAGCTCGTCGGCGGCACGTTCTCCGAAGAGCGCTATGGCATCGGCCTGAAGAAGGGTGACACCGACCTGTGCAAGAAGGTCACCAGTGCCATCAAGGACATGATCAAGGACGGCACCTGGGACAAGTTCGTCAAGAAGGACTACGGCGACGCCTACGAATACAACAAGAAGGTCAACCCGCCGAAGCCGGACGCCTGCGCGTAGCCGTCCACCGTGGCGGGGGGGGGGGCGCCGGGGGCGCGCCCCCCCCCCACCCGCCCGAGGGCGGCGCCTG
>CAZMLG010000429.1:0-1212 GCA_964566985.1 uncultured Intrasporangiaceae bacterium
TGTAACTACTAGATATAGGGATCGTAAGCACTCAAGGCCCTACGACGCAAGGTGTCGCCGGGATGTCGGCAAAGTCGCAGGTCACACGCTTGCGACGGCGCGTCGCACCCCTTTCAGCGCCGCTCCGCCACCTCGCCTCGACCCCGTGAGCCTGTGGACAACCACCCGATCAGCAGGCGACAGTCCGGCAGACTGGGGCGGGTCCCCGGGGCCGAGTCGCTGCGCACGACGACGCGCTGAGGGATCGCACCACACCGACACGACATCGGAAAGGGAGGTGCCGCGGCCCGATCTTGACCAAGTCTTTAACCGATCCCTCGCACCCCCGCCGTGCAGGCTCGACATAATCGGCGGGCTCGCAGGAAATTCACAGGGAGGCTGTTGCATGTTCGACCGACCGCGCCCCGCCACGGTCCTCGCCCTCACGACCGCTGCCGCGATCAGCGTGTCACTGACCGGATGCGGAGACTCCACCGCGTCGGCCTCCCCCGAGTCGCCTTCCGCGCAGGCCACGCACAGCACCCCTGCGGCCACCGGGAGCAGCTCGACGGCCGGCCGGGCCGACCCGACCAGCAGTCCCCACTCCTCGAACACCACCGCAGCCGGTGCGCCGGGCGTCCCCGAACCCGCTCGCCGCCACAGCAAGAACGGCGCGATTGCCTTCTCCGAGTACTACACCCACCAAGTCAACAAGCTTGGCGTCTCTCCGAAAAAAGGCGTCCTAGATAAACTTTCCCTTGGTCACTGCAAGACCTGCCAAAACGCGATAGAGACAATCGACCAAAATGTCAGGAAGAACACGCGGTTCGATGGCAAGCAGGCCATCATCGTCCGGTCGTACTCGCCGTATCTTCACAAGAAGAAGCCGAGTGTGTGGGTAGTCACGAAATCTCCTGAAGTACACATCGTAAACAAAGACGGAATCACAGTCCAGACAATCAAAAAGCGTTCTGCCGTAGGGATGGTATTCCGGCTAAAGTGGACTGCTGATGGGTGGAGGGTCTCAGAGGTTGAAGTCGACAAGGCTGTGACGAGCTAATGTCGAGATCCGCTAAGATCGTGCTCATCCCAGCCTTATTGGCTGGCTGCTGGATTGGTATACCTGCGCATGCAACACCCTCCTCCGGCAACTCTGACGACGGAGCATGCGGGTGGGTCGACTGTGGAGTCGGGGGCGGCGGGGCATCCGTAGGAATGCCGAAAGAGCAGGTA
>CAZMLG010000430.1:0-1210 GCA_964566985.1 uncultured Intrasporangiaceae bacterium
TCATCTGCTCGTCGCCACGCTTCATGGACGAGCAACGCTGGCGTGAGCGTGCCGACCTCGTACGCCGTGCGGGCGCGCCCGTCATGGTCGGGCCGTCGTCCAAGAGATGGTTCGCACCCGGCTCGATCGAACGCGATCCGGAGACCTCGACCGCGTTACTCGACAGCCTGCAGCAGGCCGATGCCGACAGCTACGCCAAGGTATGCGAGGCACTGGCGACCTTCGATGTGAGAGAACGACTCTCGAGACTTCCCGCCAAGATGCTGGTCATCAGCGGGGCACACGACGAGGCGGCTCCACCCGAGGCCGGCCAGGCGATCGCGGAGGCCTCGCCCGGGGGACGCCTCGAGATCCTCGACGACTCCGCACACCTCGCCCCGGCCGAGCAGCCCGACGCGGTGGCGGCCATCTTGCACGACGACGACTCCTGGACACGGTGAGACAGTGATGGATGCAGCACAGTACGACGCCGGTATGACGGTGCGACGAGAAGTCCTCGGTGACGCCCACGTGGACCGCGCCACGGCGCGCACCACCCCGTTCACCGCCGACTTCCAGGACCTCATCACGCGCTACGCCTGGGGAGAGATCTGGACCCGCCCGGGTCTGGACCGACGCATGCGCAGCGCCATCACCCTGACCGCGCTGATCGCGAAGGGCCACTGGGGCGAGCTCGAGATGCACGTGCGTGCGGCGCTGCGCAACGGACTGAGCGAGGAGGAGATCGGTGAGGTGCTGATGCAGTCGGCGATCTATTGCGGAGTGCCCGACGCCAATCACGCGTTCGCCGTGGCGAACGCAGTGCTGCACGAGGAGGGTGAGTGAGCATGGGCGCGACCTTCGGTGACGATCCCGCGCAGGCGGTCGCAGGGATCCAGGACGGTGCGACCGTGATGATCGGCGGGTTCGGCCGCGCCGGGCAACCGGTCGAGCTCATCGATGCACTGCTCGCACAGGGCGCGACCGATCTCACGGTGGTCAACAACAACGCGGGCAATGGAGACGTCGGCCTGGCGCTGCTGATCAAGGAGAAGCGCGTCCGCAAGATGATCTGCTCCTTTCCCCGGCAGAGCGACTCCTGGCACTTCGACGAGCTGTACCGCGCCGGTGAGATCGAGCTGGAGCTGGTGCCCCAGGGCAATCTGGCCGAGCGGATCCGCGCGGCGGGGGCCGGTATCGGGGCGATGTTCGTCCCGACCGGATACGGCAC
>CAZMLG010000431.1:0-1204 GCA_964566985.1 uncultured Intrasporangiaceae bacterium
AGCCGGCCGGATCCGCCGCGCCGGCGGGAGCGACCGAGCAGGCGGGCACCACGGGTCAGTCGCGGTCAACAGTCGAGGCCGCGCCTCAGGCTCCGGCGGGATCCACCCGGCCGGCGGGGCCGACGCCGCCGACGGGCCTCGATCGGGCGGCCGCGGGCTGACGCCACGCTCTACCGCGGCACCGGGGGCGTGTCCCAGCGCGGTTCGAGCTGCGGGGGGATCCCGTGCGGGTACGCGCGGGTCACCGCGGCCAGCCGGTTCGATACCCGCAGCCGATCGAAGATGTTGTCGAAGTGCTTCTGCACCGTGCCGGGCGACAGCTGCAGCCGGTGTGCGATCTCGTTGCTGCTGTAGCCGTGCGCGGCCAGGATCAGCACCGTCTGCTGCCGGCGGGTCAGGGCCGGCGTCCCGGGCGGCTCCCCAGCGTCCGGCGCCACGAGCGGCTCCGCGGTCCCCGGCGCTCCCGGCATCCCGGGAACTTCCATCGTCGCCTCCGCCAGCGCCCGCCCCGCCGCGTCCGCCGGTGGATCGCCGGCCGCCTCCGCCAGCGCCCCGCCCGGATCGATCCCTGCCGGCAGACCCGTCCCGGCCAGCGCGGCGTGCCGGTACCGCCGCTGCAGGTGCGGGGCCAGCAGGGTGAGCATCAGCAGCTCCGAGTCGGTGAAGCAGGCGGCACGCCGGACGACCATGATCTGCACGGCTATGTCGCGGCTGACCCGCAACGGCGCGCACATCACGAAGACCTCCGTCATACCCGATCCCCACGGTGCGTCGAGCCGGGTGCGTCGCTGCTCCGCCGGGGCCACGAGGTCAAAGGCGGACGGGAGTGCTTCGGGCTGCGCCGGCCACGCCACGCCGGTCCAGCAGGCTCGGTACAGCGGCGCGTCCGCGTCGTCCGGCGGGGCGAAGTCGGTCGGGTCGCCGACGGTGCCGATGATGCGGTGATGCGCGACATCCAGCGTGACCGCGGCGACCCCGTCGGCCGGCACCAGGTCGCGCAGGCCGGTCAGCAGCGTGGCCTCGTCCGGGCGCACCGGGCCGGGCCTCGCGGGATCGGCCACTGCGGGCTCGGCCCCTGGCGGATCGGCGCGCCACGGGCCAGCGACTGCACCGTCGGCGGCGATGATGGCCCGGATCGCACGCCGCTGCGCCGCTGACCATGCCTGGCGCACCGTCATCCGCTTGTCCTGTCCGTGGCCCCCGT
>CAZMLG010000432.1:0-1189 GCA_964566985.1 uncultured Intrasporangiaceae bacterium
TCCCGGCGTCGATGACCTGCCCGAAACTGGTGGTCGCATACCCCGCATTGGCCAACGACCCGATCAACACACTCAACGGCAGGGTGATGGTGGCCTTGACCGGCGACCTGCCCGCATCACTACTACTGGCCCGCGCGGCGGCACCGATCAGTTCCATGAGGGCGTCCGCGCGGCGCTTGCCGACCGGCCGCCAATCAATCCCCTTCCGACTGCTACCACCGCCACCACTGCTGCTGTCACTGTCGCTGTCGCTGCTCCCGCTGCCGCTGTCGCTGCCACTGTCGGTGTTGCTGTTGTCGTGCCAGGCGTCCACGGCGTCGCTGGGTGGGTGGGTGTCGCCGTCGGGTGTGGTGCCCGGCCGCGGGGCGGCGAGGGCTTCGATGGCGGCGGTGAACGTCGCGGCGTCCCCGGCCGACAGGTCTCCCTGGATCCGCGTCAATCCGGAGGGTAGGTCCCACCAGGACAGGGTTTCGGCGGTGCGGGCGCGGTTCTCGTCCTCCGGCAGGCGATCCCCGCCGCGTAGGCTGACCAGCCCGTCGGCCAACGTGATCAGGTCCTTGGCGGGGCGGCGGGTCGCCACGGCCAGGAAATACCCGAGCATGTCGTACCAGGAGAACCGCGGCAGCAGGGGGTGGACGCGTTGAGCCTCCCGCACCGCGATCTGCATGCCCCGCACGGTGACGATCCCCGCATCCAACACCCCCGCCAATGCCGGGTGTTTGGGGTCGCGGATGATCTCCGCGACCCGCGCGATCCGTGCGGCCTGTCCGGGCTCCATCGACGGGTACTTGACCCGCAGCCACTGGGTGGGGGTGGCGGCAGTGGAGTTGGCGATCACGCCGCGGTCGAGGGCGCGGGCCATCGCGAAGACCAGGGTGCGTTCCGCGTCGGCTTGGACTGCCAGCAGGTTGTCGGCCAACTCGTCCAGGCCATCGTCCCCGATTTGGAAGCAGCCGCGGGCCGCGGTGCGTAACTGGCCCGGCATCTCCGCGACCGCTTCGGCCGCGGCGGCGCCCGCGCCGGGTGGGACAGGGGCCAGGGCCGCGAAACCGGTCGAGCCACCCGCGAGCACGCCCGCGTCGGTGGCGACGTCGTCGGGTTCGAACGGGGCCAAATCCAGGGGCTGGAACTGGCCGTCCAGCATGTCGAGGGCGGCCTGGTCCGGCTCTGGTGCCTCGAAAGCGTTTCC
>CAZMLG010000433.1:0-1189 GCA_964566985.1 uncultured Intrasporangiaceae bacterium
CGGCCGGTGCCTCGGACTCCACCCGCAGCTGCAGCGCCTCCCTCAGGTGCTCCAGGGCGGCATCCCGTTCACCTGCGGCGTACTCGGCCTTACCCAGGTGCTGAGGCAGCGTCGCGCGCCTACGGGGACCTGGGTCGTGCGTCCGCAGAAGGTCCGTGAACACGGCGACCGCTTCTGCAGCGCGGCCCCGCCCGCATGACTTCGGCGCGTACCGCGGGGAACTTTGGCGAACAGGACTCGGTTGGTTGGGGCATGTCAATCTGTCGCGCCGGCAAGTGCCACGTCGAGCACCTCGGTAACCCGACGAGCGCCGTCTTCGCCCTCGATCTTCTTGGTGAGTTCCGCAGCCACCTGAATGAGGTCTGGACTGCTGGCGGCATCGAGCGCCCGGGCGAGGCGCTTGGACGTCAGTCGCTTGGCGGGAATGACGTCGGGTGCGACGCCTAGGTTGTGCAGCCGTTGTGCCCAGAACGGCTGGTCGTAGGCGAAGGGCACGGGGACCGCGGGGACACCGGCACGGAGACCGGCGGCGGTCGTGCCGGCGCCAGCGTGATGGACCACGGCGGTGACTCGGGGGAACAGCCACTCATAGGGCATCTCGTCAACGACGAAGATGTCGGGATGGTCGATGGCCAGGCCAGCCCATCCTCGGGACACGATGGCGCGACGGCCGGTCCGAGCCACCGTATCGACGACGACATCGCCGAGTTGATCGGCCTGCCTGACGCCCATGCTGCCGAACCCGACGTAGACCGGTGCTGATCCTGCCTGGAGGAAGTCGGCGAGGTCGGGATCGGGGCTCCAGTCCGAGGCGGGCGCTGAGGGCCACCAGTACCCGACAACTTCCAGTCCGGCCCGCCAGTCTGTCGGCCGGGGGTAGACCGTGGGCGAGATCCCGTGGAGCACGGTCAGTTCCTCGGGACGATAGCCAGGTGCTGGTTCTTCTGGCAGCCCTAGCTCAGTTCGGAGATCACGGACGAGTCCGGCGAACATCCGCATCCCGAGCCGGACGAAGCGCCGCGGGACGGCGACGTTCAGCCAGGGCCCCAGGTTTCGGCCGCCGAGCAGGACCGGTCCGTGAGTACGGGTCGGCTCCGTCGGTTGGAGGGCGAGCGCAATGCAGGGCAGTGCGCGAGCCTCGGCGATCGGCGCAGCCAGCAGCGAGGTGGCTGCCGTGGCAAGGACGATG
>CAZMLG010000434.1:0-1180 GCA_964566985.1 uncultured Intrasporangiaceae bacterium
CCGATCACGACCTTGGACTGGTCCGGCGTCATGATCATGCTCCACGGGACGTAGTTGTCGGTCTTCGGAGACCACGACTGCAGGGCACCGTCGGAGGCGCGCAATGCAGCAAGGTGTGCCCGATACGTGCCGTTGACGTGACCGAGCATCCCCCCGATGTAGACGGTCGAGTCCGAGACGGCGATCGCCTTCACCGAGTTGTCGACGTTGGGATGGAACGAGGGCACGAGGGCACCCGTCTGCGCATCGAACGCGGCAATGTGGCTGCGGGCCTGACCGTCGACCGTCGTGAAGTCACCGCCGACGTAGATGCGAGAGTTGTCAGGGGACTTCGCTACCACCAGTGCCTGTGCGTTCAGCTTGGGATTGAACGACGTGATCATGTTGCCGGTCTTGATGTTGTAGGCGATCAGGTTGCCGACGTTGACCGAACCCGGGCCTCCCTGCGCCACTCCCGGCGGGCGTGCCTGCGAGAACTCGCCGGCGGCATACACCGTGTCGCCGATCGTCACCTGGCTCCACACCACCCCGTTGATCTGCCAGGTGGGCAGCGCATCGGCGCTCACCGTCGAAGGAGTGCCGTCTGACGGCGTCGTATCGGCGTGGGCAGGCGATCCACTCGCCATGGCGACC
The DNA here is from genome assembly GCA_964566985.1 of uncultured Intrasporangiaceae bacterium. Classification (GTDB taxonomy): domain Bacteria; phylum Actinomycetota; class Actinomycetes; order Actinomycetales; family Dermatophilaceae; genus Leekyejoonella. The sequence continues at coordinate 634 of CAZMLG010000434.1, forward strand.
ATGCCAAACGTCAACAACGTGGCCGCGACGATCATCGCCACGAAACGCCGACTGGACCGCAGGCAACGTCGGTACGTCGTCATCGGGCACTCCTGGTGTGTTCAGAGCCATTGATCGTGGCTGAATCGTCATGGTGCACACCCGGAGCGGGACATGCAGGAAGCTGTGGTGGGACAAGCACGTCATTTCACCTTTCCGGCGAAGGTCGCCAGGTGATGTTGGCCATCGAGGTCGACGGTCAACGTGACGTCATCACGGTCGGCCTTCGGGACGGAGAATCCATAGATGGCCTTGATCGATTTGCCTGGCTTGACGACACCGGAGAAGTCCTTGGACTTGGGGGTATAGACGGCGTGCGCAAGGCGGGCCGGACTTCCGTAGGTCACGGTCACGACCACGACGCCGAGCTGAAGAGGCTTCTTCGTCCCATTGGTCATCGTGATGTAGAAGTCGGTGACCGGCCGGCCGGGATACACGCCGGGACCCTGACCAGTCATCTTCCCCTGGGTCATCTTGGTGATGGTCACCTTCAGGCCGTCGGTGTACA
>CAZMLG010000435.1:0-1164 GCA_964566985.1 uncultured Intrasporangiaceae bacterium
GTGAATTGATCTGGTCGGTTAGCGCGGCACGGGCGCGCTGGACCTTCACCAGGATGCTGTCGGCGGTGGCGGTCCAGGCGAAGGGCTTGGGGTCGCTGTTCCAGTGGTCGGCCCAACCGGTGATGGCTCCTTCGAGCTCGGCAACACTGGTGAACGTTCCTCGCCGTAGGCGTTTATCGGTCAGTGCCTTGAACCATCGCTCGATCAGATTCGCCCACGAGCTTGAGGTCGGAGTGGGGGTACCGCCCGCTTGCGGGGGAAAGTGCAGGTGCCACCGACGCCGGTCCTTGTGCGCCAACCACTTACGCACTTCGGGAGCCTTGTGCGCCGAGAGATTGTCGAGCACGACGTGCACCGACTGCCCGCGAGGCACCGCCGCATCGATCTGCTTGAAGAATGCGAGCACGTCCTGGGCGGTGTGACGCTTGCGGCACTGGGTCAGCACTTCCCCGGTGGCCAGGTTCATCGCCGCAAACAGGCTCGTGGTGCCGTGCCGCTTGTAGTCGTGGGTCATCGTGCCGGCGCGGCCGGGCACCATCGGCAGGCTGGGCTGGGTCCGGTCGATCGCCTGGCACTGGGTCTTTTCATCGAAGCTGAACACCGCGGCCCGGGCCGGCGGGTCCAGGTAAAGCCCGACCACGTCCGCGAGCTTGGCCTCAAAGTCCGGGTCGTTCGATACCTTGAATGTGTCTACCCGCCACGGCTTGAGCCCGTGATCGGACCAGATCTTCGCGATCGTGTCCTTACCGACGCCGAACCGCTTCGCCAGAGCGCGGGTCGACCATTGAGTCTCCTCGCCCGGCGGATCCTCCTGGCACGTCACTCGCACGACCTCAGCGATGATCTCGTCACTGATCTGCCGCTTGCGGCCACGACCCTTGGCGATCACCCCGACCCCGTCGACTCCCTTCTCCTCGAATCGCTTCCGCCACCGGCGGACCGCGTCCGAGTCAACCTCGCTACGCCGCGCGATCTCCTCATTCGCCAGTCCCTCGCCCGCCCACAACAAGGCTCGAGCCTGAACCACCTGCCGGTGGGGCAGGACCGACGACCCGGCGACCCGCTTCAGTTCCACGCGTTGCTGATCGGTCACTTCAAGGGCTGGAGCTGATCTTCTCGGCACACCCCCATCGTACCTTGTTATTTCACCGACAGACCACTAGG
>CAZMLG010000436.1:0-1161 GCA_964566985.1 uncultured Intrasporangiaceae bacterium
ACCAGCCGTTCGCGAAGGACCCGAAGAAGAGCGTCGCCAAGGTCGCCGAAGAGGCGGGCGCGCAGGTGACGGGCTTCGTGCGCTTCAAGGTCGGCGTCTGACGAAGCACGTATGCGTAGGTCGGGGGCCGACGAAGGAGGCACTCGGCCGAAGCGGAGTGTGAGGAGGGCGCCGAGAGAAGGTGCGTCTGACGAAGCACGTATGCGTAGGCGGTGGGTTGAGTAGCCTCGTGAGGTACGAGCGAGGTGTATCGAAACCTCGGGGGCCGACGAAGGAGGCGCGTGGAGCGCCTGCCGGCCCGCCCGACACAGCGTTGAGTGGCACACCGATCGGTGTGCCACTCAACGCTGTGTGCAGAGCGTCTGCCTTATGACTCGCTCACCGCGTCGGCGATACGCTTGCCGACGCCCTCGTCGATGTTCTTCCAGTACTGCAGGGCGCGCTCGAGCACCTCGCCGTGGACGCCGCCGGCCAGGCTGCCGCTGACCTGGTCGACGAGTGCGTCGCGCTGCGCGTCGTCCATCACGTCACGCACGAGGGTGCCCGCCTGACCGAAGTCGTCGTCCTCGCGGTGCTTTTCGTAGGCACTGCGCACGATCTCGGTGTCGGTCTCCCAGCCGTCCTCGGCCGGACCGGTCGTGTCGGACCAGGTCCGCCCGCCACTGTTGGGGGCGTAGACGGGCGCCGCGCCGCGGTGCAGATAGGTCATCTGGCCGTCGAACAGATAGCTGTTGACCTCGACGCCCTCCTTGGGCCGGTTGACCGGCAGCTGGTGGAAGTTGGTGCCGATGCGGTTGCGCTGCGCGTCGTTGTAGGCGAACGCGCGGCCCAGCAGCATCTTGTCGGGGGACAGGCCGATGCCGGGCACGGTGTTGCCGGGGGAGAAGGCCGCCTGCTCGATCTGTGCGAAGAAGTTCTCCGGGTTGCGGTTCAAGGTGAGCGTGCCGACCTTGATCAGCGGGTAGTCCTGGTGCGACCAGGTCTTGGTCAGGTCGAACGGATTGAACCGGTAGTCCGGGGCCTCGTCGTAGGGCATCACCTGGACCGACAGATCCCAGCTGGGGTGATCGCCGCGGGCGATGGCGTCGAACAGGTCGCGCCGGTGATGGTCGGCGTCGCTGCCGGCGATCGCGGCGGCCTCTTCGTTGGTGAGGAATTCCA
>CAZMLG010000437.1:0-1142 GCA_964566985.1 uncultured Intrasporangiaceae bacterium
AAGTTTCGCGCAATTCGGCAACGACCTGTTCACCGGTCGCCGGCAGATCAACTTCATCGGCCGGCGTCACACCTGGTTCGGCCTCACCGCGGTGCTGCTGATCGTCGCGGCGCTGGGTCTCTTCGGCCGGGGGCTCAACTTCAGCCTGGAGTTCACCGGTGGCTCGGAGTTGCGGGTCAGCAGCATCAGCAGCATGCAGAACTTCGACCAACGGGCCCGCACGGCGGTGCGGCAGGCCACCGGCAGCAGTGACAACCTCATCGTCACGAAGGTCGGCGACGACACCGTCCGGATCCAGGCGGAGAAGCTGGGCAAGGGCACCGCAGCCAGCACCCAGAAGGTCAGCGATTCCCTGGCCAAGGCATTCCACGTCAAGAAGAAGGCCGTCACCTCCTCCTTCATCGGGCCCTCCTGGGGATCGCAGGTCACGCACAAGGCGATCGTCGCCCTGATCACCTTCCTGCTGCTGGTGTCCCTGGTGCTCTCGATCTACTTCCGCACCTGGAAGATGTCGTTGGCGGCCCTGACCGCCCTGCTGCACGACCTGTTCTTCACCGTCGGCATCTACGCCCTGACCGGCATCGAGATCTCCCCGGCCTCGATGATCGGGTTCCTCACGATCCTCGGCTATTCGCTCTACGACACCGTCGTCGTCTTCGACAAGGTGCGGGAGAATACGGCGGAGGCCTCGCCGTCGACCGCGGCGGAATTCGCGGCCGCCGTCAACCTCGGCGTCAACCAGACACTCGTGCGCTCCATCAACACGGGCGTCGTCGCCGTGCTGCCGGTCGCCGCCATCCTCTGGATCGGCGCCTACGTGCTCGGTGCCGGCACGCTGCGCGACATTGCCCTCGCCCTGTTCATCGGCATCATCGTCGGCACCTACTCGACGGTGTTCATCGGGGCGCCGTTCTACTCCGGGCTGCGCGAGGGCGAGTTCTTCCCGGTGCGCAGCGGCATGACCATCAGCGGGGTGTCGCTGGCCTCCCTCGTCATCTCGGCGGGTGCGCTCATCTTCGTCGGCCTCGACTTCGGCCTTGGCGGCATCTCGCCGCTGGTCTCGCTCATCGCGCTCTTCCTCGCGATCGGTGCCGGTCTCGTCGCGATCGGGCTCGGACACTACGGTCTGCACGTCACCCGGG
>CAZMLG010000438.1:0-1134 GCA_964566985.1 uncultured Intrasporangiaceae bacterium
CCGACATCATTGAGCGCCTTGATCGTCCGCTCCCGCGCCTCCTTCTTCGGCAGCTTGCGGTCGTGTGCTCGCAGTCCTTCGATGATCTGCCAACCGATCTTGTAGACCGGGTTCAGCGCCGTCGAGGGCTCCTGGAAGATCATCGCGACATCCGTGCCACGCAGCTCACGCATCTGATGAGCCGGAATGGTGAGTATGTCGTGCTGCCCGAGGACGACGGCACCGTCGCTGGTGGCGGTCTCGGCCAGCAGACCGAGCACACTGCGTGCGGTGACCGTCTTGCCCGATCCGGACTCGCCGACGATGGCCAGCACCTCGCCCGGTTTCACCTCGAGGCTGACGTGCTTGACGGCCTCCACCGGACCGTGGTCGGTGGCGAAGGTGACCTGCAGGTCGTCGATGGTCAGCACGGCATCGGTGTCCGATGGACCCTGGACTGACTGTGTGCTGTTCATGTGAAGTCCTCCACCGCGGTGACCTTGTCTGTCTTGCGGATCTTGGCGCGTCGACGACCCCGCAACCGTGGGTCGTTCAGGTCGTTCATACTCTCGCCGACCAGGGTCACCCCGAGCACGGTCCACACGATCGCCAGGCCGGGGAAGACACCTGTCCACCAGATGCCACTGGTGGTGTCCGACAACGCCTTGTTCAGGTCGAAACCCCACTCGGATGCGGCAGTCGGCTCGATGCCGAATCCGAGGAATCCCAGACCTGCGAGGGTCAGGATCGCCTCAGAGGAGTTCAGGGTGAAGATCAGCGGCAGCGTCCGCGTGGCGTTGCGATAGACGTGCCGATACATGACCCGGGGATCGGAGGTGCCGATGACCTTCGCCGCATCGACGAACGCCTCACCCTTCAGCCGGACCGTCTCGGCGCGAATCACCCGGAAGTACTGGGGGATGAACACCACGGTGATGGAGGCTGCCGCGGCGACGATGCCGCCCCAGCGACTCGACTGCCCGCCACTGATGGTGATCGCCATGACGATGGCCAGCAGCAGGGAGGGGAGAGCGTAGATCGCGTCGGCGATGACCACGAGCACGCGATCGACCCAACCACCGATATAACCGGACACCAGGCCGAGGGCGACACCGATGAAGATGGAGAGCAGGACCGCGACGATGATCACCTCGA
>CAZMLG010000439.1:0-1119 GCA_964566985.1 uncultured Intrasporangiaceae bacterium
TGATGTAGATCGGGGGCAGGCTCGGATAGGTGTCGTGCAGCCACCGCAGCAGCCGTCGGAGGCCGTCGGAGTCCACCGGCCATCCCATGGCCGTCCGCTCGACGCCGTCCCGCACGACGTTGACCGCGCCGATGTCATCGGCGCGCCGCGCGGACGGGTCCTGCTCGTCGTGGTCCGCAGCGCGCACGCGGCTCGGGAAGTAGTAGTTCACCCCGAGGAAGTCCAGCGGAGCCGCGATCGTCTCCAGGTCACCGTCACGCAGGAAGCCGAAGTCGGTGAGCTCGCCGTAGACCTCACGCGCCATCTCGGGGTAGCGACCACCGAGGACCGGTTCGGTAAACAACTCATCGGCCAGCATCGTGGTGCGCCGCGCCGCGGCAAGATCCTCCGGCTCGTCCGAGACCGCTTGCACCGGCGTCAGATTCAGCGTGATGCCGACCTGCTGGTCATGGCCACCCTGCTCACGGATCGCCGCCGTCGCCAGGCCGTGCCCGAGCAGTAGGTGATGGGCCGCAGCCAGGGCCCCATGGCCCTCGCGCGCTCCGGGCGCGTGCCGCCCCTCGGAGTAGCCCACGATCGAGGAGCAGTAGGGCTCGTTGAGGGTGATCCATCGATGCACCCGGTCGGCCAGGTGCTCGTGCACGATGGAGGCGTACTCGGCGAACCGTTCGGCCGTGTCTCGCACGCGCCAGCCTCCGGCGTCCTCCAGTGCCTGCGGCAGGTCCCAGTGGTACAACGTGATCGCCGGGCTGATGCCCTGGCCCAGCAGCTCGTCCACCAACCGGTCGTAGAACGCCAGACCCTCTGCGTTGGCCGGGCCCTTGCCCTCGGGTTGGATGCGGGGCCAGGCCACCGACATCCGGTAGGTGTCGATGCCCAGTCTCGCCATCAGGGCGACGTCCTCGGCATAACGGTGGTAGTGGTCGCATGCGACATCACCGGTCTGCCCCTGGAATACGTTGCCGGGAGTGTGGCTGAAGGTGTCCCAGATGGAGGGCCCACGGCCGCCTTCGTGCACGGCTCCCTCGATCTGGTAGGACGCGGTCGCCACCCCGAACTCAAAACTGTCCGGTAGCCCGATCGATGTCATAGCTTGCCTCGTTTCCGTTGTCTGACTAG
>CAZMLG010000440.1:0-1113 GCA_964566985.1 uncultured Intrasporangiaceae bacterium
TCGCCAGACCGTCGTCGAGCTCGTCGACCCGTCCGCCGAGGGCGGTCAGCTCGGCCGCCAGTGCTGCCAGGCGGTCGGTCTCGTGGTGGCGCAGATGAGCGATGCCCCGCAGGTACGAGGGCCCGTCGGCGAGGGCTGCGAGGGCGGCGACCACCGGGGTCAGCTCGCCCACGTCGTGCAGGTCGACATCGACACCGGCGATGGTGCCGTCGGAGTCGACCGTCAGACCCTCCCGGTCGAGGCGGACGGTGGCGCCCATCATGTCGAGGATGTCGCGGATGCCGTCGCCGGCCTGCGTGGTCATGTGTGGCCATCCGGGCACCGTGACCGTGCCGCCGGCAGCCAGGGCTGCCGCCAGGAACGGGGCGGCGTTGGACAGGTCGGGCTCGACGTCGACCTCCAGCCCGTTGATCTCGGAGGGCTCGACCCGCCAGCGATCCGCCTCGCCGTCGTCGACGATCACGCCGGCATCGCGCAGGACCTCGACGGTCATCGCGATGTGGGGCGCCGAGGGGACCGGTTTGCCCTCGTGGACGACGGTCAGGCCCTGTGCGAAGCGGGCCCCGGCCAGCAGCAGGCCCGAGACGAACTGGGAGGACGAGGAGGCGTCGAGGTGGACGGTGCCTCCGGCCACCTGGCCGCTACCGGTCACCGTGAACGGCAACCGGTCGCCGTCGACGGGCACCCCGAGGCCGCGCAGTGCCGTCGTGATGGGCTCGACGGGGCGGCGTCGGGCGGCCTCGTCGCCGTCGAGGTGGATCGCCCCGTCGGCCAGGGCGGCCACCGGCGGCAGGAAGCGCATGACGGTGCCGGCGAGACCGCAGTCGATGGTGGCCGGTCCGCGCAGCCTGCCGGGGGTGACGAGGATGGCGTCGGTGATGCCGGACTCGTCGGTGTCGTCCTCGAGGGTCACGCCGAGGGATCGCAGGGCAGCGACCATGAGCGCTGTGTCACGCGAGCGCAGTGGCCAGTTCAGTCGGGACGGCTCGCAGGCGAGGGCGGCGAGCACGAGGAAGCGGTTGGTCAGGGACTTGCTGCCGGGCACGGCCACGACGGCATCCACCTGATGAGGGGCGGCAGGCGCCGGCCAGTCGGCGGGTGCGGCCTCGACGG
>CAZMLG010000441.1:0-1105 GCA_964566985.1 uncultured Intrasporangiaceae bacterium
CGTTGAAGCGCGGATCGAACTCCTTGATCCAGGAGTACTCCAGTTGCAGCGCCTCCACCTCGTTGCGCACCACCGTCCACTCCACGCCGGTCGCCGTGGTGACCATGGTCCGGGTGCGCGGGTGCAGGCCGCTGACGTTCTGGAAGTAGGACGACAGTCGGCTGCGCAACGAGGTGGCCTTGCCGACATAGATGACCCGCCCGTCCTTGTCACGGAACCGGTAGACGCCCGGGTCGACCGGGATCTCGCCCGGTTTCGGTCGATAGGTCGCTGGATCCGCCACGCCCCCAGCCTACGAACCCCGCCGCACGGGACGTCAGGTGACCTTGAGGTCCGTGCCGTCCTTCGTCACGGTGCGCCGCGGCAGGGGCTTCGGGGCCGGCCCGGCCTCCACGGCACCGGTCGTGACGCTGTATTCGCTGCCGTGGCACGGGCAGCGGATGCGCCCGTCGAGCACCTGATCGACCAGGCACCCCTGATGGGTGCACACCGCGCTGAACGCCCGATAGGTGCCCTTGTCGGGCTGGGTCACGACCACCTCGGCGTCCTGGTCGACGTAGCCGCCGCCGACCGGCACCTTGCTCGCCGGGATCGTGGCATCTCCGCCGGTCGCTCCCGGGGTGTCGACGGGGGATTCGCCGCCACCGCATCCGGCCAGGGCCGCCGTGCCACCGGCGGCGGCGACGGCACCCGCACCGGCCAGCACGGTGCGGCGGTCGGGTCGAGCGGGGTGATGCATCAGGCTCCCTTCCGGGCGGACGCCTTGCGAGGGGGTTTGCTCGCGGACGTCGTGGCACCCGCCTTCTTCGTGCCGGTCTTCTTCGTGCCGGCCTTCGTGGTGCTGCGCTTCCTGGTGGAACCCGTCCGTGCCGCGGTCTTCTTCGCACCGCCGGATGCGCGCGCCGCGACCGCGCGCGGCCGGGTCTGTGAGGGGCGCGGCGCCGACTGCTGCCGCGCCAGCAGGCCGGCGAGGAATCGGCCGGTGTGGCTCTCCGCGATCTGCGCCACGTCCTCCGGCGTGCCGGTGGCGACGACCGCGCCCCCACCGTCGCCGCCCTCGGGGCCGAGGTCGATGATCCAGTCGGCCGACTTGATCACGTCGAGA
>CAZMLG010000442.1:0-1093 GCA_964566985.1 uncultured Intrasporangiaceae bacterium
TCAAGCCCTGCAGTCAGATTCGCGTATGTAGTGAACGCGTGGCGCTTGTAGAACTCGTGCTTGGCCGTCGACCACAGGGACTCCGCGCCGGCGTTGTCCCAGCACACCCCGGTCTCGCCCATCGAACGCAGCAGCCCATGCCCGCGGCACGCCGCAGCCATGTCGTGACTGGTGAACTGGGTGCCTCGGTCGCTGTGCAGAATGGTGCCACGCACCTGGCGCCCGCGGGTCAACGCGGCCGCATCCACAGCCTGCTCGACCAGCTCGGTACGCATATGGCCCGCGACCGACCAACCCAGCACCCGACGAGAGTGCTCGTCGCGAATCGCGCACAAGAACGCCTCACCCTCGCCACAGGACAGGTACGTGATATCCGAGGTCCACACCGCATCGATCCGGCCCCGGTCGAAGTCTCGACCTACCCGATCCGGCGGAAAGGAGGCCGTCGGATCGACCTGCGTGGTCTTGACCTTGAAGCTACGCGGGCTGATGCCCTCGATACCCATCTCGACCATCACCTTGGCCACCGTGTTCTCCGACACCGACACACCCTCGGCATGCAGGTCGGCCGTGATCCGAGGAGAGCCGTAGGTGTACTGCGAGGCCTTCCAGTGCACCAGGATCTTGACCTCCAGGTCCCGCCGCCACTGCTGCCGAGGCGTCAAGACCGTGCGGCGCTGCCGGGCCGCCCAGGCGTAGAAGCCCGACCGGGAGACCCCCAGCAACGACGCCAAACGGGTGATGTCGTGGTCGGCGCACTCCGCAGCGATGAGCTGGAACCTGCTCACCTGTGATGCTGTGCTGCAAAGTACGCCGATACTTTTTTCAAGAACGCGATGTCCTTATCCTTCTCGGCGACCTCGGCGCGCAGCCGCAACAACTCGGCCCGCTGATCCTCGCTCAGCCCATCGTCTCGCAGGCCATGCTGAGCAGTCCTGGCCGCCTGGGACGCATCGCCCCGGATCCGCTCGGCCCGCACCCACTTGCCCAGCATGTTCTCATGCAGGTCCAACTCCCTGGCGACCTGCGAGACCGGGCGGCCCCCATCGATCACCCGACGAGCAGCCTCCGCCTTGAACTCCGGCGTAAACGA
>CAZMLG010000443.1:0-1091 GCA_964566985.1 uncultured Intrasporangiaceae bacterium
CGACGATCGCCGGCAGGCGCCGCTTGAGGTAGTACTCGACGGCCTTGACGTCGTGCACCGTCTCGCGCTCGATCTCCTTCAGCTCGGCGATGTCCGCGGTGTCGAATTCCTCGACGACCTGCCGCAGGGCCTGCTGCTCGCGGTCGTCGAGTCCGCGGACCCCGGGCACGGCGCCGCGGGCGGTCAGGTGGATGAGCCACTCGATCTCGACGTGCACCCGCATCCGGTTGAGCGCCCCTTCGGAGAGGTGGTCGACCAGCGGCGCGACCGCGCTGCGGTAGCGGCCGTCGAGGGCACCGAGAGCGAGCGGGGGCTGGGCATCGGCAAGGGAGCGCATGACCCACAGTCTCCCAAACCCGCCGAGAAGTCAGAAATCCCCGCCGAGTGGTCACTCCGCCCCGCCGAGTGGTCGTGCGGCCCGACGGCGGATTCGGCGGTCAGTCGGGGAGGGCGAGCAGATTGAAGACCTCGCCGTACTCGCCCTGCAACACGGCCTCCGGCCCGCTCGGAGAGTCGAACGTCATGAGGATGGTGGCGCCCAGCTCCTGCGCGATCTGCGCCGACGAGTCCCGGTCGGCGACCGCGAAGTGCACCAGCCAGGTAGCGGGTGCCTCGTCGGGCAGGTTGGTGCCCAGGTGGATCGACCCTCCCCGGCTGCCGTCCGCGAGCCGGATGCTCGCGTGGTCGCTCGACTCGTCGTCGTAGGCGTAGCCGAACACGCGCGCATAGAACGCCTTCGCCGCGGCGACGTCGCGGGTGAGCAGGCTGTGGTGGGCGACGCATCCCGGCTCCCCCACCAGCCCGTATGCCGTGTGCTCACCGATGTGCCGCAGCCCGAACACCGCGCCGGTCGGGTCCGCGCACCAGGCGGTGCCCGGCTGTTCGGCGGAGCCGAGCAGCCGCCCGCCTGCCTCCTGCACCGCGGCCACCGTGGTCGACACGTCCTGGCAGGCGAGATGGACGGCCCACAGGCTCGGCTGCGACTCGTCGGCCTGGCCGACGAGGGCGGCGACCGGCTGCTCCTCCTTGAGGCAGACGGCCGAGCCGTTTTCACCGTGATCGATGCGCCAGCCGAAGAGCTTCTCGTAGAA
>CAZMLG010000444.1:0-1084 GCA_964566985.1 uncultured Intrasporangiaceae bacterium
CGGCGCCCTTGGCCCAGGTCGAGGCCGGGTTGGGCACGACATACGTCGCGACGAACTCGTGCGACGCGAGCCAGTGCCCGACCCGGGACCGGTCGATGCCGCTGCGATAGAGCACCTCCACCTCGTCGCACAGCTGAAGGACGACCTCGGGCACGCGGCGCCAGTCGAACGACAGCTTGTTGTCCGTCCACCGCAGCGCGTCGTGCTTGTGCAGGTAGCCGAACATCAACTGGCCGCCGAGCCCGTCGTAGTTGCGGTGGCGGTCACCGGTGATCGGGAAACGGAAGAGCCGGTCGAACAAGATCGCATACTGCACGAACCGGGCGTAGGGCTGGCCCTGCTCCTCCAGCGTCACCGCCTGACGGAACGTGTTGAGGTCGCACCGCAGTTCTTCCAGTGCATACATCCAGTAGGGCATGCGCTGCTTGATCATGAACGGGTCGAAGGGCAGGTCGCCGCGGCTGTGCGTGCGGTCGTGGATCAGGTCCCACATCGCGAAGGTGCCCTGCGCGAGCTGCTGGGAGCCCACGAGCCGCTCGGCGTCGGGCGGCAACTGCAGCGACAGCAGCGCGGCGGCCTCCTTCACCACGCGGCGGAACCGGGCGCCCTCGCGGTCACAGAAGATCGCGCCCCAGTGGAACGTCGGCACCTCGCGCATGGCGACGGTCTCGGGGAAGAGCACGGCGGAGTTGGTGTCGTAGCCGGGTGTGAAGTCGATGAAATTGACCGGCAGGAACATCGTGTTGTCGTAGGTCGCCTCGACCTGCGCGAGCCAGTCGGGCCAGGTGACGACGATCAGCAGCGCCTCGAAGACCCGGTCCGGGTTGCCGTTCTGGGTGTACATCGGGAAGACGACCAGGTGCTCGGTGCCGTCTTCGCGGGACAGGTCGGGGCGGAAGGCCACGATCGAGTCCAGGAAGTCCGGCTTCTCGAATCCGCCGTCCGCCCAGCGGTGCAGATCGGCGACCAGCGCCGTGAGGTAGGCCGTGTCGTGCGGGAATCGCGGTGCCAGCGCTTCGATCTCACCGACCATGACCTGCACGAGCTCGGCCGCACGGGAGTGGTCGCCGTCGGCGGGCACGGA
>CAZMLG010000445.1:0-1082 GCA_964566985.1 uncultured Intrasporangiaceae bacterium
GGGGGTCAAGTCCGACATCGTGGCCAAGCGGATGATCGCCGACAGTGGCAAGGACAAGAACGCGATCACTTACCTCAACATCCCACCGGCCCTGTTCCCGCAGATCAGCGGCGCGGTGGCCGAGCGAGCGGTCAACCCGATCTCTCCCTACGTCAACTACCTGGTGCCCAACCTCAAGACGCTGAAGAACCCCAAGGTTCGCAAGGCGCTGATGCTGGCGACCAACAAGAAGGCCTACATCTCGGCCGGCGGTGGGGACAAGGTCTACGACCCGGCCTACTCGGTCGTCAACCCCTCGATCAAGGGGTACACGAAGAATCCGATCTTCGCCGACGTCCCCGACTCCGGTCAGCCGAAGAAGGCCAAGGCGCTGTTGAAGGATGCCGGCGTCACGCTGCCCTACCCGATCAAGCTGACCTACCAGGGAGGCACCACCACCGCCGACAAGCAGATGGCCGCCCTGGCCTCCGGGTGGGAGAAGGCCGGGTTCAAGGTCGAGCTGAATCCGTTGACCGACCGCTACTGGAGCGTGATCCAGAACCCCCACCAGGACTCCGACGTCATGTGGGCGGGCTGGGGTGCCGACTGGCCGGCGATGTCCACGGTGATCCCTCCGCTGTTCGACTCCCGTATCAATCTGACCCCGAGCTCCACCGGTCAGGACTACGGCTCGTATCAGAGCGACAAGGTCAACACGCTGATCGACAAGGCCGCCCAGCAGACCAGTCCGGAGGCGGCTGCGAAGATCTACGCGAAGATCGATAAGCAGCTGGCCAAGGATGTCGCCTACATCCCGCTGGACGTCCAGAAGTTCTACTGGTTGCACGGATCCAACGTCACGGGCTACATCAACAACCCTGCGACGACGATGTATCCCGACCTCGGCTCCATCGGTGTGAAGCAGTAGTCGGCCCCGTCAGGATCGACCGGCCCCGCCTCCTCTCCGGGTGGGGCCGGTCTCATCCTTCGCGAAAAAAGGGCGCCGCGGATCTTCCCCTCCGTTAATGAAGTGTGACATATTACACAGCACATATTAATCAGTCGTCGGCTTCGGGCACCGGAGCGGGCAGCGTGGTGAGCCC
>CAZMLG010000446.1:0-1075 GCA_964566985.1 uncultured Intrasporangiaceae bacterium
CGACGTCGAAGCGGAAGTGCTTCCAGTCCTTGGTGATCGGAGCGGATGCGCGGTAGCGGGTCATGCGTCCTCCTGCCGGGTCGGGACAGAGCGGGTGGGTGCGGTTGATGCTAGCCGTGGTCGGCCGGTCGGTCGTGGTCGCGGATGAGGCCGCGTCCGATGATGGTGCGCTGCACCTCGGAGGCGCCTTCGTAGATGCGCGGGGCACGCACCTCTCGGTAGAGCTGCTCGAGCAGGTGCCCCTGCTGCAGGCCCCGGGCCCCGTGCAGCTGCACCGCCTGGTCCACGACCCACTGGGCGGACTCGGTGGCGAACAGCTTGGCCATCGCCGCCGAGCTGGTGATCTCCTCGCGGGGTGCGCCACGGTCGTAGGCCGATGCGGCGGCGCGCACGAGCAGCCGGCCGGCCTGCACCCGGGTGGCCATCTCGGCCAGGGTGTGGGCGGCGCTCTGCTGGTCGGCCAGGCGCCCGCCGTACATCGGGCGGGTGCACGACCAGTCGACGGCGGCGTCCAGGGCGGCCTGGGCCATGCCCACGGTGAATGCGCCGACGCTGGGGCGGAAGAGGTCGAGCGTGCGCATGGCGACCACGAATCCGCGGTCGACCTCGCCGAGCACGGCGTCACGGTCGACGCGGACACCGTCGAAGTGCAGGCGGCCGAGGGCGTGCGGGGCGACCATGTCGAGGCGCTCACCGGACAGCCCGGGTGCGTCACCGGGCACCACGAACGCGGTCACCCCTCGTGAGCCGGCGTCGGCGGTGGTGCGGGCGAAGACGGTGTAGACGTCGGCGTCGGGGGCGTTGGAGATCCAGCACTTCTCCCCGTGCAGTCTCCAGCCGTCGCCGTCGGGTCGGGCCTGCAGGTCGATGGCCGCGGCGTCGGAGCCGGCGTCGGCCTCCGAGAGGGCGAAGGCCGCGATGGTGCTGCCGTCGATGACCCCGGGGATCCACCGGTCGATCATCTCCGGCGAACCGGACTGCAGGATCGGGTAGGAGCCCAGGCCCTGCAGGCCGAGGGCGGTCTCGGCCTCGGTGCTCACGGAGGCGAGGGTCTCGCGCAGCAGGCACAGCTGCA
>CAZMLG010000447.1:0-1074 GCA_964566985.1 uncultured Intrasporangiaceae bacterium
GGATCGTGTCCTTGACCGAGTCGATGTTGGGGATGCCCTCACCCCCGACCGTCTTGCCGCTGGAACCGTCCGGCTTCATCGTGAAGTGGGTGCGCGGCGCCAGCCGCGGCTGGTGCATTCCCGGCAGGTTCGGCGAGGGCAGATAGTAGGTCGGGTTCGGGAGCTTCAGGTAGTGGTCGGCATGCCCGCCCTTGAGGTCGGACCACTGGTCGCCGACGTTGAGCACGATGTCGTAGCCCATGTCCTCGATGTGGGCGCGAGTGCCGGCCTTGTACTCCACGGTGGTGCACTCGGAGGTGGCGCAGTTGATGTAGTCGGGCTTACTGGTCGTCTCGTCCCAGTGGGTGTAGAACGTGTCCCGGGTGAACGCGTCATACCCGACCTCGTGCAGGTTCTCGACCGTCGCCTTCTCCTGATGAGCGCTGCGGCCTGTGAGTCCGAAGATGGCGAACCCCATCTTCTTGGCGTGGTTGACGAACTGCACCATCCCCGGTGTGGCCGGGAACTTCTTGCCCTGCACCCACACGTCCTGCAGGTCGGGGTCGTAGTTGAAGTGCATCGCCCCGTCCTCCATGTCATAGGTCCACAGGGTCGTGTCATCGGCATCGAAGACGATCGCCGGCTTCTCGCCCCGCTTGACCGCCTGCGTGTACAGGTGGTGCAGGGCGCGCTGCTGCTTGGCCAGGATGGAGTCCATCTCGCGGATGTAGGGCGAGTGGTCCTTGTTCGCGATCCCCTTGTCACTGGCGTTGTAGTAGGTGCGGATCGTGTCCTTGACCGAGTCGATGTTGGGGATGCCCTCACCCCCGACCGTCTTCCCGCTGGAGCCGTCCGGCTCCATCGTGAAGTGGGTGCGGGGCGTGAGGTGGTGGTCACCGAGCGAGTGCAGCCGCTGGGGCATCGGATGATGGTCGCGGGTCGGCGCCGCCGCGTCGGCGGGCACCACACTGAGCATCGGCATCGTGGCGGTGGCCACGGCAGCCAGGAGCGCAATGCGCTTGACGGCATGACGGGACGATTGAGACATGGGGTTCCTCCAGGGTGATGGGGTGCACACGGCACGATAGGGAGTCC
>CAZMLG010000448.1:0-1073 GCA_964566985.1 uncultured Intrasporangiaceae bacterium
GGACGATCGGCGAGGTGCCGCTGATCACCGGCGAGGCCGTGCTCATCGACATTCCACCGGCCGGGCTGCCACATCGCCTGGTATCCGGTGTCATCGACCTGATCGCCTACCTGCTGCTGCTCTTCGCCTGTATCTGGTTCATCGCCATCCAGCTGGTCTCCCTGAGCGGCGCCGCCGCAGCCGCGATGGTCCTGGTCCTCGTCGTCGGATGCATCCTGGTGGCTCCGCTGACCGTCGAGACGCTCACCCGTGGCCGGTCCCTCGGCAAGGCGATCATGTCGCTTCGGACCGTGCGCGACGACGGTGGTCCGATCGTCTTTCGCCATGCCTTCGTGCGGGCACTGCTCGGGGTGGTCGAGATCTTCGCGTTCTCCGGAGGGCCCGCCGTCGTCGCGGCCCTGTGCACTGTGCGGGTCAAGCGACTCGGGGACCTGGCGGCCGGCACGTATGTCGTGCGCGTCCAGCGACTGCGTCCCCTCGTCGCCCCACCGGCGATGCCGATGCCCCTGGCGGGATGGGCTCAGACGTGCGACATCTCGCCGCTCCCGGACGGATTGGCGTTGTCGGTGCGAGAGTTCCTGCTGCGCGCACATCAGCTGACGCCGCGGGCGCGCGCTGACCTCTCGACCAGCCTCATGGCTCAGGTCGGTGCCCGGGTCTCCCCTCCGCCACCCGTGGGGGCGCCGCCGGAGATGGTGCTCGCGGCGGTGCTCGGTGAGCAGCGTCGCCGACAGACCCTGCGTCTGCAGGCCGACCAGCAGGTCCGCTCGCGACTGCTCCCACCCGATCCGCTGGCTGCTCCCGGTGGAGAGCAGTAGGACCAGCGGTAGTCACCGACCAGATCACTGCACTCCGACGAGCCTCCTCGGTGGTGTGCAGTGCCTCGATCGGTGATACGCGACGGCTCCACTGCATACCGCTCAGCGCGGATAGCCGGGTTTGATGACGTCCTCGATGAGGGCCAGGCGCTGCTCGAACGGGTAGAAGGCCGACTTCATCGCATTGATCGTCACCCAGCGCAGGTCGTCCACGGTCCACCCGGCCTCGTCGACCAGCAGCTGCATCTCCCGCGA
>CAZMLG010000449.1:0-1045 GCA_964566985.1 uncultured Intrasporangiaceae bacterium
AACCACCTGCTGCAGCTGCTGGCCCTCACCGCGATGGAGCAGCCGAACTCCTTCGAGGCCGATGCGCTGCGCACCGAGAAGGAGAAGGTGCTGGCGGCCGTGCAGGTGCCACGCAATGTCGTGCAGGCGACCGCCCGGGGGCAGTACGCCGCGGGGTGGCAGGGCAGTCAGAAGGTGCCCGGCTACCTCGAGGAAGACGGGATCGACCCGGACTCGACGACCGAGACGTATGCCGCGGTCAAGCTCGAGGTGCACTCGCGCCGCTGGGCCGGTGTGCCGTTCTATCTGCGCACCGGCAAGCGGCTGGGCAGGCGCGTCACCGAGATCGCGGTCGTCTTCACGCAGGCTCCCCATCTGCCGTTCATCGACCACGCCGACTCCGTGCACGGCCAGAACGCCATCGTGATCCGCGTGCAGCCCGACGAGGGGATCACCATGCGGTTCGGCTCGAAGGTGCCCGGTTCGGCCGGAATGGAGATCCGGGACGTCACGATGGACTTCGGCTACGGCAACGCCTTCACCGAGGACAGCCCGGAGGCCTACGAGCGGCTCATCCTCGATGTGCTGCTGGGCGATCCACCGCTGTTCCCCCGCCACGAGGAGGTCGAGCTGTCCTGGAAGATCGTCGACCCGCTGGAGCGGGCCTGGTCACGGCGGGGTCGACCCGAACCGTATGTCGCCGGCAGCTGGGGTCCGGCCTCGGCCGACGACCTGATGCGCCGCGACGGGCGCCAGTGGAGGCTGCCGTGAAGCTGGATCTGGACGACTGCACCACCAAGGACATCAGCAAGGCCCTCGTGCGGATCCGCGGGGAGGCCGGCGCCATGACCATCGGCCGGGTGATGACGCTGATCATCGTCACCACGGCCGACGCCGCCGAGGATGCCCTGCAGGCGGCCTCAACCGCCAGCCGACGTCATCCCTGCCGGATCCTCGCGCTCGTCGGGGAGGATCGACGGGGTCCGGCCCACATGGATGCCCAGGTGCGCATCAACGGCGACACCGAGATCGTCGTGATGCACCTGCACGGTGAGCTGGCCGACCA
>CAZMLG010000450.1:0-1044 GCA_964566985.1 uncultured Intrasporangiaceae bacterium
CCCGACGCACGTCCCGAGAGTGCGGTCTGCGGTCGAGAGTGCCGGCCGCGGCGCGCACTATTGCCCGCAGACCGCACCGTGAAGAGCGTGCCGGTGCCGGACCGGGGTGTGCGGTGCTGGGTCGCGCGTTGTGCGGGTGTGCGGAGCGCTGTGCAGGTGAAGGTGCGCGCCACGCGACGCTCAGCGGATGCCGTCAAGCACGACCGTTGCCTCGATCACCGGGTCGGCACCTGAGGTTACGCGTGCGGCCCAGTCCGCCCAGTGCTCTGGGCAAAGACGCGTGTACGGCAGCGTGCGTACGGGGCGGTTGTCGCGCCGGTTGTCGCGGAGAGGGTGTGACGGATGCCGCCGCAGCGTCGCGTCTTCGAGCGCGGTCGTGAGCGTGTGATAGAGGTTCGGTGTGAATCCGGCATCCGCCCACTCGACGATGTCGCGCTGCACCCAACTCGGCAGCGGTGCCGCGTCGCGCAGACACTGATCGGCCGCTCGCCGCTCGAAGACTCCCACCACACGCGGCGTCAGCACGGCGAAGGCCTCCGCCCACTCGTGCTGCTCGGCGATGGGAATCTCGCGGGGCGCTGCAGCGACGTCGAAGACCTCGGTGGTCGGATGCCCGTCGAGCACGACGATCCGTAGAGGGGCAGTCGGACCACGATGCGTCAGGGGCGCGGCAGGCCTGGGCTGCCGCGAGACGGTGTGCGCACGTGCCTGCGCTGCCGCCTCGGGCTCAATGTCGCGCGAACCGGCGCCAGGGAGTGTGTCGACCCGGCTCGCATCGGGGTGCGTGCCGCTCCGACCAGCGCTGGGCTGAGCGTCGCGCGAACCGGTGCCAGGCTGAGTGCCTGACCGAGTACCGCGGGATCCCGGGTCGACAGGCATCGTAACGGATCGCACAGCAGTGCTCGAAAAGACCACTCCCGGCGCAGCGGACGCCGATGAACGGTATGCGGGAGTTGCGTGAAACATATCGTCTCTCTTCCCGGAGGCACGAGCCTCCATCGACTTGCGCCGGTCTGCCGACGCCGGTTCTCCCCCTGGGGCACC
>CAZMLG010000451.1:0-1040 GCA_964566985.1 uncultured Intrasporangiaceae bacterium
GCACACCCGACCCGCGTTGCAGTTCTGTCGAGGCACCCCGGCCAGAACCAGCCCTGCTGAGGCAGCCCCAAAGTTCGTTCGGCAGGCGTCCACCTACACACCGGCTCGGGTGCGGCGGCGATGGCAGCAGCTAGCGCCCTCTCCATCATGGCAAGGAAGGTGGTGGCAGTGCCTTTGTCCGCCACCCTGTCGTAAGCGTGTGCGGCGCGCTGCACCATGTCGAACGTTGGCTTAACTGAAACCAGCTTGTATTTTTGGTCAGTCATGATCCCATCCCTCCGACACCGTGACCTTGATGATTTTGGCGCCGGTCTGTCTGGACCACTTGCGCCAGTTGCCTTTTCCACATATGCATTCCTCTACAATGCCAACAATATCCGTTCTTCGCGGCTCAACCATGGGCGTAATGAGCGGCTTTCCGCCATCTGATTGCGAGTACGCCAGCGCCCACATTCTGATTTTGCCGGTCATGACTTGTCCTCCAGCGCCAGGCACAACAGCAACACTGGCCAAGTGAAAGCGACGATCAGGAATAGCTTTATGCGCGCTTCGGGTCGCTCCAGAAGCCCCGGTATCCGGTCGCGGTTTCCCCACGCAATCGCCAGAGTCACGAGGCCAAGAAGCATCCCGACCGATAGGTAGAAGGTAATGAATGTCATGACGGCCTCAGAACGGAATGTCGTCATCTTCAAACCCGTCACTGGCTGGCGCCGCTGGCGCTGTCCGTGCAGGTGCAGGCGCAGGCCGCGGCGACGCCGGGCGGTGTTGCGATCCGCCACTTTCGCCACCGCCAAGCATTTGCATGGTGTTGGCAACAACGTCGGTGGCGTAGCGTTCGATGCCCTGCTTGTCGGTGTACTTCTCGGTGCGGATCGAGCCTTCGATGTACACCTGCCGGCCCTTGCGCAGGTACTCGCCGGCAATCTCCCCCAACTTCCCGAACAGCTTGACGCGGTGCCATTCGGTGCGCTCCTGGCGCTCGCCGGTGGTCTTGTCCTTCCATTGCTCGGACGTGGCCACGCTCAACGTGGTGATGGCGA
>CAZMLG010000452.1:0-1038 GCA_964566985.1 uncultured Intrasporangiaceae bacterium
AGTGCGAGACCTGTCCGGTCGCGGAAAGACACTGTGGCGAGTGCATGGTCACGGCGATGCTGCAGCTGGCCGCACCGGAGCCCGCGCCCTGTCCGACGCCGACCGTCCCGCGGCGGCCCGACCGTCACGAGCCCTACGAGGCGTTCCTCGATCCGGGTGAACGGGCAGCGGTCGACCTGCTGGCGACTGCCGGCCTGATCAGTGCCCGAGAGGCGACCGCTGCCCGTGCCTGGTGCCGTCCGATGGGGCCGCTGCCGATGAGCGGCTGAACCGTCGGTGAGGTCGGCGGCCGTAGGCTGAGCGGCATGTCACCGGTGCGATGGTGCGGCGGTCTCGCCGCCGTGGCCGTGCTCCTGGTGGGCTGCACGGGTGAGCACCCGGCGCCGGAGACCTCTAGCGGCACGACCGCCGCGTCCCGATCCGCTGCGCCGTCCGTGCTCGAGGATGCGGCGACCGTGCGAGGCACTCAGGTGGTGGTGACCGGCGAGGCATCCCGTGCGGCGCTGCGGCGGACCGCTCTACGGGCCGACCACGCGGCCGAGTGGGTGGCGCGGCTCTGGGGACCGGTCTGGGCCGACCGGCGACCGGTGCAGATCTACCTGCCGCACACCGAGCAGCAGTTCGTAGCCCTCGGCGGTAGCCGCAATGCGCAGGTCTCGGCGACCACGACCCCCGACGGCGACATCGTCCTACGCCCCGATGCCGCACAGGCGCTGACCGCGCAGGGACAGGTGGTCGTCCTCGCCCACGAGCTGACCCACGTGGCGCTGCACCAGACGCGGGCGACCGGCACCCCGAAGTGGGTCACCGAGGGCTCGGCCGAGCTGACGGCCTACCGCCCCACCGGGATCGGCCTGGTGCGGGCCGCACCCCAGGTGCGCCGCGCCGTGCGGCAGGGGCACCCGCCGGTCGGTCCACCCCGCGACGCGGCCTTCTCCGGCAGCGACCTGCCACGCGCCTACCAGCAGGCCTACGCCTGGTGCGCCTTCCTGGTGGATCGGTACGGCCTGGCGCAGTTCACCGCCTTCGTCCGCGACG
>CAZMLG010000453.1:0-1035 GCA_964566985.1 uncultured Intrasporangiaceae bacterium
GACAGGGTGATGCCGATGCCATAGAGCAGCACCTGCGGCGCGAAGACCACGATCATCGTCGCCCCCAGGTCGCGGGCCGCGCCACCCGAGCAGCCCGGTCCCCCACTGCCGATCATCGCCGAGGCCAGGGGTGTCGCACCGGCGGCCAGCAGCACGGCCAGCGGCAGCAGGATCGTGCCGGCCCAGGTCAGCATGGCCGAGGCGGCGCGATCCGCGGCGTCCCGGTCACCCTCGGCCAGTGCGCCGGCGACCAGCGGCACGACCACGGCCGCGAGGGCTCCGCCGGCGGCGACCTCGTAGAGCACGTTGGGCAGCTGGTTGGCGGTGCCGTAGACCTCGCCGACGCAGGTGCTGCCGACCGCGTGCGAGAAGACCAGCCACCGTCCGAACCCGACTGCCCGGGCCACCAGGGTGACCACGGCGATCATCCCCGCGGCACCGGCGACGCCGGCGACCCTCGGGGAGGGCCGGTTCACCGGCGTCCCCAGGCGTCCAGTTCTCGAAGGACCGGGGTGTCGGCGATCACCTGGGAGAAGCTGACCGTCTCCGAGGCCAGCGTCAGGCCGACGACCACGGACAGGGACATCAGGCGGCCCCACCGCCCGCAGTGCTCGGTGAGGGCCGCGCCCAGCACCGCGCCGAGCGCATTGGCGCCGGTGTCCCCCATCATCGAGCGGCCACGCAGATCGTCCACGACGACGGCGCCGCCTGCGCCCGCGGCGACCGATGCGGCGACCGACCCGCGCGCGGCCAGCGGCAGTGCCACCAGGGACCCGACCTTCAGTGCCCGGCCCGGGCGCAGGTCGAACAGGTTGGCCAGGTTGGCCGACCCGGCGATCAGCACCCCGCCGAGCAGGGTCGAGACCGGGCGGGTGGCCCGACCGTCCAGCAGCACGGCCGAGGTGAGCCCCACCGTGCCCAGACCCACGATCTTGACGGTCCCGGTGGTGACCTCACCGCGCCGCAGCGCCTGCAGGTGTCCGCGCAGACCCTTGCTGCTGCCGCTGCCGGCGACGTCGTCGAGCAGGCCGATGG
>CAZMLG010000454.1:0-1029 GCA_964566985.1 uncultured Intrasporangiaceae bacterium
AGGAGCGAAGCGGGGGAGCCCGTATCGAGGCCCTACCCCGGCCGGTCGAGTAGGCCGAGCGCCCTGGCGCGAGGGCGTATCGAGGCCCGGTGAGATGAGGCTGGGAGTCGGCCGGGTCGTGCGGGATGCCCGAGCCGGTGTTATCCGGTGTCTTGTCGCTCGGGTGGTGCGCCGGGTCCTCGGATCAACGGGTCGTCGGGTTCGAGCGGCTGGGTGGGCATCCGCCCCGGCGTCAGGTCCCACACCACGCGGGTGTCGGTGATCCAGGGCAGGTATCCCTTGGCGTGCACGATGTGGTGATGCCGCGAGCACAACAGGGTGCCGTTGAGCTTGTCCGACAGGCCCCCGACCCACCACGGGATCGCGTGATGCGCCTCGGTCCACGGCGCGGGACGGTCACAGCCAGGGAAAGAACATCCTTGGTCGCGTCGGGTGATCGCGGCGCGGGTGGCGGAGGCGAACGGGCGCGTCGCGCGACCTACATCCAATGGTTGCGAATCCGTGCCGAGCACCATCGGCGTGATGTGCGCGGAGCAGGCCATGGTGCGGGCGGTGCCGGCGTCGATGACCTGCCCGAAACTGGTGGTCGCATATCCGGCATTGGACAAGGAACCGATCAACACGCTCAACGGCAGGGTGATGGTTGCCTTGACCGGCGACCTGCCCGCATCACTACTGCTGGCCCGTGCGGCGGCACCGATCAGTTCCATCAAGGCGTCCGCGCGGCGCTTACCGACGGGACGCCAATCAATCCCCTGCTGACCGCCACCGCCGCTGTCGGTGCTGGTGGCGTTGCTCTGGTCGCTGTCGGCGCCGTCGCTGTCGCTGCCGCTGCTGCCATCACCACCGTTGTCGGCGCCGTCGTTGTTGTTTTCGCTGTCGTTGTTGTTGTCGCTGTCGGTGTTGTGCCAGGCGTCCACGGCGTCGCTGGGTGGGTGGGTGTCTCCGTCGGGCGTGGTCCCTGGTCGTGGTGCGGCGAGGGCTTCGATGGCGGCGGTGAAGGTGGCCGCGTCCCCGGCCGACAGGTCC
>CAZMLG010000455.1:0-1026 GCA_964566985.1 uncultured Intrasporangiaceae bacterium
AACACTTCTGATTGAGGAGGGCTGATGGCAGCAGGACAGGCGACGCTCGTCATGGACACGGTGGGCGGGTTCGCGGGTGAGGCCCGCTGCTACCGCATGGACCCACCCCTCGCGGGCAACGAGTTCGTGACCGTGTTCGTGTCGGTGGGGCCGGTATCGGCGCGCACCGGGCAGCCGACGCAGCAGGAGACCGTCGTGGTGCCCTCCTATGGGCCGGACCGGCAGGGCGCGGCGAAGGTCATGGCCCGACTGCCCGGCAGCATTAGTGGCTACGCCAATCACGAGTACGCCCTCTACGTGGCCGGGTACGCGCTCGCCGACAGCAAGGAGGAGACCCATGGCTGACCTGGGCGTGACCCCCGAGAAGGGGGCCCTGATCCTCGCCACCGGCGGCGATTTCGTGTGGACCTACCGGTGGACTCCCGGCCCCGAGGACCCGCCGGAGTTCCCGGTCGGCGCGGAGCTCGACCTGCTCGTCGGCGAGTCCATCTTCCCGTTCACCGTCGATGCCGACACGGCCACCATCAAGATCGAGTCGGAGACCGCGGACGCGATCCCGGATCGCACACCGTTCCGGTTGCGGTTCACCGAGCCGACCACGCCCACCACAGAGACAATCCTCGTGTACGGGCAGGTCAAGCGGATCGAGCCGCGATGAGTAGCCTCGTCGGGTTCTCGCCGGCCGGTGCAGGGCTGATCGGTGGCGGCGCGATGCTCGTGGTGGCGGGCGGCACCACGGTGCCGAACGTCGGCTCGTGGTCGCGGCCCGCCGGGGTGATCGTCCCCTTGGCCGGACGCGACGGCGCGAGCATCACGGTGGGCGGCACCGTCCCGACGTGGGCCGACCTGCCGGCCGGGCTGGGCCTCGAGGACCGGGGCACCCTCTACATCGTGCAGGCCGATGGTCTCGGCTACGTGTGGGGCGGCACCGCCTGGCCCGCTGACGGCGACGGCATCCAGATTCGCGGTCCGCGCGGTGAGCAGGGCCGCGGCATCACGACGGTGCAGACCGCGACGGGCGGCTTC
>CAZMLG010000456.1:0-1021 GCA_964566985.1 uncultured Intrasporangiaceae bacterium
CCCCACGGCCGGTTGAGCCGCGAGGAACGAAGTGATCTCGCGAGTCGAAACCACCTGACAGCCGCACCCCAGCCCCATCAGGTGGTTGAGCCGACGAGACGAAGTCGAGACGCGTCGAAACCACCCGCCGACAGCACTCAAGCCGCCCCAGCGGCGGCAGGTCAGCCCAGGTGGCGGTTGAGGTCGTGCACCAGCCCCGGGCCGCCGTAGATGTAGCCGGTGTAGATCTGCACCAGCGACGCCCCGGCATCCACGAGCGCCGCACCGTCGTCGGCGGACAGGACTCCGCCGACCCCAATGACCGGCAGGCTGGTGCGCGAGGCGACGTACTCCACGACATACCGCGCACGACGAGTCAACGGTGCACCCGACAGCCCGCCGGCCTCCTGCGCCATCGGCAGGTCGGCGTCGGCCAGGCCGTCGCGCTCGATCGTGGTGTTGGTGGCGATGATGCCGCTCACGTCGGCGCGCTGGGCGACCTCGAGCACGTCGTCGATCGCCCCGTCGGTCAGGTCGGGGGCGATCTTGAGGAAGAGCGGAGTGGGCCGGCGCGTGGGTTCGGGGATCTGTCCGAGGACGTGAGGTGGCTCGGGCGTCTCGGCCTCCGCGGCCACGACCGCCCCGTCGTGGGCAGCCGCATCGTCCTGGTCGGTGGCAGCCGCCTCGGCCTCGACGCGGCTGCGCTCGGCCTCCCGCGCACGGGCGAGCTCCCCACCCTCGATGACCAGGGAGGCCAACAGCTCGGCGAGCGGCTCCTTGTCCTGCAGGGACCGCAGGCCCGGGGTGTTGGGGCTGGAGACGTTGACCGCGAGGTAGTCGGCCAGGCCGTCCAGGGCACGCAGAGAGGTCAGGTAGTCCTCGATGGCCTCCTCGACGGGGGGCGCCTTGGTCTTGCCGAGGCTGACCCCGACCGGTATGCCGACCGGTCCGGCCTCCCGCAGGCGCTCGGCCAGAGCGTGCGCACCATGGTTGTTGAACCCCATACGGTTGATCACCGCCTGCGAGTCGCGCAGGCGGAAGA
>CAZMLG010000457.1:0-1020 GCA_964566985.1 uncultured Intrasporangiaceae bacterium
CCAGGAACCTCGCGAAGTGGCAGGTCGTGCCGTCGCAGCACGGCTCGGCCCGCCTCCACGAGAGCGTGTTCGGCCGCACGCCACTGGGCGTCGCTGCCCAACCAGCCTGCTCCGTCGTCCCGTGTGGAGAGGCGTACGTAGTCGACCGGAAGTCCCAGGATCTGCTGGGCCCGGACGGCGGAATCCAGCCCTCGGGCCGCCTCGTCGTGCACCTGATCGGGACGGCAGAACACGTGCGTGTCATCGAGATTGATCTGCCGTACGCGGGTGAGGCCGGTCACGACACCGGAGCGCTCGGCGCGGAACATGGCGCCGCACTCGTGGAGTCGCACGGGCAGATCGCGATAGCTGCGCTGGTCGGCGGCATAGATCAGCGCGTGATGCGGGCAATTCGCCGGACGCAGGACCACCTCGTCCTCGCCGATCTGCATCGGAGGGAACATGTCATCCGCGAACTTGGCCAGATGGCCAGATTTCTCGAAGAGGGCGACCTTTCCGAGCACAGGGGAGTACACGTCGACACACCCATCGGCTCGGGCGAGCTCCGTCGCAAGTCGCTGTAGCTCGTCGCGGATGGCGGCCCCATGGGGACGCCAGAGTGGGAGACCGGAGCCGGCCAGGGGATCGGTGGCGTAGATGGCCAGATCGCGACCGATCTGGCGGTGATCGGATGACATCCAGGAGTTCCTTCCAACGGAGTGGAGAACACCCCAGCAGCACGAAGCCCCGGAGAGTTCTCCGGGGCTTGGTCTACAAGAGTCGAGTCAGCTCATGATCGTCACGCCGGAGAGGTCCGGCGTCGTGGTCAGCTGTCGACGAATCATGTGGCGACCGTAGCAGAGGGTCACGACGTTGTATATCACTGGACAGTTCGAGTGGCCGGATGATCGGGCCAGGGCACGGCATACCGGTGGTTCTCATCGTTGCGGATACGTTGGTATCGCAGGAGTTCTCGCAGGACCCCGGCGTTGCCCATGGCCCATCCGGGTTGGGGTTCCAAGTCGCTGGGTGTGGAACGGT
>CAZMLG010000458.1:0-1014 GCA_964566985.1 uncultured Intrasporangiaceae bacterium
GTGCTCGCCATACGGCTGCAACACGGTGTCAAGATCGGTGCGTCCGATCAGCACGTCGGTGAGGCCGACGGCGCCTTCCATACCGAGGTACCGCAGCAGGCGAGGGCGCCGCAGGTCGCCTTCGATGATGCATACAGAGGCGCCGGATTCCGCGAGGGTCAGCGCGAGATTCGCGGCGGTGGTGGTCTTGCCTTCGCCCGCGAGAGATGACGTCACCACGAATGTATGGGGATGGTTTGTTGCATCGACGAACTGCAGATTGGTACGCACGGATCGGAAAGCCTCTGCGCGGCCGTGGTGCGGGTCTGCCTGCACAACGAGTGGGTGCTTGTGGGCGTCTGAATCGAAGGGTACACCGCCTAGCACGGTTGCCTCGCTCAAATCCGCCACGTCCTCCTTGGTGCGGATCACGGTATCGAAGCGGTCGCGCAGCACTGCCAGCGCGATGCCGATGAGGAGGCCGAGGGCGACGGCCAGAGCGATGTTTCGAGCTGGAATTGGGCTTACCGGGCTCGACTGCGTGGTTGGCTGGTCGACAACAGTCACCTTGACTGGGCTGACCTTGTCCTTCTTTGTGGTCTCCAGTTCTTCGACGATCTTGGGGAAGTCATGACCGATCTGTTCTGCTATTCGCTGCGCTCGGTCCGCAGAGGGGTCGGTCACGGTGACGCTGAGCAGCACTGTGTCCGGCGGGACCGTCGCGGTGATCGCGTTGGCTAGGGCCTTAGCGCCCCCTGGGATGTGTAGGTCCTCGGCGATGGGGCGCAGTACCTTTGGAGTCGTAATCAACTGCACGTAGGACTTCACTCGGGCCTGAGTGAAGGTGCTGCCCTGCGCGAGTTGCGCCGTGCTGTCAGAGGAGGAGGTGGACACGAAGAACTGCACGTTCGACGCGTACTTCTTCTGCATGAGCATCGTGCCACCAGCTGCCAGTGCCACAACCACCAAGAGGGTGGCCGCGATCAGCTTCCACCGCTTGGCGAAGACGCGCATGTATCCGTGCAGGTCCACAGA
>CAZMLG010000459.1:0-1008 GCA_964566985.1 uncultured Intrasporangiaceae bacterium
CGACGACCGTGCCGTCCGCGGGGTCGACCAGCGCGACCGGCACACCCGGCAACGGGCGACCCATCGAACCGGGCTCGAGCTCTTGCCCGGGGGCATTCGCGACCGAGGCGGTGGTCTCGGTCTGACCGTAGCCGTCGCGGATCAACAGGCCCCAGCGCTGCTCCACCTGGGAGATCACCTCGGGATTGAGTGGTTCGCCCGCGCCGATCGCCTCCCGCAGCGACTCGGGCCTGGCGCCCAGGTCGGCGTTGATCAGCATCCGCCACACGGTCGGGGGTGCACAGAAGGTGGCCACATGCTCGCCGCGCAGCTGCGCCAGCAGGGCGGCCGGGTCGAATCGCGTGTAGTTGTAGAGGAACACCGTCGCCTCCGCCAGCCACGGCGCGAAGAAGTTGGACCAGGCGTGCTTGGCCCAGCCGGGTGAGGAGATGTTGAGGTGCACGTCGCCGGGCTGCAGACCCAGCCAGTACATCGTCGACAGGTGCCCCACGGGATACGAACGGTGAGTGTGCTCGACGAGCTTGGGCCGGCTGGTCGTGCCCGAGGTGAAGTAGAGCAGCATCCGGTCTGTCGTCGCGTTGCGCGGATGGGCGATCGGGTCGCCCGGCAGGTCGTATGCCGTGGCGTGGTCGATCCAGCCGGACCCGCCACCGACAGAGACCTTGACGTAGTCGCCCGGCACCTCGGCGAACTTGTCGGTGTCCACGCTGTTGCAGACGACCGCCTTGGCGCCACCTCGCGACATCCGGTCGATCAGGTCGGTGGGTCCGACGGCGGTCGTGGTCGGCATGATCACGGCCCCGAGCTTGATGACGGCGAGCATGGTCTCCCACAGCTCGACCTGGTTGCCGAGCATCACCACGACGCTGTCACCCTTGCCGATGCCCTGGGCCGCGAGCGCCGCGGCGACCTGGTCGGAGCGGCGGACCAGCTCGTCGAAGGACCACGCGCCCCGCGATCCGTCCTCCTCGACGATGACCAGACCGGGGTCGGTGTTGCCGCGGGCCC
>CAZMLG010000460.1:0-1007 GCA_964566985.1 uncultured Intrasporangiaceae bacterium
ATACGGCTATGCTATCAGACTGTGCGATTAACTGTCCCTCGCGCGGGCGCGCGCGATTCGAGTAATAATTGCCCCCTGATATAGATTACATTCGTTGGCGATCGCTGCCCCCCGGGACGGGTTCCCGCTCCCAGGGACGGAGGGTCCCGCTGTCGCTAACGACGAATGAATCATATCATGGGGTCACAAATAGGGGTGGAGAGTGTGGGAGGGGGTCTGCGCTATCCCACTCCGGGTGAGAGTGCCCGGGAGCCGGCGCTTCGCGCCGACCCGGACAACTCGCCGGGGTTGATCGCCGACTCCCCATATCAAGCAGAGGGTGTGGGGAGGGCGTGTATGATGAACGGGCAAACGGAAGAAAGGAAGTCACTCACAATGATCACGGTTCAAAGTCAAGTGGAAAGGCTGAAAGGAGAATCAGCACAACTCGCTCGAATATACTTCAACGAGTTTCTGGATCGATGCCCTGAGAGAAGCGATGAATGGTCGATCTTCGAGGCATCAGGGGTACTGGCGCGGCTGATGTACAACGCCGACTATGAGGACCTTGCAAAGACGCAGCAGAAGCTGATCTCCGCCGTTACGCGCGCTTTCAGCACGGATGAGGCGATCATGAAGCAGCGGGGGCATAAGGGCCGCTTCTTCGCATCCCGAGGACGCAACTTCGACCAGATCAAGCAGTGGCTGACAGAGCATCCCGAGTTCGGGCCAATCAGCTCACCGCAGACCATCGACTACGAGGTAGCTGCTCAGGTAATCCAGGCTACCGAGGAAACTAAGGGTGTGGTTGTGCGGTCACTCAGTCCCAAGGTGTGGGAGGTGCTGCAGCAAAACCCCGACCTACAGATCATCATCCGACAGAAGGACGCCGAGTTTCGGGGCGCTGACCCAGTGAGGAAGTTCCGCAGTGAATGACGAACTAAAGAAACTGTCTGCGGACATGATGGCCGCTGCTGAGGCGCTCAATGAGGCTGACAAGCGGCGGAATGTGCTGCTCAATCAGGTGG